>JBKPUA010000037.1:0-12410 GCA_046735815.1 Pseudomonadota bacterium
CGATCGCCCGCCTCGCCGCCGCCCAGGCCGCTCTCGGCAAGGATGCCGCCAGCCAGGCGTGAATCCGCACAGTTCGCCTGCCCGCAATGGCCATTGAAAGGGGATGGCTTTTCGGGTCGAGAGCGGGCCTTATCGTGTGGCATGGGGCACGCCTGAACACAGGCAGGCAGCGAGAATGTCCGAGGACGCGGTCAAGGCAGACGCAGGCGTCGTTTCGCAGGAGCAGTTGCGCCAGGCCGAGGCCTATGTCGAGGCCGAGGAGGGGGTGGTCAACCGCCTCTTGGGTTGGGCCGGCCGGCTGGTCACGACGATCGCGGTGGCGATGTCGCTATTCCACCTCTACGCCGCGATCGCGGGCGCCTGGCCGTTCACTGACTTTCCCATCATCGCCACCCAGCCGCTGCGCTACGCCCACGTCGCCTTCGTGCTGATGCTGAGCTTTCTGCTGTTTCCGCTCTCGGCACGGTTCCGTGACCATATCCGATGGTGGGACATCGCGGCGGGAGTGATCGCCGCGGCGATCCTCATCTACGCCATCGAAGGCGGCGAGGACTTCACTGATCGCGCTACAATGCCCACTCATCTCGACGTCGTGCTCGGGGTGGTCTTCATCGTGCTGTTGCTCGAGGCGACCCGGCGAACCACCGGCTGGATCGTTCCGGTCGTGGCGTTCCTGTTCATGGCCTACGCCTATTTCGGGCCTTATCTGCCGCCGCCATGGACGCACCGCGGCTACGACGTCTCCCAGCTCGTCGGCCATCTGTTCATCACGCTCGAAGGCATCTTCGGCATTCCGGTCGACGTCTCGTCCTCGCTCATCATTCTGTTCACGATCTATGGCGCGTTCCTGCAGCATTCCGGTGCCGGAAAATTCTTCATCGACTTTTCCATGGCGCTCATGGGCCACAAGGCCAACAGCGCCGGCCGCACGGTGGTGCTCTCCTCGTTTCTGCTCGGGGGACCATCGGGCTCGGGCGTCGCCACCACGGTGACCATCGGTGCAGTCGCCTATCCGATGATGCAGCGCGCGGGCTTCGAGAAGAACGCCGCCGGTGGGCTCCTTGCCGCAGGCGGCCTCGGCGCCATCATCTCGCCGCCGGTGCTGGGCGCTGCCGCCTTCCTCATCGCCGAGTTCTTGAAGATCAGCTATCTCGACGTAATCTGGATGGCGACCATCCCGACCTGCCTCTACTATCTGTCGCTGCTGTTCATGGTGGAGCTCGACGCCAAGCGCTTCGGCGCCCACAGCGTGGAATTCACCCAGGAGCTGACGCTGCGGCAGATGACGCAGCGCTACGGTTTCCACTTCGTCTCGCTCGTCTCCATCATCATCTTCATGCTGTGGGGCTATTCACCCACGCTGTCGGTGTTCTGGTCGACGGTGCTGACCTTCGGCCTGAGCTTCCTCACCCGCGAGACCGCGATTACGCCGAAGAAGCTCGTGCGCGCCTTGTCCGACGGCTCGACCAGCGTGCTCACCGCAGCGACCACCTGCGCGACCGCCGGCATCATCGTCGGCGTGGTCACGCTGACCGGGCTTGGGCTCAAGTTCTCCTCGATCGTGATCGATTACGCCGGCGGCAACCTGCTGCTCACCGCGATCTATACCGCGCTGATCGTCTGGATCGTGGGTTTGGCGGTGCCGGTCACCGCCTCCTACATCATCTGCGCGGTGATCGCCGCGCCCGCCATGATCAAGCTTGGCGTGCCCGACTTCGCCGCCCACATGTTCATCTTCTACTATTCGGTGTTGTCCGAGGTCTCGCCGCCGACCGCACTCTCGCCGTTCGCGGCCGCCGCGATCACCGGCGGCGATCCCTACAAGACCACACTGCAGGCGTGGAAATACACGCTGCCCGCGTTCCTCGTGCCGTTCGTGTTCGTGCTCGATCCCGAGGGCATCGGCCTGCTGCTCCAAATTCCCAAGGACGGCTCCTGGGTCGACATCGTGTTGATCACCGGCAAGGCGGCGCTCGGGTTGGCAGCACTGGCGGCCGCGGCGCAGGGCTGGGCGCTGCGCAAGGCCACCTTGGTCGAACGCGCGCTGTTGGTGCTGGCGGGCCTGTTGCTGGTGTTCCCGAGCCTGCTCGAGGCGCTGATGGAAGCCGTCATCGGCCACGACATCAACTACACCGCGACATTTGGCGTGGCCGTTGCCGCCGCGGTCCTGCTAAAACAGCGCATGCAGCCGGCGACGCCCCAGGCACAAACGACCGGCCCGCAATAGGGAGAGACGTCAGCCATGAAACGCAGAGGATTCGTGATCGCGGCGCTCGCGCTGGGCGCGGCGGTGATCGCTGGTGCGGCGCTCGGCCAAGGCCTCAACATCGCCATCGCAACCGGCGGCACCGGCGGCGTCTATTATCCGCTCGGCGGCGGCATGGCCAACGTGCTGTCGAAATACGTGCCCGGCATGCAGGCGACGGCGCGCGTTACCGGCGGCTCGGTCGACAATCTCAAGCTGATCGGCTCGCAGCAGAGCGAGGTGGCGTTGGTCATGGTCGACGCCGCGCTCGACGCGCTCAAGGGCGAGGACAAGTTCAAGGGCAGCCCGGTCGAGGTGCGCACCCTGATGGTGCTCTACCCCAACCGCATGCACGTGGTGACCATCGATGGCACCGGCATCGAGAAGATGTCAGACCTCAAGGGCAAGCGCGTCTCCACCGGCTCGCCCGGCAGCGCCACCGAGGTGATGGCGTTTCGCCTGATCGAGGCTGCCGGCCTCGACAAGGACAAGGACATGAAGCGCGAGCGGCTGGGCGTCGCCGAGTCGGTCAACGCCATCAAGGACCGCAAGATCGACGCCTTCTTCTGGGTCGGCGGGTTGCCGACCGCCGCCGTCACCGATCTCGGCGCCACGCCCAACGTGAAGCTCAAGCTGATCGACCACGCCGATGCGGTCGACAAGATGAACGCGAAGTACAACAACCTCTACACGACCGGCGTGATCCCGGCGAAGACCTATCCCGGCCAGGACAAGGACAACGCTATCGCGGTGGTGCAGAACATCCTGGTCGCCAACGCCAAGATGGCGGACCAGGTCGCCTACGACATCGTCAAGACCTTCATCGAGAAACGCGACGAGCTCGTTGCCGTGCATGCCGAGGCGCAGAGCATCACGCTCGAGAACCAATCGACGAAGAACTCGCCGATCCCGTGGCATCCGGGCGCGCTGAAATTCTTCACCGAGAAGGGCGTGAAGATGTGAGGCCTCGGTTGCTTCTACCCGGCCGGCGGCGGCCCGCGTGCTCGCGGCAACTTTGTGGCGACGCGCGGGCCGATTAACGCCATCGCAAGGTTAATTCTGCAATAAGAAAAAATCTGACTCATTTGCGCCATCACGTCGCCTTGTGGCGACGTGACAATGGCGTTGCGTTTTGCAGGGGCGGGGGCAAGCCTTCTGATGGTTGCATCGCGCAAAGGGTCGAAGGGTGGCCTGCAAGCCCCCTTCGGCCTCGGCGTTGTGATGTTGGTGCTGCTGTCGGGCCGGGTCGGCGACTACGACCTTGCCGCGTCCGCTGTTGCTCCTCCGCTCGTCGATCGCGCGCAGAAGGCCGCCTTCGCGTCGGCCTTCGGCACCATCCATGCGGCGAAGTTCACGCTTCCGCAGCCGGTCGGCGCGTCGATCCCGCCGCCGCCTCCGGGATATACCTTGGCAGGACTCGATCCCGGCACTGCGACAGGCGCCATCCGCGAGCGCTTTCTCGGCGAGGAGGGCTTCCGCGCCTATAGCAATGCAGGTCCGGTGTTCGACCGCAGCAGCAAGGGCGATTACGGCGGCGGCAGCGGCAATCGCGTTGCGGCCAAGGCCGACCGGCTCAAGCCCGATCGGCCGGCGGCTGTTCCGCTCGCTGGCGAGCAGTCGCCGGCGCGGGCGCAACAGGAGCCGCAGATTGACCAAGCCGCGGCGCCAGCCGCATCCACCGCGGCGCCTGACGTCGCACAAGGGACCGAGCAACCGCTCACCGCCGAAGCGAGCGCCTCACCGCCGGCCGCGGAGCCGGCCGGGGCACCCGCCCGATATGTGGTAGCAAGCGCAGGCGACTTTCGCGCCACCGAGATCACCGCCAACCGTCCGGACGTGAAGTCCGCCTATCCGGTGCTCGCTCCACCGCGCGAAGATGGCGAGGAGCCCGCCGCCGAGGCGACGGACGACCCCGCGAGCAAAGCCGCCGCCAAGCCGGCGACCGCCCCGACATTGACCCCGGCCGACGCTGATCTGGCGCTGCGCGCAGCGCGCGTCTATTTCGGCAGCGATCCCATGGGCCAGAAGCCCGGCGCCATCGAGCCGTGGGCGCCCGGGGAGGAGCCGAAGCTCGAACAGGGGCTGAAGCTCGAAGAGGCGGACGTCGCAGCGCTTAACAGCGCGAACGTCAAGCTCGCGACGGTTCATCCCGACGTCTGGCCGCGCAACGAGTCCATAGGCGCCCACCCGCCGGTTGAGCGCGTGGACCTGCCGCCGCTCCCGTCCGATCCGGGTGTCGTCATGAAGGACGGCACCGGCGGCGGACAGACTGTCGCGCACAAGGGCGAGGTCACCGGCGAGGACCAGCACCCGATGAGCCCGGCCGAGCGTCTCGGGCTCGACGAGGAGGGCCGCGCCAAGTCGGAGAAGTGTCTCGCCGAGGCGATCTATTTCGAAGCGCGCGGCGAGGCGGTGCGCGGCCAGATGGCGGTGGCGCAAGTGATACTCAACCGCGCGTTCTCCGGCAAATATCCCAACACGGTGTGCGGCGTCGTCTACCAGAACGCCCATCGCCGGCTCGCCTGCCAGTTCAGCTTCGCTTGCGACGGCATCCCCGACGTGGTGCGCGAGCCGGACATGTGGGAGCGCGCCAAGACCATCGCGACCGAGATGCTCGACGGCAAGCTCTGGCTGCCCGAGGTGGGCAAGGCCACGCACTATCACGCCTACTGGGTGCGGCCGGGTTGGGTGCGCGAGATGACTAAGATGCACAAGCTCGGCGTCCACACCTTCTATCGGCCGCGCGCGTGGGGCGACGGCGAGGACGCGCCCGAATGGGGCGACGCGGAGTCGACCGAGGAATCCGCGCGCAAGCTCGTCGAAGCGGCGAAGAAGCTTTAGCCGCCGGCCTCAGATTTCGATATCCAACGCCACATCGAGATTCGGCGCCGAATGGGTGATCCAGCCCGATGAGGCGTAGTCGACACCGGTCTTCGCAATCTCGGCGATTGTGTCGAGGTTGATGCCGCCGGAGGCCTCGAGCGGGAAGCGGCCGCCCACCATCTCCACCGCCTTGCGCAGCGTCGGCACATCCATGTTGTCGAGCAGTACCGCATCGGCGAGGGAGACCGCGAGCACTTCGCGCAGCTGATCGAGCGTATCGACCTCGATCTCGATCTTGACGAGGTGGCCGGCGCAAGCCCGGGCGCGCTCGAGGACGGCGCGGATGCCGCCCGCCACCGCGATGTGGTTGTCCTTGATCAGAATGGCATCGTCGAGGCCGAAGCGGTGGTTGAAGCCGCCGCCGCAGCGCACGGCATATTTCTCCAAGGCGCGCAGGCCCGGCGTGGTCTTGCGCGTGCAGCAGATGCGCGTGCGCGTGCCGGCGACGCGGCGCACGAATTCATGGGTTGCAGTCGCCACCCCCGAGAGACGCCCCAACAGGTTGAGCGCCACGCGCTCCGCCGCCAGCACGCCGCGCGCCGGTCCCTCGACCGTCATCAGCGCGGTCTTGCCCGCGACGCTTGCGCCGTCGCGCGCGTGCGCCATGAGCGCGATCCCAGGCGCGAGCTTCTCGAAGGTGGCGGCGACGAGCGGCAGGCCCGCGATCACCCCAGCTGCGCGCGCGATCACGACCGCATGCGCGCTGGTGTCCTCCGGGATCGTCGCGATCGAGGTCACGTCGCCGGCGCGGCCAAGATCCTCGGCGAGCGCACGCGTGACCACCGCATCGATCTCGAGCGGCGACAGAAAGGCATCGGGGCAGAGGAGGGAGGGTTTCATCCGTCCGCGTGAGGTTGCGAGAGTAGAAGAGTGGCCCAATCAGCGGAGCGACGCAATCAGCGCTTCAGGTTCACCATGCGCTCGACCGAGCGCCGCGCGCGATCGGTGATCGCGGGGTCGATCACCACCTCTTCCTTGAGATAGACCAAGCTGTCGAGAATCTTCGGCAGCGTGATCCGCTTCATGTGCGGGCAGAGATTGCACGGACGCACGAACTCGACGTCGGGCAGCTCGGCCTGCACGTTGTCGGCCATGGAGCATTCCGTGACCATGACCACGCGACGCGGACGGTGCTTGCGCACCCAGTCGATCATGCCGGCGGTCGAGCCAGTGTAGTCCGCCTCCTCGATCACGTCGGGCGGGCATTCCGGATGGGCGATGATCTGCAGCGATGGATCGTCGGCGCGATACTGGCGAAGCTCGTCGGCGGTGAAGCGCTCGTGCACCTCGCAGGCGCCCTGCCAGGAGATGATCTTCACGCCGGTGTGCGCGGCCACGTATTTGGCGAGATATTGATCGGGCAGGAAGATGACCGTGTCGGCGCCGAGGCTCTCGACCACCTCGATGGCATTCGAGGACGTGCAGCAGACATCCACCTCCGCCTTCACGTCGGCGGACGTGTTGACGTAGGCGACGACCGGCACGCCCGGGAATTTTGCCCGCAGCACCCGCACGTCTTCGCCGGTGATCGAACTGGCGAGCGAGCACCCAGCCTTGAGATCGGGGATCAGCACGGTCTTGTCGGGATTGAGGATCTTCGCGGTCTCGGCCATGAAATGCACGCCGCACTGCACGATGATGTCGGCATCGACCTTGGTCGCCTCGCGCGCGAGCTGGAGCGAATCGCCGACGAAATCGGCGACGCAATTGTAGATCTCCGGGGTCTGATAATTGTGCGCCAGGATGACCGCGTTGCGCTCCTTCTTGAGCGCATTGATCGCTCTGACGTAGGGCGCGAAGAACGGCCACTCGATCGCCGGGATCACGGCCTTGACGCGGTCGTAGAGGTGAGCGGTTTCGCGCTCAACCTGCGCATTCCATTCGAGAGAAGGCATCGGCCGCACGCCAAATCGCCGGGCTGCCGTAGAAGCACTTGCAGCCGGGGGAGGAACCGGCAGGCGACGTGCAGAAGGACCAAAAGCTTGCAGAATCGGCATGGCGGCCTCACGTGGAGTATACTCATATTGAGCATATCTTCGGGACGAAAATATCCGGCGGGGCGGCCGGCATCGCAGGGTTATCCTCAATTCGAGCAAATCGAAAGATAACACCGGTCCCGTCTGATTTCCAGCCCCGCGCGGCTCGGCTGCCATGCGCCAAATGAAGCAGGGCTTGAGTAACTTTCGTTTGGGGATGCGCGGGCGGCAACGTACAAGCACAAACGGGAAGGAAGCTGGCGTGTCGGCCGGCAGAGCCAGCGCTCTACTCAAGGCGACCCGCTCTGCTCCGCCGTTCGCCGTCTGGATTTCGTTCGATCTTGAGAGTCTTGCCGGCGGAGATCGCTCCCCGGCGCACACGGGTTCGCGCTCATGGCGACTTTGACTCCCTCGACGTCCCGCCTCTCGACGCTCGGCTGGCGCACGCCTGCGGTGATCGTGGTGTGCGGCTGCGTGATCTCATTCTTGAGTTTCGGCCCGCGCGCGAGCCTCGGGTTCTTTCTCACCCCGATGTCGCAGGCCAACGGCTGGGATCGCGACGTGTTCGGCCTGGCGCTTGCGATCCAGAACATTCTGTGGGGCGCGGGGCAGCCGCTCGCCGGCGCGATCGCAGATCGTTTCGGCACCATCCGCGTGCTGAGCGCGGGCGGGATTCTCTATGCCATCGGCCTCGTGCTGATGGCGTATTCGAGCACGCCCGGCATGCTCAACCTCGGGGCTGGCGTGCTCATCGGCTTCGGCCTGGCCGGCTGCTCTTTCTCGGTCGTCCTCGGTGCCTTCGGCAAGCTCATGCCCGAGAGCTGGCGCCTGCTCGCCTTCGGCGCCGGCACCGCCGCCGGTTCGTTCGGACAGTTTCTCTACTCCCCACTGGCGGTCTCGCTGATCGACGCCTACGGCTGGCACAACGCGCTGCTCGTCTTCGGGGCCGGCATGCTGCTGGTGCTGCCGTTGTCGCTCGCGCTCGCGACCGCGCCGGCAGAGGCAGGCACGTCGCACGGCGTCGCATCGCAGTCGCTCGGGCAGGCGCTGTCGGAGGCGGTCGGCCATCGCTCCTACATTCTGCTGGTGCTCGGCTTTTTCACCTGCGGCTTCCAGCTTGCCTTCATCACCGTGCACATGCCGGCCTATCTCGTCGACCGCGGCCTCTCATCGTCGGTCGGTGCCTGGACCATCGGGGCGATCGGTCTGTTCAACATCGTCGGCTCCCTGGCCTCGGGCTGGCTCGGTAATGTCATGCCCAAGCGCTATCTCCTGTCGTTCATCTACTTCGCGCGTGCGGCCGCGGTGCTTGCGTTCATCTCATTCCCGGTGACGGCGGCGACGTCGATAATGTTCGGCGCGGTGATGGGCCTGCTCTGGCTGTCGACGGTGCCCCCGACCAACGGGATCATCGCCTTGATGTTCGGCACGCGCTGGCTCGCCACCCTCGCCGGCCTTGCTTTCTTCAGCCATCAGGTCGGCGGTTTCCTCGGCGTGTGGCTAGGCGGCGTCGTATTCGTGCGCACCGGCTCCTATGACGCCGTCTGGTGGCTCTCGGTGCTGTTCGGCGTGCTTTCGGCCGTGGTCAATCTGCCCATCGTGGAGAAGCCGGTGCCGCGCCTTGCTGCGGCATAGACAGACGACGGACGACAGAGGACAGACGACAGACAGCAGACGAGAGCAGCGTGCAGCAAGAGACCAGACCCGAGGCCGCAAGCTTCCGTCCTCTGCCGTCAGTCCTCTGTTCTCCGCCCTCCTGGCGCACGCCCGCGATCATCGTGCTGTGCGGCTGCCTCATCTCCATGATCGGCTTCGGGCCGCGCTCGGCGCTCGGATTCTTTCTCACGCCGCTGTCCGCCGCCCACGGCTGGGACCGCGAGGTGTTTGCCCTCTCGGTCGCGCTGCAAACCCTGCTCTATGGCGCAGCCCAGCCGTTTTCTGGCGCCATCGCCGACCGGTTCGGCACGGTGCGCGTAATCATTGCCGGAACGCTGCTCTATGCCGGCGGCCTGTTCATGATGGCGCACGCGGCAACTCCCGGAATGCTCTACCTCTCGAGCAGCGTGCTGATCGGCTTCGGCCTGTCGGGCTGCTCGTTCAACCTGGTAATCTCGTCGTTCGGCAAGCTTTTGCCCGAAAGCTGGCGCTCGCTCGCCTTTGGCGCCGGCACCGCCTCGGGCTCCTTCGGTCAGTTCCTGTTCTCGCCGCTGGGCGTGAGCCTCATCGACAATTTCGGCTGGCAAAGCGCGCTCGAGATCTTTTCCGGCCTTCTGCTGCTGATGGTCCCGCTCGCCTTTGCGATCGCCACGCCGCGCTCCGATGCGCCGGCACGCAAGCTCGACGGCGCGGCGGCGACGTCCGGCTTTGTTCACACGCAGACCTATAAGCAAGCCTTGGCCGAGGCCCTGACGCACCGTTCCTACATTCTGCTGGTGCTCGGCTTTTTCACCTGCGGCTTCCAGCTTGGTTTCGTCACCCTGCACCTGCCCGCCTACCTGATGGATCGCGGGCTCTCGGCCGAGGTTGGCGGCTGGACCTTGGGCGTGATCGGGCTGTTCAACATCGTGGGCGCGATGCTCTCAGGCTGGCTCGGCGGCCGCATGCCGAAGCGCTACATCCTGGCGGTCATCTATTTTGCCCGCGCGCTCGCCGTGGTGTTTCTGATCACGCTGCCCGCGAGCCCCGCCGTGGCCCTGATCTACGGCGCGCTCACAGGCCTCCTTTGGCTTTCCTCGGTGCCGCCAACCTCGGGCCTCGTAGCGGTAATGTTCGGCACCCGCTGGATGGCCATGCTGTTCGGTATCGCTTTCTTCAGCCACCAGGTGGGCGGCTTCCTCGGCGTCTATCTCGGCGGCGCCGTGTTCTCGCGCACCGGATCCTACGACCTCGTGTGGTGGCTCGGGGTGTTCTTCGGCGTTCTCTCGGCCATCATCAACCTGCCGATCGTGGAGAAGCCGGTGCAGCGGCTCGCGGCCGCGCCGGCGTGAACCCGGCCGACGGAAGACGACGAAAGCGGTATCCGAGTCCAGTCCCGGATGTCCTTGGCGTCTTGGGCGCGCCTGCGACGGCAATTCTTTGCGAGCGTGGCTTTCAGGTCACGGCTGCGCACCGCTGCTTCGAGGCCGGCAGCCACCTCAAAAACCAATTCGGCGCGAGCCCGATCATCGCGCGCGGGAAGCTCAGAGAGCCTGCAAAATCACGCTCAAACGTGCGCTACGCGGATGGTATTGAGGCCGGCGGAACGACCGCGCGCGCCAGCGCTCCGTCGACGACAGCCGCTCGCCCGCCAGTGGGTTGCCGCGTGGCGCGAATTTGCCGAGTTCCGTGGCGCGATTTATCCTACGTGCCTGCTTCGCTGCTCGGCATCGATTCCGTTACGGGTTCATTGCCGATCGGCACACGGAGTCGGCCAGGGTGTTCAGGATTCGTTGACCATAATCCGGCAATATCGGCGCCTGATTTATATGGTTAACCGACGGTTACGGGGACCGTCGTGACGGTAAGCAGAGGGGGACGGGGATGTTTGCGCGGTTCGCAATAGCGGTTGTGGCGTTGCTTGCTGCCGGGGCGGCATCGGCTGAGACCATGACCGCGGACGCGGCGCGGCGCTTCGTGGCGGGCAAGCTCTTCGCTTTCAGTTGCTTCGACGGCTCGCGCGGAGCAGGTCGCATCTACGCCGACGGCTCGGTCATCGGCACAATCCAACACCGCGGCGCGGGACCGACGAAAGCGGTTTGGCTCCCGGCAGGCACGCTGCGAGTCAAAGGTGAGTCGGTCTGCGCGTCGCTGCAAGGCATGCCGTTCGAGCCCTGCTTCAATCTCGAGCGGATGGACGACCGCAGCTTCCGCGGCTCGGTTTCGGGACTGGGTTTCCTCTATTGCGATTTCACGCGCCGCATGAGCGTGGCCGGGATCGGTGCGCGCCGGCCATCGCCCTCGCCCTCGCCCACGCCCGCCCCCGCGGAAGCGACGGCGGACGCCGCGGGTGGCGCCAACTGAGCCTCGCTGCTACTTGAGGCAGCCTTCGATCATTTCGCGCCGGCGCGCGATCGCATCGGCGCAGAAGTCGAGGAACGCGCGCACGCGGGCGGTGTTGCGCAGATCGGGATGGGTGAGCAGCCAGAGCTCGCCCTCGAGCTCGGGCAAGGGCGGGCTGAGCTGCACGAGCCCTGCAACCGCGCGGCCGGCATAGCACGGCAGCAGCACCAGCCCAATGCCGCCCGCCGCCGCTTCCGCCAGCCCGACCATGGTGTTCACCTTGCAGACGATGCGTTTCTCGCCGACATGCTCCTTGAGCCACCGTATCGCCTTGGCGATCGCAACAGGATCGACAAACGCAATCCAGTCATAGCGCCGCGCGTCGGTCTCGGGATCGAAAAGTTGCTCTCCCAGCGCGGCCGGGCCGAACACCGCCCACGCGATGCGCGCGATCTTGTTGCCCGCCAGCGGGTCCGGATTCTGGTAAGTCGCGCGCACTGCCACGTCGGCGTCGCGCTTGGACAAGTTGAGCCGCTGGTTCGAGACCACGATGTCGAGCACGATCTCCGGATAGGCGCGGCGGAAATCGACCAACACATGGTTGAGGAGATGCAGCAGGAGCACGTCGCTGGTGGTGATCCGCAGCTCCCCTGACGGCCGCAGGTCCTGCCCGGTGACCTTGCGCTCGAAGGCGATGATGTCCTCGCCCATGCGCTCGGCGAGCTCGACCATCTGCTCGCCGCAGGCGGTGAGCGCGTAACCCGCGCGTCCGCGCTCGAACAGGCGCGAGCCGAGCTGCTGCTCGATCTGGCCCAGGCGGCGAAAGACTGTGGAATGATTGACGCCGAGCGATTCAGCCGCGCCCGCCAACGAGCGCGTATCCGCGATCGCCTTGACGTAGCGGAAATCGTCCCACGAGAGCATACAGCCCATCGCTTGGCGATTGCACGAGTGCAAGCAAGTCTGGGCAAACACAACAGCGTTTCTGTAGAAAATGCAAGTGGGAATGGGCAGTGGCCCAATACAATCGGCCGTTTTTCCAACCGGCCTCAGGCCGGGGAGGAAGCACCGGCGCCCACGCGACGGGGAAACAAGAGGCGCTGGTAGAGCCAGCCGATGCCCAAGAGCACGATGCCGAGCCCGATGAAGGAAAGTCCCTGAAACACGCCGGTCAGGTCGTGCATGTCGATGAGAAAGACCTTGAGGACCGTGAGGATAACCACGGCGGCGGAGGCAAATCTCACCGCCTGCGAGCGCAGCCACACGCCCGCCGCCAACAGCGCCACGCCGAAGGCGAGCCACACCGCCGAATAGGTGTATTGCTCGGC
>JBKPUA010000038.1:0-22200 GCA_046735815.1 Pseudomonadota bacterium
ATCGTCGGTGCCGGCACCTCCGCCGACGCCCAGCTCGCGGTGTTCGAGGCACACAGCAAGGGCGGCAGCCACGAGGGCGCGTTCCGCCCGGTGTTGGAGTGGATTGCCGCCGCCACGCTGCAGTGAGGGACACTAGCAACCCTATGATTCTAGTGCCCCTTTGAACCCAAAGTTCGCAACCGCCCCCGCAGCATAATGTGTGCGAGCTTCGGGTTTGGGGCACAGCTGCCGCCGGTTTGCGCTCGCGCGAGCTTTCTGCTACAATTTGTAGCGCTACGCGGATCATCGTAATATGGGGTGCACGGATGGATGAGAGCCTCCCGGATCTCGGCGACCTCGAGCGCGAAGTGATGCAGCTCGTTTGGGCCAATGGCCCGATCACGGCGGAGACGGTGCGCGAACGGTTGGGTCGCCGCCTCAAGGAATCGACCGTGCGCACCGTGCTGCGGCGCTTGGAAGACAAGCGCTATGTCACCCATACAGTCGATGGCCGCACCTACGTCTACCGCGCGCGAGAGGCGCGCGGGCAGGTCGCGGCCAAGGCGGTGCAACGCATCGTCGATTGGTTCTGCAACGGCTCGGTCGAGGAGGTCCTCGTCGGCATGGTGGACAGCGCCATGCTCGACCAGCGGCAGTTGAAGGTGCTTGCGGACAAGATCGCGGAGGCCAAACGGGGGAAGAAGTGATGTTGGCGCTGCTCATCGAATCGGCGCTGCGGCTGCTCTTGCTCGGCGGCGCCGTGTGGTTGGGTCTCAAACTCCTTCGCGTGCGCAATCCGCACGTGCAGATGACGGTGTGGTCGGTGGTGCTCGTCGCTTCGCTGGCGATGCCGCTCTTGATGCGCTGGGTGACCGTGCCGCTTCCGGCGAGCCCGGCGCCGCCCCAGTTGGCGAGGATCGTATGGGCGTCTCCGGCCCTTCCCTTGAGCCTTCCCTTCGTGGCGACAGCGCCGTCGCCGGCGTGGCAGGCTCCAATGGAGCCGACGGCGCCTGCGCTGACGCCGCCCGCGTCGCTGCCGCCGGCGGCCGCCGCTCCCCGTTTCGACGCCAGCTCCGGTGCGTTCGATTGGCGCCTTGCGGCGACTGCCGTCTATGTCGCGGTTGCCGCCCTGCTGCTGTTGCGATTGCTGCTCGGCTTGGTGCTGACGTGGCGCCTGGCCCGCAACGCCCGGCCGATCGCCGAAGCTTGGGCCCCGGGCCTCAACGTGCGCGTCAGCGACGCGGTCAGCGTGCCGGTGACGTTCGGATCGACGATCCTGCTTCCGCCCGAATGCGCGCAATGGGATGGCGCCAAGCGGTGCGCGGTGCTGTCGCATGAGGGCGCGCACGTCGCCCACGGCGATTTCTATCTGCTGCTGCTGGCGGCGCTCAATCGCGCGGTGTTCTGGTTCAGCCCGTTCGCATGGTGGCAGTTCACCCGGCTGGCGGAGCTCGCGGAAGCGATCAGCGACGACGCCGCGATCGCGGCGCTCGAGGATCGGCCGTCCTATGCCGGCATCCTCCTCGATGTCGCGCGCAAGGCGCCGCACGCGCCGCCAGCGCTGGCGATGGCGCGACCGCGGACCGTGCGCCGCCGGGTGGAGCGCATCCTGGGGGCAACCATGGTGCCGGCGAGCGTGGGATGGCGCGCTCGCGCGCTGATCGCGCTTGCGCTTCTACCCGTGGTCGGGCTGGCCGCCGCCACGTTCGCCCCCCGCACCTCGACCGCAAGCGCCCAATCGGCGGCGCTGGCTGCGAGTCCATCGCCGCAGGCGGAAGGTTTTGCCGCGCCGACGAGCGCCGCCGTCGGGCGGGATGCGTTGGACGGCTATGTCGGCCACTATCAGCTCAATTGGCGATCGGTCTTCACCGTCACGCGTGCCGAGAACCAGCTGTTCGCGCAGCTCACCGGCCAGTCGAAGCTGCCGTTGCAGGCGGCCGGCAATGGTGAATATGCCTATGGCTCCGCGGCCGCCCGCATCAGCTTCATCACCGACGCCAACGGAACGACGACCAGGCTGGTCCTGCATCAGCATGGGCGGGATTGGTCTTCGGCGCGCGTGGACGAGGCGAGGGCGGTCGCGATCGAGGGCAGATTTACGCGGCTGATCGCGGCGGCGCCCGAGCGCTTCCGCGACCAGTCCCCGGCGCAAGGCAGCAGAGACGCGGTGCTCCGCACCATCGACGGGCTGCAGAGCGGCGCGCCCGACTACGAGGGGATGAGCCTGCCCCTGGCCGAGAATATGCGCCGCCAGCTGGCGCAGCTTCATGCCATGCTGACGGCGCTCGGGCCGGTGGAGTCGGTCTTCTTCCGCGGCGTCGGCCCCGGCGGCTACGACATCTACGGCGCGAAGTTTGCCAATGGCATCGCCGAATTCAGGCTGATGATGGGGGCGGACGGGTCGATCGATGACGTCATATTTCGCCCCGACGGCGACGACACTCCGGGCGGCGTTGCCGCCTGCCCGGATCAGCCGTCGCTCAAAGCGGCGCGCGACACGGCGCCCATCAAGCTCGTGCTGTTCAACGGCAGCGGGGCCGACATCCAGCTGCTCAGTGTCGACTTCGAGGGACATCGAACGCGTCATGCCATCGTCGGCGGCGAGACGACCGGCACGATGCTCACCTATGTCGGGCGTCCCTGGATCGTCGCCGACGCGGCCGGGCAATGTCTCGAAGTGGTCTGGCCCGGGCAGCGCACGCGCTTTCTCATGCTGTCAGCCGGCGACCAGCAACCCGAGCGCACAGCGTCGGCGCGAAGGACGCCGGCGGCAGGCAGCGAGGAGGCGTTGCGACGGCACATCGACTCGCTGCGCCGCGGCGAGCCGGACTACCGGCAGATGACCGCCGAGGTGGCCGGCGAGACGCGTCGGCAATTGCTGCTCAACCAGGCGATACTCACGAAGCTTGGCCCGCTGCGCGCCATCTTGTTCCGCGGAGTAACGCCGCTCGACAACGACCTCTACATTGCGCATTTCGCCAATGGCTCGGCCGAGTGGCGGATCGGCCTGGTTAGAGACGGCAGGATCGGACGCATCGCGCTCGGTCCGCACTATTAAGTCGACGCCATCCACCTCGATCGCCGGCGCCGACGCTTTCCGGCGGCGCTCGCATTTGTCATCGCGGTGTCACGGCACGCATTGCGGCCAAGCGCCGATCCCGAACCCGTGATTGCAAGGCTGTGAAAAAGGCTTTGCACCTTCGCGGCTATATGCTACAAACTGTAGCACTACAAGACGTAATGATCGTCGGCCTGCCTGCCCGCCTTGCCGCGAGGCGGCGCCCGCGATGCCATCGGCGGTGTACCATGACCCAAGACTCGAAAACCGACGCCGCCCGCGCGCTTCATCGCTTCGGCCTCGGGCCGCGCCCCGCCTCGATTGCGGCGATCGCGTCCGACCCGCGCGGGGCGCTGCTCGCCGAGATCGAGCGCCCGGGCATCGGACGCATCGATGATCCGCAGCTGCTGACCAGCGCGCAGGCCGCGCGCGCCGCCTTCGAAGCGCGGTCGGCCCGGCGGGCCGAGCAGATCCTGGCACAGCGGGCCGAGAAGGAGCGGCAGGCAGGCATGGGCGAAGGTGCGGGGGAGAAGGCCGACCCGGCCAAACCGCCGCCACCACCGCCACCGATCCTTGGGCCCACCACCATCGAGCGGCAGAATTTCGTGAAAGAGGTCAAGGCCAGGCTCGATGCCGCGCTCGATGCCGAGATCGGCTTTGCCGAGCGCCTGGTCTGGTTCTGGTCGAACCATTTTTGCGTGTCGGCGGAGAAGGTGCTGAACATGTCGGGCGGCTATGAGCGCGAGGCGATCAGGCCGCATATCCTCGGGCGCTACGTTGACATGCTGCTCGCGGTCGAGGGCCATCCGGCGATGCTGGTCTATCTCGACAACTTCGTTTCCATCGGGCCGAACTCGGTCGCCGGCATCAATCGAACCCGCGGCCTCAATGAGAACCTCGCGCGCGAGATCCTGGAGCTGCATACGCTCGGTGTGCGCACCGGCTATAGCCAGGATGACGTTTTCCGTTTCGCCAAAGTGCTCACCGGCTGGACGATCATCTCGGCCAACGACAATCCCGAGCATGGATCGGAATTCATCTTCAATCGCCGCATGCACGAGCCCGGGCGGCAGCAGGTCATCGACAAGAGCTATGACGATACCGGGGTCGAGCAGGGTCGCGCTGTGCTCAAGGACCTTGCCCGCCATCCCGCCACCGCGACCCACGTCGCCACCAAGCTCGCGCGCCATTTCGCAGCCGACGAGCCCCCGCCGGCGCTGGTCGAGCGACTCGCCGGCGTGTTTCGCGACAGCGAGGGCGATCTCAAGGAGGTCGCGAAGGCGCTGATCGCGTCGCCGGAGGCCTGGGATCCTGCGCAGGCGAAGCTCAAGCGGCCGATCGAATGGGTGGTGGCGATGGTGCGCGCGAGCGGTTTGCGCGGCGATCCCGAGCGCTTTCTGCGCGGCCAGGCGCTGCTCGGCCAACCGATATGGCGACCGCCGTCGCCGAAAGGCTTTGCCGACGACGAAAGCACCTGGATCGACACCATGGGAGCGCGTCTCGACATCGCCAACAACTTCGCCGAGCGCATCGCCGAGCGCGTCGACCCCAACGAGGTGATCGAGACCGCGCTCGGACCGCTGGCGTCGGCCGAAACCCGCGCCGCTGTGGCCCGCGCGGAAAGCCGCCAACAGGGCCTCGCGCTCGCATTCATGTCGCCCGAATTCCAACGGAGGTGACCCATGGCGCTCCTTAATCTGCCCACCCGCCGCGACATGCTGCTCGGCTCGGGCGCGCTCTTCGCCTGGGCTTACACCCCCAAGCTGGCGCGCGCCGAGGGCCGCGATCCGCGCGTCCTCGTCCTCGTGCTGCGCGGTGCGCTCGACGGGCTCGCCATGGTCGCGCCGGTCGGCGATCCCGACTGGGTGGCGCTGCGCGGCGACCGCGCGCTCGTGCTCGGCGGCAATACGCCGGCGCTGCCCCTCGATTCGTTCTTCGCGCTCAATGCCGCCATGCCGAATCTTCATCGGCTGTACCAGGCGCGACAGGCGTTGTTCGTGCATGCCACCGCCACGCCCTATCGCGAGCGCTCCCATTTCGACGGCCAGGACGTGCTCGAGAGCGGGCTCACCAAACCGGGGCCAAGCGACAGCGGCTGGCTCAACCGCACGCTGTCGCTGCTCGCAGCGGACGGGCGGGTCAATCCCAAAGGCAGCCGCGCCTTCGCGGTCGGCCCGGTGACGCCGCTGGTAGTGCGCGGACCCGCCCCCGTGATGTCGTGGGCACCGCAGCGGCTTCTCCCGGCCAGTGACGACACCCAGATGCGCCTGTTGGACCTCTATCGCCACACCGACGCTAAGCTTGCGCGCGCGCTCGAGGGTCGGCGCGATTTGGCAAGCTTGACGCCGAGCGGCGCAATGGCGCCGATGTCGGAGCGCGAGGAGGAAGCCGCGCTCGCGGGTATGGCTCGGTTCCGCGAATACGTCGCCACGGTTGCCGGTTCAGCCGGCGGCTACTTGGCGCAACCCGATGGCCCGCGCGTCGGCGCCGCGAGCATCGTGGGCTGGGACACGCATATCAACGAAGGAGCTGCGAACGGACAGTTGGCGGGCCTGCTCGGCGTCCTCGACGTCGCTATTGCTGCCATCGAGAAGGCCATGGGCGAAGCCTGGAACGAGACTGTGGTCGCGATCATCACCGAGTTCGGTCGCACCGCGCGCATCAATGGCAACGACGGCACCGATCACGGCACCGGCACGGTCGCCGTGCTCGTGGGCGGCGCGCTACAAGGCGGACGCGTCATCGCCGACTGGCCCGGCCTCAAGGCCGCCGACCTCTACCAAGGCCGCGACCTCAAGCCGACCATCGACTTGCGCGCCGTGCTCAAGGGCGTGCTGAAGGATCACCTGCGCGTCGATGATCGTGCGCTCGCCGCGACTGTCTTCCCGGGCAGCGACGACATTAAGCCGATGGCGGGGCTGTTCACATGATCGAGTGGCGGAGACGATTGATGTCGGGAGTTTCCCTCATTCCGAGAGCTGCCTTGTTCGGCAATCCCAGCCGTTATCAGGCCAGGGTCAGTCCCGACGGGCAATGGCTGACCTGGCTCGCGCCGTTCGAGGGCGTGCTCAACGTCTGGCTCGCGCCGGCCGACGATATCGGCGCGGCTGCGCCGCTGACGCGCCGCGCGGGACGGCCGATCGCCTGGCAGGACTGGGCCTTCGACGGCGAGCACATCGTGTTCATCACCGACGAGAACGGCGACGAGAACTGGCACTTGTTCGCGGTCGAGCGTGCGAGTGCCGAGGTCCGCGATCTCACGCCGATCGCAGGCGTGAGCGCGCGCCTGCTGATGTGGTCCCCGGAGCAGCCGCGCACCATCCTGGTGGGCCTCAACGAACGCGACAAGAAGTGGCACGACGTATGGAGCGTCGATCTCGCTACGGGCGAGCGCAAGCTCACGCTCGAGAACGACCAGGAGTTTTGGAGCTTCACGTTCGACTGGCGGCTCAATGCGCGGCTCGCGCGCAGGGCCGAGCCCGAGCAGGGCGGCTCGCGGCTCTATCGGTTCATCGACGGCCGCGCCGAGCCGGGGCTGCGAATTCCCCATGCCGACGAGATGACGACCTGGCCGCTGATGTTCAACCGCTCCGGCGATGCCTGGACGATGATGTCGTCGCTCGAGCGCGACCGCGCCGCGCTCGTTCGCGTCGATGCTGCCGCGGGAACGCAGATCGTGCTGGCGGAGCACGACAAGGGCGATCTCGGCGGCGCGCGGATCTGGAATCCGGTGACGTTCGAGATCGATGCAGTCGCGGCCAACTATCTGCGCCAGGAATGGATCGCGCTCAAACCGGCGATCGCGGGGGATCTGCGTTTCCTGCGCGACAACCTCGGCGGCGCCGAGTTCTTCGTGGACAGCCAGAGCGACGACAATGACCGTTGGGTGGTGACGGCCTACGGACCGAAGCAGCCGTTGAGCTATTTTCTCTATGACCGCCGCCGCGGTGTGTTGGGCTCGCTGTTCAGCGCGCGCCCGGAGCTCGCGGGCTATCGACTGGCGCCGATGCAAAGCCACGTCATCAAGGCGCGCGATGGGCTCGACCTCGTCTCCTACCTGACGCTGCCGGCAGACCAGCAGTCGCCGCGGCCGGCGGCGCCGCTGCCCATGGTGCTGGTCGTGCACGGCGGGCCGTGGGGGCGCGACGGCTACGGCTATCGCGCCGATCACCAGTGGCTGGCCAACCGCGGCTATGCGGTGTTGTCGGTGAACTATCGGGCCTCGACCGGCTTCGGAAAGGATTTCGTCAACGCCGGCAGGCGCGAGCATGCGGGCAAGATGCACGACGACCTGATCGACGCGGTGGAATGGGCCGTGCGTGAGGGCATTGCGCGTCGCGACAAGGTCGCCATCACTGGCACCTCCTATGGCGGATACGCCACCCTGGTCGGCCTGACCTTCACGCCCGAGGTCTTTTGCTGCGGCGTAAGCATCGTCGGCATCTCGAACCTGGTGACCATGCTGGAGAGCATGCCGCCCTATTGGGCGGGTTTCGACGAGTTCATGTTCCACAGCTATGCCGACGTGCGCAGCGAGGAGGGACGCGCGTGGCTGCGATCGCGCTCGCCGCTCTACAAGGTCGACCGCATCTGCCGCCCGCTGCTGATCGGTCACGGCGCCAACGACGTGCGCTGCAAGCTGCAGGAATCCGACCAGATCGTGCGTGCCATGCGCGAGCGCGGCCTGCCCGTGACCTATATCGTCTACCCCGACGAGGGGCATGGGTTCGTACGGCCGGAGAACCGCATGGCGTTCAACGCCATCACTGAAGCGTTCTTTGCCGAGCACCTAGGCGGGCGCTGCGAGCCGATCGGCAACGACCTCGCGGGATCGAGCTTGGAGGTGCGCGAGGGCATCGACGCGATCGCCGGCTTGGCGCAGGCCGTCGAATCGACTGAGCGAGACGTCGCGTTGGCGCGACAGGCTGGTTAGCGCGCCGCCCATTGGCGACGATTTCAGTCGTCCGATGCTCCAGAGTACGGGAACGCGTGCTGGGTCCTTGCAGCGCGCGAGCGGCATTTGTGCTATGAGACGCGCGCGGCCTCGCCCAAGGGGTCCAGCCCTCCATGGTGATCTCGTCTGAACCGGCCACCACGGCGCCGGCGCGCTGGGCGGTGTGTGCAAGGGCCTCGATTCTGAGCGCCATCGCATTGGCAAGTCTCAGTCTCATCACAGCACGGGCGGCGGAGCCAGCTATGGACGCGCGCATCCAAGCCATGCTTCCCGAGCTCGAACGCGTGGTCGCCGATGGCATGAAGGCGTTCGATATGCCCGGGCTCGCAATCGGCATCGTGCGGGCGATCGCCTCGTCTACGCCAAGGGCTTCGGGACGCGCGGCAAGGCCGACCCGGCGCCGGTCGATACCCGCACCGTGTTCCAGATCGGGTCCGTCGCGAAGTCATTCCTCGCCACCACGATGGCGATTGCGGTCGATCGCGGTACGCTCCGTTGGGACGACCGGGGGTCGACCTCCACCGTCGCGAGTGAAAAGCCACCATTCTCGCGGGTATAATTCAGTCCGGCGCCATCCCTTTCTCGGCAAGCTCCTTGCGCGCCTGCTCGTTCTTCGACAGATGCGCGAGTCCCATGGCGCGCAGTACGTTCGGCGCCTTGGTGAATTGGATATTGTCATAGCCGACGATCTCGATGCGGTTGCCCCACGGGTCGAGGAAGTCGAGGAAGGGACCCGGCAGCGGTGCGATGCCGGCGTCGGCCAGCGCCTTGCGGACGGCGTCCTTGTCATCGACCACAAGGCCGAAATGGCGGCCATCGTCAGCCGGCTGGGCGCGGCCTTTCTGCAATGCGAGGAACTGGTCGCCGAGATCGATGAAAGCCATCGTGTCACTCTTGCCGCGCAGCTTGAAATCGAACAGCCGGCCATAGAACGCCAGCGCGGCGTCGATGTCGCCGACCTCGAGCGCGACGTGATTGAAACCGACGGCCCGCGCCTTTTTTGTTTGTGGCATGAGACTCTCCAAAGCTGGGTCTCGCATCATGTGTGGTCCACAGGGGCGGAACGCCAGAATGACGGATTGCTCCAATTTGGCGTTGCCCTGAAATGCTTGAGAACGTCTGCGCCGGCATTTGCGCCGATACGCGCTGTCAGTCGCGACGAAAGCATGCGGCGCGCGAAGGTAAGTTGGTGCGGTAAAAAGGCATCACTCTTTCCCTAAATACCGGTGCGCTCCGTAATTGATTTGCTGTGTGGCGCAGATGTCACGGACTTTTGCCTGCTTTTGGCGCTAGAACGCGCGCGGGCAGACGGGGGGCGACAGGGGAAGGACGGGGGCGAATAGGGGAAAGTAGTAGTCATGTACAAACCAACGTTCGCTACTTCTGCAGTTGCTACGCTTGCCACCATCACACTTGCTGCGTTCGTCGCGGGTTCTGCGACGGCCGCGGATTTGCGACCGAGACCAGCGGCGCCGTACCAACCTCCGCCGCCACCTCCGGTCTATTCCTGGAGCGGCTGCTACATCGGCGCCAACATCGGCGGCGGCTGGGCCGACAAGAGCTTCAACGACGCCGCCGGGTTGGTCACCGGCGTCCCGGGCGCCGATCTCGGCACGCACACCGCGAGCGGAGTCATCGGCGGCGGCCAGATCGGCTGCGACTACCAGGCCGGCGTTTGGGTGTTCGGCGTCCAGGGCATGTTCGATGGATCGGGCATGGAGGGGAGCAACACCCAGCCGAACGGCCTCATCGTCAACAACACCACCATCCCGTGGCTCGCGACCGTGACTGGTCGGGTCGGCATCACGGCCGCACCCACCGTCTTGGTCTATGCCAAGGGCGGCGGGGCATGGGTGCGCGACGAGTTCACCCTCACCGCGGCCGGCACCGGCGCCACGCTTGCGAACACGACCACCAACCAGTCCGGATGGACCGTCGGCGGCGGCGTGGAGTGGGCCTTTGCCGGCAACTGGTCGGCGTTCGCCGAATACAACTATCTGGACTTCGGCACGCCGAGCGTGAACTTCACGTCGGCCATCGGGGGAACGGTGCCGGTCAACGTCAAGCAGAACATCAACAGCTTCATGGTCGGCATCAACTATCGCTTCGGCGCTTGGGCCTACTGATCGCTAAAGCGCGATGACTTCTCTTCGATTCGTCATCGCGCTTTAGCTCATTGCTGGAGCATGATCTTTTCCGAAAACCGGTATCCACCCCGGATCAAGTCCGGGGCAGGCTTTTTGGGGATCATGCTCTAGCGACGACCATCAGCCTTGATCGAGCGACGAGCCCCGGGCTTGCCCACCCGGGGCTCATTCATTTTGGCCCGCGTATTCAGCCGGCCTCCGGCGCCGCCGTCTGCACCACCAGGCCGCGCGCGCGAGCGTCGACGACGCCCAGTGCCCGCAACGCGAACAACGTGAGCATCTGCACCCGCTCTCGCGCCTTGCCTGGATCGTCGAGATCCGCCGGCGCGCGCGCGCCGACCACGCCAGCGCTCAGCGCGCCGGCGACTGCGGATGCGGCCAGCGCCACGTCCTGATCGGGCAGGTGGCGCGCTTCGACCGCGCTGCGGATCAGCCGCTCGAACTGCCCGACGAGCGCCTGCCGGTAGGGATTGCGCGCTGCCTCGATGTCGGGCTCGACCGGCTCGGCGATCAGCGCGAAGGCGAGCCGTGGCTTGGCGAGTGCGCGCGCCGCAAACGTGGTGATCGCCGCCGCCAGCGCCGAGAGCGGACCGGGCGCCGTCTTGGCCGCGCGCTCGATCGCCGCCATGTCGCGCTCGCAGAGCGCCGCCACCAGCGCCGCGACGAGCTCGGTCTTGGAGCCGAAATAGCGATAGAGCGTGCCGGCGGCGATGCCGGCGCGCTCGGCCACCGGCGCGATCTGTACTGCCGCCATGCCACCCTCGGCCGCGGCGTCGCCGGCCGCCGCCAGGATCGCGGCGTGACGCGCGGCCAGTCTGCGGGCGACGTTGTCGGTCTGACGATACGCCATGGCGAATCAGCCTCGGGAAAACAAATGAACTATGATTCACCCGGAAGCAATCGCCGTGATCGCCGCGCTCCGCACCGACTGTGCTATCGTCGCCGGCAAAAGAAGGATCGGAGCAAAACCGGGGAGGATGCATGCGCGCATTGCGGTGGGTGTTGGCCTCGACGCTTCTGCTTGCGGCCGGGGCGGGGCAGGCGGCCGAGCCGGTGAAGATCCGGGCGAGCTGGATCGTGGCGCCGTCCGACTGGACGCCGTTGCTGCCGGAAAAGCCCGAGCTCATGAAGAACAACGGCAAGAGCTATGTGTTCGAGCCGATGCGCTTCCAGGGCACGCCGGCGGTGATCACCGCGCTCGCCAACAACGAGATCGAGCTCGGCAATCTGGCGTTCTCCTCGCTCGCGCTTGCGATCCAGAACGCCGGGCTCGACGACCTGCGCATTGTGGGCGACCAGTTCAAGGACGGCAGCGAGGGCCACTACAGCAATCAGTTCTTCGTGCTCAAGGACAGCACGGTACAGAAGGTCGAGGACCTCAAAGGCAAGATCGTTGCGACCAACGCCGCCGGGAGCGCCGTCGACATCGCCATGCGCGCGATGCTGCGCAAGCACGGGCTCGAGGACAAGCGTGACTACACCGTAGTGGAGGCGCCATTTCCCACGATGAAAGCGATGCTCAGCCAAAAGAAGGCCGATCTCGCCTCGTTCGTGGCTCCGTTTTCATTCGATCCCGAGCTCAAGCAAATCGCGCGGCCGCTGTTCAGCCAGCGCGAGGCGCTCGGGCCGACGCAGATGATCGTCTGGGTCGCGCGCACGGGCTTCGTGCAGAAGAACCGTGCCGCGATGGTCGATTTTCTCGAGGACTCGGTGCGGGTGGTGCGCTGGTATCTCGATCCCCGGAATCATGACGAAGCGGTACAGATCGCGGCGAAAGTCACCAAGCTGCGCCCGGAGCTGTTCTCGGGCTGGCTGTTCACCAACAAGGAATATTCCCGCAGCCCGGATCTCTTGCCCGACTTGGCGGCGCTGCAATCCAATATCGACGTGCAGCGCGACCTCGGATTCCTCAAGGGCCCGATCGACGTGCAGAGCTACGCCGATCTCAGCCTCGTGCGGGAGGCGGCGCAGCGGGTGAAATGATCCGGTCAACGGCAGCGATCGAGGAGACAAGCCATGCCGCCCGTAGCAACCGCGGTGAGCCGATCCGAGAAGTCTAACATCTCGCCTGCCGAGTGGGAGCAGCGGGTCAATCTCGCGGCGTGCTACCGCCTGGTCGAGCATTTCGGCTGGACCGATCTGATCTATACCCACATCTCCGCGCGCGTTCCGGGTGAGCGCGGCCATTTCCTGCTAAATCGCTTCGGGTTGCTGTTCGACGAGGTGACGGCCTCGAACCTCATTAAAGTCGATCTCGACGGCAATCTGGTCGATGAGCCCGACGCCCCCATGCACAAAGCGGGCTTCGTGATCCATAGCGCCATCCATGGCGGCCGCGACGACGTCGATTGCGTCATCCACACCCATTCCAAGGCCGGCGTCGCTGTCGCGGCCATGCAGGAAGGACTGTTGCCGCTGAGCCAGCACGCGCAGCTGTTCTATGGGCGCGTGAGCTACCACGACTATGAAGGGCTTGCGATCGACATCGACGAGCGGGCGCGGCTGGTCAAGGACCTTGGCGACAATCTAGTGATGATCCTGCGCAACCACGGTTTGCTGGCGGCCGGCACCAGCATTCCGCTCGCGTTCAGCAATCTGTTCAATCTGCAGTTCGCGTGCGAGACGCAGGTGTTGGCGATGGCGGGCAACGCCCGACTCAATCTCCCTTCGCCCGCGGTATCGGCGCACACTGCCAAGCTCGCGGTCGCTCCGGAGGCGCCGTTCGGCACGGAATGGCCGGGCCTGTTGCGCAAGCTCGACCGGCTCGACCCGTCGTATCGGACGTGAATCAGCCGCCCGCCTGCGCCTTCTCGCGCGTGGCGGTGAGCGACATCGTGGGTGTGAGCGCCTCGGGATCGACCTTGAGATGCAGGATCGCGGGTTTGCCCGATCGCTGCGCAGCATCGAACGCTGGAAAGAAGTCCGCGGTCTTCTCCACCGTCGCACCATAGCCGCCGAAGGCGCGGGCATAGGCTGCGAAATCCGGGTTCTTCAGGCCGGTTGCAACCACGCGTCCGGGATAATGGCGCTCCTGGTGCATGCGAATGGTGCCGTACATGCCGTTGTCGACGACGATGACGATGATCGGCAAGTCGTACTGCACCGCCGTTGCGAAGTCCTGGCCGGTCATCAGGAAGTCGCCGTCGCCGGCAAAGGCGATCACCGTGCGCTCCGGCGCCAGGCGCTTCATGCCGATCGCGGCCGGCACGCCATAGCCCATTGAGCCCGAGATCGGCGCGAGCTCGCTGCCGTAGCAGCGATAGCGCGAATAGCGGTGTACCCAGATAGAGAAATTGCCGGCACCGTTGCAGATCACCGCATCGGCGGGAAGCTTGTCGCGCAACCCTACAATGATCTCGCCGAGATTGACCGGGCCTGGCACCGCCGTGGGCGTGTCGGTCCAGGCGAGAAAGTCGGCGTGGGCAGTCGCCGCCTCGCCCGCCCAAGGCACCTCGTTCGGCGGCTGCAAGCCTTCGAGCGCGGCGGCAAAGGCGGTCGGTGCGGCGTTGATGGGAAGATGCGCCCGGTAGACGCGGCCGAGCTCCTCGACGCCGGGAAAAACGTGCACGAGCATCTGGCGCGGCCCCGGAATGTCCAGCAGCGTATAGCTCTGCGAGGGCATTTCGCCGAGCCGGCCGCCGATGAGCAGGATGAGGTCGGCCGCCTTCACGCGCGCCAGCAGCTTGGGGTTCGGTCCGATGCCGAGGTCGCCGGCGTAGCAGGGATGCGCAGGATCGAGCAGATGCGCGCGGCGGAAAGTGGTGGCGACCGGCAGCGCGAAGCGCTGCGCAAAGCGCGCGAGCGCGGCGCAGGCGGCCTCCGACCAGCGGCTGCCGCCGACGAGCGCGATCGGGCGAGCGGCCGCCCAAAGGAGCTTCTGCAGCCGGCTCATATCGGTGGCGCCGGGCCAGGTCTCGACCGGCTCGAACGCGGGCGCGTCGGGTACCGCGACGCGCTCGACCAGCATGTCCTCCGGCAAAGCGATGACGACCGGCCCCGGCCGACCGCTGGTGGCGGTGTAAAAAGCGCGCAAGATGAGCTCGGGGATGCGGGCAGGGTCGTCGATCTCGGTCGCCCATTTGGCAATCGACCCGAACACCGCGCGGTAATCGAGCTCCTGGAACGCCTCGCGCTCGCGCATCTCGCGCGCGATCTGGCCGACGAACAGGATCAGCGGCGTGGAATCCTGGCGCGCGATGTGCAGTCCCGCTGAGGCATTGGTGGCGCCCGGTCCGCGCGTGACGAAGCAGATGCCGGGCGCTCCGGTGGCTTTGCCCTGGGCCTCTGCCATGATCGCCGCTCCGCTCTCGTGCCGGCACACCGTGATCGCGATGTCGCGGTCGTGGAAAGCATCGAGCGCGGCGATGTAGCTCTCGCCTGGCACGCAGAACGCGTGGCGCACGCCATGGATGACGAGCTGATCGATCAGGACTTCGGCGGCCGTCCTCGTGCCGTCGTTGGCGCGCATGGGCATCTCCGGATTATTTGGCTGCCCTTATAGCAGGCGCGTGAGACGGACAAAATTCACGTCGCGGGCTCGACCGAGACCACCTGGAAGGTGTGCATCTCGCCATCCTCGTCGCGGATCGAGACATATTCGCCGTTGCGGAAGGCATGATCGCCGAAGCGATAGCCGGCTTCGTCATCGTCCTCCGCGGTCTCGTCATAGTCGAAAATCCAGCGCGCGTGCTCGGCCCCACCCGACTTGTGCACGAGGCGGCCGAACTCGTCGTCCTCGCCCTCCCAGAACCGGCGCACGCCGCAGTGCTCGCGATGCTTGCGCCAGAGCTCGACATCGATGCGGCCATCAGGCCGCAGCGGTGCGACGAATTCGTAGCCATACCTGGTCGAGCCCTGGGGAAATTCCTTCGAGCGGGCGAGATTGAGGCGGATGCGTTTGAGCGCATGCGGCAGTTGGGTCATGACGGTCATCCTCGTGCGTTCGAGGGCTTACAAATAGACTAGTGTCCCGATTCCGAAGTTCGCAACCTCTTGCTGCACAAGCGTGCGAACTTCGGGTTCGGGGGCACTAGCACAATGAACGGTCCGACCTGCCTGAACGTTGACATGGCTCAATGCTCGACCAGATCAGGCCACCAGAGAGTGATCGACAGCCAGGAGCCGGCAAGCGGATGAACCAGAGCGAATCGCAGGAGGCCGTGTTCGCGCTGCTCGCCGATCCCGCGACCCACGGGGGCGCCGACGTCGAGCGCATCGACACCCATGCGGCCTCGGTGTTCCTCGCCGGGCCGCGTGCGTTCAAGGTCAAGCGTGCGGTGCGATTTCCGTTCCTCGACTATTCGATTCTCGAGCTGCGCAAGCGCGCCTGTGCGGCGGAGCTCGAGGTCAACCGATCCGCTGCGCCGCAGATCTATCGACGCGTTGTCCCGATCACGCGCGGCAGCGATGGTCGGCTCGCGCTCGATGGCAGCGGCACGCCGGTGGAATGGGCGGTGGAAATGCGCCGCTTCGACGAGCGTGCCACCCTCGATTACCTGGCGGATGCAGGCAAGATCGATGCGGCGCTCGCCGACGCGCTCGGCCGCGCGGTGGCGGCCGCGCACGCCGCCGCCCCGGTGGTCGACGCCGAGCCATGGATCAAGGCGCTCGCCGCCTATATCGAAGAGCACGTCGAGGCTTTTGGCGCGGCGCCCGACTTGTTTCCGCCGGACGAGATCGACGCGCTTGCGCGCGCAAGCCGCGCCGCTTATAGCCGCATTCATCCGCTGCTAGTCGAGCGCGCGCGCAGAGGCCTCGTTCGGCGCATCCACGGCGACCTCCATCTCGGCAATATCGTTCTGCTCGAGAACGCCCCGGTGCTGTTTGACGCCATCGAGTTCAGTCCGCTGATCGCTTCGGGCGACGTATTCTATGATCTGGCCTTCCTGCTCATGGATCTCACCGAGCGCAACCTCAAAGCCGCTGCCAACCGGGTGCTCGACCGCTATTTGCTTGCGACCAAACGGCCCGAAGACCTCGACGCGCTGGCGACGCTTCCGTTCTTCCTGTCGATGCGCGCGGCGATCCGCGCCAAGGTGACGGCGGCGCGGCTCAACCAGCCGACGGCCGGCGACAAGGCTGCAATCGGGCGCACCGCGCGCAAATATTTCGACCTTGCGCGGCGCCTGATCGCGCCGGCGCCCTCGCTGCTGATTGCAGTCGGGGGCCTTTCCGGTACCGGCAAATCGGCGCTGGCGCGCGCGCTGGCGCCGGAGATCGGGGCGGTTCCCGGGGCGGTGGTGCTGCGCTCGGATGTCGAGCGCAAGGTGCTGTTCGGCAAGGACGAGCACGAGAGGCTGCCGCAGGAGGCCTACGCGCCGGCGGTGACGGCGCGTGTCTACGCCACCATCGCCGACAAGGCGCGCCGCGCGGTTGCCGCCGGACACTCGGCTATCGTCGATGCCGTGTTCGCAACTCCCCAGGAGCGCGCGGTGATGGCGCTCTCCGCGCAAGCGCTCGGCGTACCGTTCTACGGCCTGTTCCTCCAGGTGGATCTCGCCACCCGGATCGCGCGCGTGGATGGGCGTAGCCGCGACGCCTCCGACGCCGATGCGGCGGTAGCGCGGGTCCAGGAAAGCTACGATCTCGGCGCGCTCGGCTGGGCCCGCATCGATGCCTCCGGCACGCCCGAGGAGACGCTTGCCCGCGCGCGCGGTGTGATCGAGCCGTGACGCGCGCCTCCGCGCTGCGCCTCGAGCCGCGCAAGATCGCCGTCGCTATCGCCGGCTTCTGCGCCTTCCTCAACCTCTATTCGCCGCAGGCGCTGTTGCCTGCGCTTGCACGCGAGTTCGGCGTCGGCGCGGCCGAGATCAGCACCATCATGACCGCGAGCGCGCTCGCCATCGCTCTGACCGCGCCGTTCACCGGCGCGATCGCCGACGTGCTGGGGAGGAAGCACGTGATCACCGCGGCCATGCTGGCGGTGGTGGTGCCGATGGCGGGCGCGGCGCTGGCGAACGACGTGGGGGAGCTGGTCGCGTGGCGCTTCGCGCAGGGCCTGCTGCTGCCGCCGATCTTCGCGGTGACCGTCGCCTATATTGGCGACGAGTGGCCGCCGGCCCAGGTGGCGGGCGTGGCCGGCATTTACATCGCGGGATCGAGCCTCGGCGGATTCTGCGGCCGCTTCGTCCCCGGCGTGCTCGGCGATCTCATTGGCTGGCGCGGCGCGTTCTTGGCGCTGGCGGGCCTATCGTTCGTGGGCGCGGTGCTGCTGGCGCTGCTGCTGCCGCGGGAAAAAGGCTTCGTTCGTTCGGAGGGCCTCGCCGCCTCGGCGCGGCACATGCTGGCGCATCTGCGCAACCCGCAGCTCCTTGCGACCTACGGGATCGGCTTCGGCGTTCTGTTCAACTTCATTGCGGTCTTCACCTATGTCAGCTTCCACCTCGCCGCCCCGCCTTACAATTTCTCATCCACCCTCCTGGGGGCGATCTTCGTGACCTATCTCGCCGGCACTGCGATCGCGCCGGCAACCGGTTGGATGATGGCTAGGCTCGGCCGTCGGCGTTTCGTTCTGGCGGTCATCGCGCTATGGGCCGGCGGCGCGGTGCTCATGCTCGCGCCGTCGGTTGCAGCGATCCTGGCGGGCCTCGTTCTCTGCGCGGTCTGCGGCATGTTGTGCCAGACCATCGCCACCGGCTATGTCACCGCAATCGCGAAGGAAGGACGCTCCTCGGCAGTCGGCCTCTATGTGACCGCATTCTATGTCGGCGGCAGCATGGGCGCGTTCCTGCCTGGCTTGGCCTGGGACGCCGGAGGATGGCCGGCCGCGGTCGCGATGGTGCTGGCCATGCTTGCGGCCATGGCGCTGATCGCCGCACTCGCCTATCGAGGCGCGACCGCTCCGGCGGCATGATCCTATTCGAGGACCCTGCAACTTTTCAGCACTATGCTCTAGGGTCTGTAAGCTTCGGCAACATTCGAGGGGGATACGCATGACGGCGCCGACTCAAAGCCAGCTCGACTTCCTGCAGTCGATCGATACGCCCACCGTGTGCAATCTGATCGAGATCGTGGCGCCCGAGCGCCGCGGTCACGGCTATACCGTCAAGCATCTGCACTGCCCGTTCCCCGAGCTTGCGCCCATCGTCGGCTTTGCCCGCACGGTGACCTTCAAGGCGAAGGATGCGGTCCCCCTCGGCCAGGCCGGTTACATGCAGAAGCGGCTCGATTACCTCGATTATGTCGCCGCCCCGCCGCGGCCGAGCATCATGGTGATGGAGGACCTCGACGGCGAGCACGTGGGATACGGCGCGTTCTGGGGCGAGGTGCAGTCAAACGTGCACAAGGCGCTGGGCTGCCTCGGCGTCGTCACCAACGGCTCGATCCGCGACATCCCGATGATCGCGCCCGGCTTCCAGATGCTGGCAGGCTCGATCGTGCCGTCGCATGCCTATGTCCATGTCGTCGATTTCGGCATCGAGGTGAACGTGCACGGGATGGCGGTCAAGAGCGGCGAGCTCGTGCACGCCGACCGCCATGGCGCGGTGCTCGTGCCGATCGACAAGATCGATGCCATGAAGGCGGCGCTCGATCCGCTGGCCGCGCGCGAGGCGAAGATCATCGCCGCCGCCAAGGCCGGCGGTGATGTCGCAGCCATCAAGGCCGCGATGGCGGGCTAGGCGCGCCGATGCGCCAGAAGGATCGCCGCGAGACCAATCCTGCGTTGAGCAGCCGCAGGCTCAAGCTCGGCACCTTCCAGACCAACCTCGACAGCGGCTGCGTGATGTCGGACCTCGACGGCCGGCTCGATATCACCTGGTCCAACACGCTCGCCCTTGCCAGGCTCGCCGAGGAAATGGAGTTCGAGGCGCTGGTGCCGGTTGCCCGCTGGCAGGGCTTCGGCGGCGCCACCAATCCGCAGGGCCCCGGCTTCGAGGCTTACACCTGGGCCGCCGGCGTCGCTGCCTCGACCAGCAAGCCCGGGGTCTTCGCCACCTCGCACATCTCGCTCAACCACCCGATCATGGCCGCCAAGCAGTCAACGGTCATCGACCATATTTCGGGCGGTCGCTACACGCTCAACATTGTGACCGGCTGGAACCAGCCTGAGATCGACATGTTCGGCACGCCGATGATGGGGCATGACGAGCGCTACGCCTGCGCCGAGGAGTGGCTCGCCATCGTCAAGCGATTATGGACTGAGGACGATACTTTCGATCACGTCGGCCGGTTCTATAAGATCACCAAGGGCTACTTGCAGCCGAAGCCGGTCCAAAGTCCGTATCCCGCCGTGATGAGCGCGGGAGCGTCCGAGCGCGGCCGTCACTTCGCGACTAAGTACGCCGACCTCGTCTTCACCGTCATCCGCACTGGCGGCCTCGAGGAGTGCCGCGCCCACGTGGAGGCCTATCACCGGCTCGCGCGCGAGTACCGGCGCGAGGTCCGGGTGTGGACGGTCGCCAATGTCGTGCAGGGCGAGACCGAACAGGCGGCGCGCGACTTCTATCGCTACTACGTGCATGAGAAGGGCGACTGGGCCGCCGCGCAGAACATGATCGACACGTTCTCGCTCGAGATCAACGCGCGGGTCATTCCGCCCGAGCGGCTCAAGGCCTACCAGGAGGCGTTCATCGCCGGCTGGGGTGGATTTCCCCTGATCGGCACCAAGGAGCAGATTGTCGAAGGGCTGCTGGCGCTGTCGCGTGCGGGTCTCGACGGCGTTCTGCTCGCCTGGCCGCGCTTCGAGCAAGGCATGCGCGAATTCCGCGACGTCACCTACCCGCTCGTCAAGCAAGCCGGATTGCGCGATTTCGCATAGGCCAGGCGCTGCGCCGCGCTTGCAGACAGGCGCGGGCAAGCGCCAACATGAGGAGCTACAAGGCCCTGTGGCTCATACACAATCCATCGGGAGGACGCCCAAGCGGAGGTAAGAAAAATGAACGTTCCTGACGAGGTCGATCTTTGGCACACGCTCTATCGCCTGGAGGCGAGATACTGGCACGAGGTCGATTGCAACGGCGGGCGTAACGCCCATGAATTCTACATGCCGGACGGTGTGCTGGTGGTAGGCCACAATCGCTTTCAAGGTCGCGAGAAGATCCGCGAATTCTACGCGTGGCGCGAGCGCCACTGCACGACCGTGATCAGCAGCGTGAAGACCACGCGTCACCTCATCAACAACCTGTTCGTCGAGTCATGCGATGGACATAGCGCCAAGGTCATGGGCATCGTCAGCTTTTATGGAGCTGCGTCGCGGCCGCCGGCGCAGCAATCCAAGCCGCCATTGCTGATGGCCGACTTGGTCAACGAATGCGTTCTCGACGACCACAGAGGTTGGCATTTCAAATCGCACATGCTCCACCCCGTGTTCATGAGCCACGAGGCCCCGCCGTCGATCGCGATCGATACCCGGCGGTAGAGCAGCGAGCGGAAAATGCTCAGAGATTAGGCGGCCTCGGTCTTGGCCAGAACTCGCGGCTGCTTGCGGAACGCGATCGCCAGTCGATTCCAGGCGTTGATCGCGATCACGGCGTAGTTGAGATCGACGAGCTCTTTTTCTGAGAACTGACGGCGCGCCATATCGTAGACTTGATCGGGGACGTGGCCGTCCGTGATCCGCGTCACGGCTTCCGTCCATGCCAGGGCGGCCCGTTCGCGCTCACTGAAAGCCGGCACCTCATCCCAGGCATTGAGCAGGTGCATGCGGTCGTCCGTCTCACCGAGCTTGCGCGCGTCGCGCGTATGCGCGACCAGGCAGAACGCACAGCCGTTGATTTGCGACGCACGAATCTTGACGAGCTCGAGGAGCGACCGCTCGAGGCCGCACGCATCGATGTAGCTCTGCAAGGCGGCCAGCGCTTTGTAGGCGTCGGGCGCGAACTTGTTTGCATCCAACCTTTGCATCACCATCTCCGTGAAATGGGTCCTGTTGCCAATCCTACGCGCTCCGCAGATTGATCCACAGCGCGCGCGCTCGCTTCGCGCCCACATTGGCTATGCGGTGCGGCTGGGTCGAGGGATAGGCGATGGCGTCTCCAGAGCTCAGCACGTGCTTTTGTCCTTGCACCGTGATCTCCAGCCGGCCCTGCAACACGATCCCGTATTCAAACCCGGCGTGGCGCACCGGGACGGGACTGCTGGCGGTCGCCGGCCGGTATTCGTTGATGGCGATCTCGATCCCACGCCTACGGTCGTTGCGAACGATGCGCCGGCTCACCCCGTCCGCCGTCTCCACGACGCGCTGGGATTTCGAACGGGAAACGAGCTCATCGTCACGCGGCTGGTCGCCCAGGAGATCGCTCATCTCCGCGCCGAGCGCGGACGCGAGCACGACCAGCGTGCCGATCGACGAGCCGGCCTTGCCGCGCTCCACCAAGCTGAGCATCGACGGGCTGAGCCGCGTCCGCTTGGCGAGCGTCTGCAACGTGAAGCCTTTTTCACCGCGAAGCCGCCGAACGTTCTGTCCGATCGTCGCCAGCACGTCGACCATTCCGTCCGGCAATATCGTTCGGTCGACCTTGTTCATCCGGAATCTCCGATTGCATCTGTTCCAAGTACGGTGCGAACCTGCAGCGGCGTGCACGATGCCGCGGCGTTCGTCCCCTAGAGCGGGATGACTCCTCTTCGAATCGTCATCCCGCTCGAGCCTATTGACGGAGCATGACCTTTTCCGAAAACCGGTGTCCCACCCCGGATCAAAGTCCGGGGCAGGCTATTTCGGGATGATGCTCTAGCTCGACCCGATCGCAACCCGCAACCTAGTTTCGTGCGACGCAGGTCGGATCGATCTCGATCAACGGCCCGGGAAACATGATCCCGGTCGTTGGCACGAAGGCGAGGGCAGGCGCCTTGGCTGGATCCGGAAAATGTTGCCGCCATGCGCGCGCGAAGCCGCGGTAATCGCGCCGCGGCTCGACCAGATACAGGCGAACGTGGTGGCAGTGGTCCCAGTCCGTGTCGTTGGCCTCGAGCTGCCGCGTCAACATCTGCAGCGTGAAGCGGGTCTGCTCCTCGATGTCCGAGAAGTGGTGCGGCAAACCCTTCGGGGTGTGGTGGTACGACATGAAGTCCGCGCTCGGCACCTGGCCGGCGAAGAAGCGCCAGGGACCGGCTTTGATCGTGGG
>JBKPUA010000039.1:0-10468 GCA_046735815.1 Pseudomonadota bacterium
GCCGCCTGCGAGCAGTTCACGACCGTGCTCGCACCGGGCTCGAACGTCTATCACTACGACCACATCCACGTCGATCTGATGCGCCGGCGCGACGGCCATCGCGCCTGCAATCCGCAGGCGGTCTCGGGCGAGGAGGTCGCCGCGCGCGCGGGCGCGCGCTACGGCGTGCGCCGCGCCGACCCCGCAATCACCGGCTCGCTCGGCCCGCGTCGGCACTCGTCTGTTACGCGGCAGTCGCGCGGCGACATCGACGACCTCGAGCGGCGCGAGCGCGCGCTGCCCATGGCCGAGCCGGGGATGGATGGCCTCGACAACTGACTTGTGTCGGGCCTCGCGCGGAGCGCTGATCGTCACGCGCTTGCGGTTTGCCGCGGCGGGGAGACAAGAGGCCTGAGCGCGGCCCAATCGGGCTCCGCGCCGGAGGCGAAGCCCGCCGTCGCCAACGACCCGATCGCGAGGCGCCCGTGGCGGATCTTCAGGCGCACTGCGCCCCGGCTGCGCTCGTAGAGGTCGGGGTGCGCGGCGAGAAAGGCGTCCTGCTCGTGTTGCGGCAGCCCGGCCATGCCGTCGACGTAATGATGACCGTTGCGCTCTACGTGCGTCAGCCCGAGCAGATTGACCAGTGCGAGATCCTGCTGCACGGCCAGCCCGGCCTGGGTGGTGAGATCTTCCCCGGACATGAAATAGCGTTCGCCACCAAGCTCGGCGTTCCACATGCTGCAACGGGCGGCGTTAAGGATGGATTTGTAGAGCCCCTTGCAGCACTTGCTCGACACGCCCGTGTAGCCGAGCGCTCGCGCGGCTGGAAACGAGCCGAGCTCGGCGTCGGACTCGTCGATGATCACCGGCTTGACCCGCGACAGCGCCGACACGTCGGTGTCGAACGCATGTTTGCGGTTGATCGGCTGCTCGACGAACAGAATGCTTGCGGCCAGACGCTCGAGGCGTGGCGAGGCCTGCATGCGCCGCCACAGATCGAGCAGGGCGTCGAGGTCGTCGTACTGCTCGTTGCCGTCGAGCGAGGCATGGTAGGGCTCCGCGATCCGGTCCAGCACCGCCGCGATTTCGATGAGGCGCTCGAGATCGGCATCGGCTACGCCGCCGACCTTGAGCTTGAAGAAAGTGTGGCCATAGGCCGCGACCACCTCCTCCAGTGACTCCGGCAAGCCATCGTCGACGTCGCGGGGATGGCCGGCGATCGTATCGACCAGGCCGACCGTGTGGCGGGCGGCGATGCTCGCCGCGGGCGTCAGCCCCGCAAGGAATCGCCGCATATCGAAGCGGGCCAACTCAGGGACCTGCGCCGGCAGCAGCGCGGGATCGATGCCCGGCAAATTGATCTGCATGGCTTCGTAGAACGAACGGCCCGTACTCCGACACAGGGCGTCGAGCACCGCGCGGTCGATCTGCGCCGGACCGAAGCTCGCGACCAGAGGGTTGAGCCCGCACGTGGCGCCCACGGCAATCTGTTGGTCGTAGTGAGCGGCAAAATGGCCGAACGCGGTGCGCGGCCGGGCCAATCCCGTATAGGCATCAGTGGCAAGCGCGAGCGCGCGGCGCAGCTGCTCGAAATTTTCCTCGTTGGAGAGCGCGAGGTTCTTGTCGAACCATTTGGGCACGAGCATTTCCGCCGCTGCTCCCCAATGCGAGCTGCCATCGGCTAGCTCGATGCGCGCGCGCACAAACACCAGCGGCGCCTCGGTGAGCGTGACCACGCCGAAGCGAAACGGCAGGCGCAAGCGGACCGGCCGCTCGTAGAGGCGCACTTCTCGTACGGTGAAAACGGGCGCTGTCATGTCAGCGATTCGCCATGGTCCTGCGCGGCGATGCCGCGCCCTTTCGCTCGCGAGCGTTTTACGGGATGATGGTAAAGGAAAGTCGACGCTGCGTCATATCAGACAAACGCGCGAGCGAAGCGCGTGGGGCCCAGGGAAGCGCAAACTCCATGGCGGGGATAGCTCGCGTTGAAGTCGGCAGGCTCGACTACGAACTCGTCGGCGAGTTCAAGTTCTTCAAGACGCCGTTCCGCCCATCGATCGTGGTGCGCTTGACCGACGAAAACGGTGTCCAGGGTTGGGGGCAGTCGGTCCCGATCGAAACCTGGACCTACGAGACCGTGGAAAGCGTCGAGACCACGCTGCGACATTATCTCGCTCCGGTCGTTCTGGGCGTGGACCCGTCGGATCTGGCGGCGATTCACCAGCGCATGGATCGCGCGATCAAGCCGTCGTTCTCCGTCGGTCAGCCGCTGTGCAAAGCAGCCATCGACCTTGCCTGCTACGACCTGTGGGGCAAGCAAACAAAGCGCAGCGCGTCCGAGCTGCTGGGCGGTGCAAGACGGACCCACGTCAAGCTGAGCTGGACCGTGCAAGCGCCGACGCTGACCGATGCCGAGAGCCAACTCGCGCTCGGCAGGGCGCGGGGCTATGACAGTTACAATGTCAAAATTGGCTATCCGCAGACTCCGGACTACGATCTCCAGCTTGTCCGCACGGTATGCAATTTCGCGCCCAGCGGTTTTCACTGGGTGGACGCGAACACGAGCTACGACGTGGACACCGCGCTTGCGATGGCGCCCAAGCTCGCGGAGGCCGGCCTCAAAGGCCTGGAGTCGCCACTCCCTCCGAACCTGATCCGCGGCTATCAGGCGCTGACGCGGCAGGGCGCGCTGCCTATCCTGATGGACGAAGGTATCGTCTCTCCGACCGAAGTCGCGGAGTTCATCGCGCTCGAGATGTTCGACGGCATCGCCATGAAGGTGGCGCGTTGCGGCGGACTTTGGAACGCATCGCGGATCATGACTTTGCTGCAGGACAATGATCTGCTCACCTTTGCGTCCGGGCTGACCGACCCCGATCTGTCGCTGGCGGCATCGGTCCATCTCTTTTCCTGGGCCGGCGTGGGCGTCCCCGCCGCGCTCAACGGGCCGCAATACATCGCCGGACGCGGCACGAGCGATGCGACTTTTCGCGCGCACGGTGACAACATTTGCGTGCCGACATTGCCCGGGCTTGGCATTACGCTCGACGAGCGCGCGGAAGGGTCGATGAGCATTGCGGCAGAGGCGTGAGGACAAGGGAACGCATCCGGGTAGAACCAATGGCTCTGCAAAAAGCCCAGACAGACAGGATTGCAAGGCTCGGCGCCAAGCTCACGCGAATGCTGACGCCGATTGCCGGCGTGCTGTTGTTTCTTGCGATCTGGCAGGCCGGCGTGACGTTGTCCAAGGTGCCCGCCTATCTGCTGCCGGCGCCCACCGAAATCGCCCGTACTTTCATCGACGAATTTCCCCGACTATTGCGCCACGGATGGGTCACGACCTACGAGATGCTGCTGGGCTACCTTCTGGCTGTGGCGATCGCCATTCCTCTGGCGATTGCGATCACGTCGTCGCAACGCTTCGACCAATTCGTCATGCCGACGATGCTGTTCTTTCAGGTCGTGCCCAAGGTCGCGATCGCACCTTTGTTCCTGGTCTGGTTCGGCGTCGGCGTGCTGCCGAAGGTCTTGGTCGCCTTTCTCATCTCCTTTTTTCCGATCGTCATCGATACCGCGGTGGGCTTGCGCTCGATGTCGTCCGAGATGGTGGATCTGGCGCGCTCCATGGGAGCGAGCCGCACCCAGATCTTTACGCAGTTCCGATTGCCGACGAGCCTGCCCTACCTGTTCAGCGGGCTCAAGGTGGCGGCTACGCTCGCCATTGCAGGCGCGGTCGTGGGCGAATTCGTAGGGGCCGACAAGGGCCTCGGCTACCTGTTGCTGGTGACGAACTCGAACATGGAGACGGCGTTGATGTTCTCCACCCTTGTTGGATTGACGTTCATCGGCCTCGTTTTCTTCTATTCGGTCGAGTTTCTCGAATCGCTTCTCATTCCATGGCACGTGACCCATCGGGTGCGCGAAGAAAGCGGCACCATGTAACGCCGCTCGTTCGCGAGGAAGGAGCCGTCCCCACACTCATCTGAACTATGGACTTCCCGGCCCAGTAACGGAGCCGGCACGCCAGAAACTCAAAGCTTGGAGGAGGAAACCGTGAAGAGCACAGCAAGGATGTTTGCGCTGCTTGCCGCCGTGGCGGCGATTGCGGCGCTCGACGTTCCAGCGCGCGCGCAGGCGCCGGAGAAATTCCAGTTCCGTCTGAATTGGACGCTCTATGGCGAGCACGCGCCGTTCTTCGTTGCTTTGGATAAGGGCTTCTACAAAGAGGAAGGGCTCGACGTCGAGATTCTGGAGGGCAGCGGCTCGACCACGGTGGCGCAACTGGTCAGCAACATGACCAATCCCGTCGCCTATGTGGACGCGGCGACGATGATGCGCGGCGTCGGCACCGGCATGCCGATCAAGGCGGTCGGCGTGACGCTCCAGCAAAGCCCGATGTCGTTCATCTACCGGGCGGATGCGCCGCGCCCCACCAAGATCGACGAAATCAAAGGCAGCCGCATCGCGATCACCGCAGGCGACGCGAGCCTCGCGATCTTCACCGCTTTCATGGGCAAGCTCGGCATGCAGCTTGACGACGTCAAGCTGATCACGGTCGCCAATCCGCAGTCCAAGGAGCAGGCGGTGCTCAACAAGCAGGCGGATGCACTGCTCGGCTACTTCATGGATCAAGGCCCGCGCATGCAGCTGCAGACCGGCGTGAAGATGGGCTGGACGCGCCTCTACGACATGGCCGGCATCTCGACCTTGAGCAGCGCGATCATCGCCAACACCGACTGGCTCAAGGACACGAAAAACCAGGGTCAGCTCAGGCGGTTCCTGCGCGCCTCCCAGCGCGGCTGGCAATACACGTTCGACAATCGCGACGAGGCGGCCGAGATCTTCATGAAGCACGCCCCGGCCTTCAATAAGGAGATTTCGCTGCTGGAGATCAACGGCACCATGACGATCCTGCGAACGGACAAGACCAAGGACAAGCCGATCGCCTGGTCGGCGAGCGAGGACTGGAAGGAGTCGCAGGATCTCCTCGAAAAATATGCCAAGTTGAAGCCGCAGCCGGACGTCACCGTCTACTATTCCAACGAATTTCTGTCCGAGCCCCCATATCAGGCAAAGAAGTAGTCTCAGGCGGAGGGTCTTCCCGCGCGTCTTTGGCGAGCGGGAAGGCCATCTCGGGTCATCCCGGCGAGACAAGATGAACCGACCGCACATCCGGCTGCAGAACGTCAGTAAGACCTATCAAACCAGCAGCGGCGTCATCGCCGCGTGCGCGGACGTGAGCATTGATATCGGCGAGTCCGAGTTCGTCGCGATCGTGGGCCCCAGCGGCTGCGGCAAGACCACCATTCTCAAGATGGTCGCGGGCTTGATCCCGTACAGCTCGGGAACGATCACGATCGGCGACAAGCTGGTCGATCGTCCCCAGACCGATGTCGGGATCGTGTTCCAGGACGCCATCATGCTCGATTGGCGCAACGTGCTGTCGAACGTGATGCTCCAGATCGACATCCGTCACATGGACCGCGCCAAATACGAGCCGGTCGCGATGAAGCTGCTCGACGCCACGGGTCTCGGGGGATTCGAGAAGAAGCGACCCTACGAGTTGTCCGGCGGCATGCGGCAGCGCGTTTCCATTTGTCGTGCGCTCGTGCACGATCCCCACCTCTTGCTGATGGACGAGCCCTTCGGTGCGCTCGATGCGCTCACGCGTGAGCAGATTGCCATGGACATCCAGCGGCTGTGGATGGAGCGTCGCAAGACGGCGCTGCACATCACCCACAGCATCCCGGAAGCGGTGCTGCTGGCCGACCGCGTCGTGGTGATGGGACCACGGCCGGGACGCGTGGTCGAGATCATCCATATCGATCTGCCGCGCCCGCGACGCTTGGACAAACTGCCCGCCAAATTCAATGATTACGCGGGGCGCATCCGCGAAATCTTCAAATCGAAGGGCGTCCTCGCGATGGATTGAGCGGGGATTCGCTAGGTTCATGTGGTCGAACCCTGCGTCCGACGTCTGCGACCAACGCCCACGTCACCCACGGTGTCCGAGGACGTAAGTGCCTTCAGTTGCTCGTGAAACGGCCTTTGTCATCGGCTTGCAAGCGATCTGCGACACCATGCGGCACCTCTTAAAATGCCGTCATGGCATACCAATATATTGGTCTGGCAGGGCCAATCGGCCCCATGGGAGGAATTCAATGTCCCGTTTCCGCTTTCGTCCGTGGCTTGCCTTGTGCGCTGTCGCGGCGGTGTTGGCGCTCGGCTTGACCGATGCCGATGCCCGCGCCGGGCGCGGCGGCAGCTTCGGCAGCCGCGGCACGTCGACGTTCTCTGCGCCGCCCTCGACCGCGACCTCGCCGAGCGCGCGCCCGATCGAGCGCAGCATGACGCAGCCGGGCCAGCCCGGTAGCACCTTCGGACAGCGCCCGATGACGTCGCCGGTCGGCGGCTTCCTCGGTCGACCGGGGTTCCTCGGTGGCCTGTTTGCCGGATTCCTGGGCGCGGGCTTGCTCGGCATGTTGTTCGGCCACGGCTTCCTCGGTGGCCTCGGCGGCGTCGCCTCCATGCTCGGCCTGCTGCTGCAGGTCGGCATCATCGCCATCGTCGGATACATGCTGTGGACGTGGTGGCAGCGGCGCTCGCAGCCGGCGCTCGCCAGCGGCCCCTCGTTGCGCGATTACCACCCCGGCAATGGGGCAGCGCCGATGGGCTTCGGCGGCGGCAGCGGCGTTGCGAGCACGAGCGCGCGTGCCTCGGGCACCGACGAGGTCGGGCTCACGCCCGACGACTTCAACTCCTTCGAGAAGGTGCTCGCCGAGGTGCAGGCCGCCTACAGCGCCGAGGACCTCGGCAAGCTGCGCCGGCTGGTCACGCCGGAGATGCTGTCCTATTTCGCCGAGGAGCTTTCCGCCAACGCGAGCAAGGGCGTGGTCAATCGCATCTCCGACGTTAAGCTCATGCAGGGCGACCTCGCGGAGGCCTGGCGCGAGGGCGACACCGAGTACGCCACGGTCGCCATGCGGTTCTCGCTCAAGGACGAGATCGTCGATCGCGAGAGCAACCGCGTGGTGGAGGGCGGCGGGCCGGACGAGGCCACCGAAATCTGGACCTTCATGCGCACGCGCGGTGGCCACTGGCTCCTGTCCGCGATCCAGCAGAGCTGACGGCGCAACCGACAAAGCTTCAATGCGAATGGCCGGGCTCGTCCCGGCCATTTCGCGTTTGAGGATGCCGCACAAATGATGCGAACTTCGGAATCGGACCACTATGTGACCAGTTTGAGACCGACGATACCGGAGAGGATCAGCCCGATGCATATCAGCCGCAGCGCCGTTGCCGGCTCTGCAAACAAGTAGATACCGAGCGTGGCGGTCCCGACTGCGCCGATTCCGGTCCACACCGCGTAAGCGGTCCCGACCGGGAGCGTCTTGAGCGCCAAGCCGAGCAGGACGATGCTCAGAATCATACTGGCGACGGTCCAGAGCGACGGCAGCGGGCGGGTAAAGCCATCCGTGTATTTTAGGCCGATCGCCCAGCCGATCTCGAACAGACCGGCGACGGTTAGGTAGGTCCAAGCCATGGCGCAATCCTAAAAGGTTGGAGCCAACAGAGCGTACTCAACACGTTTCCATCCGCGTCTGGTAATGTGTACGGCAAGCCGACGACAGTCATTCCGAGAAGAACGATAGGCGTCGCGAGGATGGTGGACTCCATGTCCGCCTCTCGCTCACCACGCAGGACTCGCCTTGCACGGGTGAGAGCTACTGCCTGTATGGCAATGGCTCAGCCGCTCCCGTAGGGGCGCGTAATGACTTCGAGCGAGTGCCCATCAGGGTCTGCGAAATAGAAGCCGCGTCCGCTGTCATTGTGATTTATCTCGTTGGGTTTCGATCTTCCTGGGTCTGCCCAATACGGCAGACCACGCGTTCGGATGCGAGCGAACACGGCATCAAAACGCTCGTCGTCGATGAGAAAGGCATAGTGCTGAGAAGCGATCCTGTCCTTTGTCTCATGAAAATCGAGCGAAACGGCATTTTCCAACTGGATCACCTGAAAGGGTCCGAATCGCGTTGGCGCTGGCAGGCCGAGAATATCCGCCAAGAAGCTAGCGGAGCGAACTTTGTCGGCGCACCAAATGATTGTGTGGTTCAACTGTACGCCCATATGGACCTCCTCACGTCTCTGCAACCAAATCCGGTGTGCGAAACTGTACATCAACTCCAAATCGGATCCTCGCGCGGGCTGCCCATGCCCTGTGTCGCGGCTTCCTTGCATCTCTCGTTGAGAGCCGCTTGTTTGTTCGCGCGACAGCCGGTCGCGCCTTGAATGGTGACGCGCGAGCGATTGGTCAATGAATGATGCCGTAGAGGGGTAATACAATTCCGTATAGCGTATCCAGCCTGCAGGAGGTCTAGTTGGACTGGGACGACCTGAGGATCGTTCTCGCCATAGCCCGGCATGGCTCCCTCAACGCGGCGGCCCGAGCTCTCGGCGCAACTCAGCCGACCGTCAGCCGCAGGCTCGACGCGCTGGAACGTCGCATTGGCGAGAAGCTCTTCGAACGTGCGGCGAACGGCCTATCGCCCACCCCGCTCTGTAAGACCCTGGTCGAGCCGCTCAATCACATGGACGAGGGGGCGCAGGCGGTTGAGCGACGTGTCGCCGCGCGCAACACCGGCCTTCAAGGTCCGATCACTGTGACCAGCCTGGCCTGGTTCGGTGATGATATCCTTGCCCCGCTGCTCGCGCGCTTCGGTGCACAGCATAGGATGGTGACGATCGACCTCATCAACGATCCGCGGCGATTCAACCTCTCCCGGCGTGAAGCGGATATCGCTGTCCGCATTGGCTCCTTCCATCAGGAGTATCTCGTTGAACGCAAGGTCGCGGACGTCTCATACGGGCTTTACGCCTCGGCCGATTATCACCGTCGTCATGGCGAGCCGGACTTCGCCAAGGGATGCACAGGGCACTTCGTCGCCTCGCTCGTCGACTCTGCGGACAAAGTGGTGCACATCGAATGGTTAAAGGCCATCGCGCCGCGAGCACATCGGGTGATCGGAACAAACAACATCCAATCCCATATCGCGACCGTCGAAGCCGGAGAAGCGATGGCTGTTTTGCCCCGCGTGCTTGGGGATCGGCGGGCGGTGTTGCTGCGCCTTGAGCCGCCACTGCCCGAACCCTCCAACAGCGTCAGGCTTGGAGTTCATCCAGATATGCGCGATACGCCCCGAATCCGCGCACTAATCGATTTCCTTGCTGTGGAGCTAAAGGGGCTGTCCGTGGAGCTCAATCCCGGCGGAAAGGTCTCGACATTGAGATCGAAATCGCGAAGGCAATAGGTTGGCACTCATGGCGTGGGCGGGTCGCCATAGCCGCCCGCGGTCGGGGTCTGGATGATGATCGCCTCGCCGGCATCGATGATGGTGGCATCGGCGCCCTTGAGCTTCTCCATGCGGCCATCCTTGCGCCGCACGGTGTTCTCGCCGACCTGGCCGGACTCGCCGCCAGCCAGGCCGAACGGACGCACGCGGCGGTGGCCTGACAGGATGGTGCAGTCCATCTTCTCGAGAAAGCGAATGGTGCGGCGGACGCCGTCGCCCGCATGCCACTTGCCGCGTCCGCCCGAGCCCGGGCGGATGTGGAAATCCTCGAGCAGCACGGGATAGCGGAATTCCAGCACCTCGGGATCGGTGAGCCGGGTGTTGGTCATGTGGGTGTGCACGGCGTCGGTGCCGTCAAAACCCGGCCCGGCCGGCGACCCCGAGCAGATCGTCTCGTAGTACTGGTACTTGGCGTTGCCGAAGTTGAGGTTGTTCATGCTTCCCTGGGCGGCCGCGAGCGCGCCTAAGGCGCCGAACAGGCAGTTGGTCACCGCCTGCGACGTCTCAACGTTGCCGGCGACGACGGCGGCGGGATATTCCGGCGACAGCAGCGAACGCTTGGGAATGATGATGTTGATCGGCCGCAGGCAGCCGGCATTCATCGGGATGTCGTCGTCGACCATCACGCGAAACACGTAGAGCACGGCGGCACGCGTCACCGGCTCGGGCGCGTTGAAGTTGGTCGGCTGCTGCGGCGAGGTGCCGGTGAAATCGACGGTCGCCTCGCGCTTCGTTTTATCGACGCTGATCCTGACCTTGATCCAGGTGCCCTGGTCCATCTCGTATTCGAACGAGGCATCGTGGATGCGGTCGATCACCCGACGCACGCTCTCGGCCGCGTTGTCCTGCACGTGCTGCATGTAGGCCTTGACGACGGGCAGCGTGAACTGCGCCACCATCTTGTGCAGCTCCTGCACGCCCTTCTCGTTGGCGGCGATCTGCGCCTTCATGTCGTTGACGTTCTGCAGCGGGTTGCGGGCGGGATAGGTCGCGCCGGTGAGCAGATCGTAGAGCTCCCGCTCGCAGAAGCGGCCGCGATCCACCAGCTTGAAGTTATCGATGTAGACGCCTTCTTCCTCGATGGTGGTGGCGAGAGGCGACATCGAGCCGGGCGAGATGCCTCCGACGTCGGCATGGTG
>JBKPUA010000040.1:0-10846 GCA_046735815.1 Pseudomonadota bacterium
CGTACAAGGTCATCGTTCCAAAAGGCTCGGCGCCGCCGCTTGCCCCTTATTCGCCGGGCACCCGCGCCGGGAATGTCGTCTACGTGTCCGGCACGCTTGCGCTCGATAGCAATGGCAAGCTGGTCGGCAAGGACGACGTGAAGGCGCAGACGCGGCATATCCTCGAGACGATCAAGTCCGTGCTCGAAGCGGCGGGAGGATCGATGAAGGATGTCACCTTCAACCACATCTTCCTCGCCGACATGAGCGGATATGCCGCCATGAACGAGGTCTACCGCGAGTACTTTCCCGAGAACCCGCCGGCGCGATATTGCATCCGCGCCGATCTGGTGAAACCGGAATTCCTGGTCGAGATTGCCTCGATCGCACATCTCGACGGATAGGCGGCACGGCTACGGGGCACGGGCAGCGTCCGGCCTGCAAACCGGTGGCGGTGTGGCACACCCCACGGATATTGCCGGTTGGTGGTTGAGGTATAAGATGTCACTTGCGGCCTGCGCCGAGGGAGAACGAGGCGCCAACCGGCATCGGACGGGCAATGGCGAAATCTGCCGTGACTGCGGATAACCTGTTTGCGGCGCTCCCCGCCGAGCTTTCGCGCGCCCTGTTCGCAAAGGCTCGGACGACGTCGCTGGACGCGGGCCAGATGCTGTTTCTTGCCGGCGATGAAGGCGACGGCTGCTACCGGGTCGAGGAGGGGCTGCTCAAGGCCAATATCGTCGCCCCGGCCGGCGGCGAGCGCATTCTCGCGGTTCTGGGGCCCGGATCCATCGTGGGCGAGCTGTCCATGATCGACGGGGCACCGCGATCCGCCTCGGTGGTCGCATTGCGCGACTCGAAGCTGAGCTTCATCAGCCGTGCGGTCTTCGATGAGTTCGGTCGATCCGATCCGCAGCTCTATCGCCACGTCATGATCCTGCTCGCGCGCCGCCTGCGCGATACCAACGACGCCCTCACGGCGACGAGCTTTCTGTCCTTGAAGGGACGCGTTGCGCGCGCGTTGCTGAGCTTGGCCGAGGCGTTCGGTCAGGACGTGCCGGGCGGGCGCATCCTCGTGCACCAGAAGGTCACGCAAAGCGACCTCGCGGCCATGGCCGGCATTGCGCGAGAAAACGTCAGTCGCATCCTGAAGGACTGGTCCAGCCGTTCGATGATCAGCCGGCTCGCGGGCTACTACTGCCTCGAGAACAGGGCGGCCATCGAGCGCGAGGCCGACTTGTAGCCGACGCGCGCGCTTGCGCCGCTACCGCGCTGGAGTCTCGGTGGCGGTCACGGCGCGCACCCGATCCCCATCCCGCACGAATGCTCCGGCGCGCGTGACCACCGTCTCGCCGTCGGCGATGCCTTCGCGGATTTCGGCCTGTCCTTGCGCAAGCAGGCCGACGACGACCCGTCGCGTTTCAATCCGGCCATCGCGCACGACTTGCACCACGGCGCCGGCCGGACCGTACAGCACCGCCGAGAGCGGGACTGAAGGACCGCAACGGCGTCCGATGTGAATCGTTGCGCGGCCGAACGCGCCGACCCGCAGGCGCGAGTCGTTGCCGAGAAGGATGCGGACCTGGCCCAGTTGCGTCGCCGGGTTGATCGTGGTGGAGAACAGCCGCACCTTCCCCGCCAATTCACCGATGCCGACGATCTCGACCTTTGCTGGTTGATCCACCGCGAGACTCGACAACGTCTTGACCGGCGTGTCGGCCAACAATTCCATCTCACCCCGCCCCGCGATGCGGAACAACGGCTCCGCCCGCGCGGATGCCGTGGTCCCCACCACCGCGGCCGAGGAGGTGACCACGCCCGCTGCCGGCGCCCGTACCGCAACCCCGCCGCTGCCGCCGCCACCGCCGCCTTCTTGTCCGTCGGGCGGCGTGAGCCGTGCCAAGACTTGTCCCGAGACGATGGTGTCGCCGGGCTCGACCAGCACTTGGGAAACCTGCAAGCCCTCCCGCTCCGGCCGCACCAGGATCTCGTTCCTGGGAACCAGCACCCCGCTCACCTGCAGCGTGTCGGCGAAGCACATGTTCTTCGACGGCACCACGGTCACGGCCATATCGGAGGATGCGCCGGCATCGCGCTCCGCCGCCGAGCCTTGCGACGGCAAGGCAAAAACCGCGATGGCGTTCCAAGCTATGGCAACGCCGAAGCTCGCCGATAAAGCCGGCCGCAATGCCTTGCCGACGCAGGAGAGCACAGCCCGATCGCACCGCGGTCGCATCATCTGTCGGCTCATGATCGCTTTGCGGATTTGTTTCCGGACGAGCCGGTCGAGGACGATGCCTGTGCCGACGATCGGCGGCGCCAGCTCGCTATCTCGTAAGCATCGACCGGCCGGTTGAACCCTTTCAGGTTCAACTGGCCGATATGGGAAGCTGTCACCCATGGCTCGACGGCGCTGAAGGCCCGCTGACTGATCACGATCTGGCCGGTCTTTGCTTCGTCACAGAGCCGCGATGCGAGGTTTATGGCGCTGCCGATCGCCGTGTATTCGCGCCGATGCTCGAAACCGACCTGGCCCAGAGTGGCGTAGCCGGAAGCGATACCGATTCCGAAACCGAGCTCGTGGCCCTTACGAGCCCACTGCTCGGCCAGCTTGGCCGCCCTCGCGCGCATATCGAGCGCCAGGCGGACCGCGCGCTCGGTGTGATCGTCGCAAGGAATTGGGTCGTTGAAGACGATCATGATGCCGTCGCCGAGGAAACGCTCCAGCGTCCCCTCGTATTGGAAGATGAGCTCGCCCAGATTCTCGTGGTACTCGCGCAGGACGCCCATCACCTCTTCCGGCTCCGAGGCCTCGGTAAAGGCGGTGAATCCGCGCAGGTCGCAGAACAGCACCGTCACCTCGCGGCGGTGGCTGGCCAGCAGCGAGTCGGGCGCATCCGAGGAGGCGATCATCTGTGCCACTTGCGGCGCCAGGAATCGCTGCAATCGGCCGATCCGCTCGATTTGTGCCAGCTGCTCGGCCACGCGCGCCTCGAGCGTTTGATTCCAGCTCGCGAGCTGCTCGGTCTGCTCCTTCAGCTGGCCGGCTTGCGATTGCACGGTGTCGTGCAGCTCCTTGATTCGAAGCAGCGAGCGGACGCGCGCCACCAGCGCCGCGTGCTCAAACGGCTTGGTGAGATAATCGTCGCCTCCCGCCTCGAGGCCATTGACCACGTCGCGGGTGTCGGCTTTCGCGGTCACCAGGATGACGGGCGTGAAACGCAGGGTCGTATCTCCCTTGAGCACCTTGAGAACCGAGATGCCGTCGAGCTTGGGCATCATGATGTCGAGCAGGACCAGGTCGGGCTCGAGCTCGCGCGCCTGCGTGAGCGCGTCCTCGCCGTCGACCGCAGTGACCACCTCGTAGCCCTGCGCGTTGAGGCGAACCCGCAGCACTTCTAGATTCGTGGGATTGTCATCGACCACCAATATCCGAGGCGGAGTGCGCAAACGGTGGGCCCCCTCAGCATTACGTCAGGAATTCGCGCACCTTAGCGAGAATGACGCGCGGACTGAACGGCTTGGCGAAGTATCCGTCGCATCCCGCCGCAAGCGCCTTGGCGTCGTCACCGGACAGAGCATAGGAGGTGACGGCGATGATCGGAATATGCCGCAGCTCCGGATTCGCCTTGATGCGTCGCGTCGCCTCATAGCCATCGACTATCGGCAGCTGAATGTCCATCAGGATGAGGTCGGGCCGGCGCTCCGCCGCCATCGCGACGCCTTTCTCGCCATCAACGGCCTCCATCACCTCGAACCCGGCATTGGTGAGCAAGTCGTTGAGAATACGCCGGTTGTTCTCGGTATCCTCGACCACGAGTATGCGTTTGGTCATGCCGCCCGCCTCTGATCGGCCGCGCGTATCGGCAACGAGATGATGAAGGTCGAACCCACGCCCGGTGTCGATTCCAGGTCGATGCGGCCGCCATGCACCGCGATGAGACGACGAGCGATCGCCAGTCCCAGTCCGGTGCCACCTTTCTGCCGCGTGATGCTGTTGTCAACCTGTTGAAAGTCTTCAAAGATGCGCGCCTGATCCTCGGGCGGAATGCCCGGACCGGTATCCTGCACTGCAAGAATGAAGTGGTCGTCCATCGCTTCTGCGCGCACCTCGACCGAGCCGGTATCGGTGAACTTGATCGCGTTACCGACGAGATTTAGTAGCACCTGCGTCAGCCGCCGTTCATCTCCGTAACCGACGGGAAGATCGGGGGAAACGACGGCCCTGACCTCGATGCCTTTGGCCCGGGCCAGCGAGCCGGTGGTGGCGATGACGGTTTCCACAATCCCCTGCAAGGAATAGTTCTCGAGCGCCAAGGTGAGTTGGCCGGCTTCGATCTTCGAAATGTCGAGCACGTCGTTGATCAGGCCCAGCAGATGTTTGCCATCCTTCTGAATGCGCTCCAGAATTTCCAGCGCTTTGTCCGGCAGCGTACCGTACAGCCCATCCGCCAGCAGCTCGGCAAAACCGAGGATGCCGTTGAGCGGCGTTCGCAGCTCGTGACTCATATTGGCGAAGAACTGGCTCTTGTGCTCGTTGGCGATGGCAAGCTCGCGCCCCTTCTGGTCGACCTCACGGAATAGTCGCGCATTGTTGATCGCAAGCGCCGACTGATCGGCAAAGGTGCGCATCAGGCCGACCGTGGTGGCGGGAAAATCTCCTGCCGCGCGGCGCTGCAGCACCAAAGCGCCCAGGACCTCGTCCTGCCCCACCAGCGGAACGATCAGCACGGAGTGGAATCCGGCCGAAAGGGTGAGATCCCGGAGCGGGTAGTTCGGCGCCTTCGCCAGATCGGGCACGCAGATCGGCTCGCGTTGCTTGGCGGAGAGGCCGAGCGCGCTCTCGTCGAGCCTGATCCGGGTGGCGCGGACCGCATCCTGAAAAACCGGCTCGAGCGCGTATGTGCCGGCAAGCTCGAAGTCGTCCCGCGACGCATCATAGCTGTAGATCGCGCCGGCGTCCGCCTGGGCGAGCTCCACGGCGCGCGTAACGATCGTCGAGAGCACCGCCTTGGTATCGAGCGAGGAGGCCACGGCGCGACCAATTTCTTCGAGCGCCTTCAACTCGCTGACGGAGCGCGCGAGATCGCGCGTGCGTTCGGCGACCTTTTGCTCCAATCGGCCGTACGAGCCCTGCAGCTCGTCGGCCATTCGATTGAAATAATTGGACAAATCCTCGATCTCGTCTCCGGTTCGCACGTTGATACGATGGCCGAAGTCGCTCGCTTCGAGCTGCTGCGCCCCGACCTGCAAGGCGCGAATAGGAACCACCAATTGGCGCGCCATCAGCACGCCTGACAGCACCGCGAGCAGCACGCCCAACGCCAAGAGCCATGCGGTTCGGAACAGCACGCTGTAGACCGGCTGCAGCGCCGTGCTCAGCGGCTGCTCGAAGAATACGTACCAGTCCATCCGCGGGATCGATGCGGCAGCCGTCAGCACCGAGCGTCCGTCGCTGTCCTTGCCGAAATCCAGGGGCTGCCCTGCCGGCTTAATCATGGCCGCGACCTGCGGAAGCGTGCCCAGATCCATGCCCAAGCGGCGGTCGGGATTGGAATCCGCGAGCAACCGTCCGGTCGGCCCGACGACGTAGGCCTCGTTGCCTTTGCCGATCTGATCCGGCTCGATGAAATTCGACAAGAACTTGAGATTGATCTCGGCCACGGTCGAGCCTGCATTGCGACCGGAATGGGGCATCGCGATGGTCATGAACGGATCGAGGCCGTCGAAATAGACCGGCGAAAGCCAAACCGATCGGCCTTGCGTCTGGGTGAATCGCGGATTGCCGGAATAGTCGAGCCCGCTGCCGAGAACGAGTTCCCTGCGGGTGAGCCGCAACTGCTCCTTGCCGGAGCCATCGAGCTGAATCACGCGGTCGATGGCCGGGACCTGCTGGAGCAGCAGCGCGTAGTCAGCCCGGCGCTGCTCGACTGTGGTTGAGCTCGCACGCGTGGCCCAGCTGATCTGGCGTTCGATCTCGGACACGAACTGCTCGATGCGCCGGGCCGTCGATTCGGCCTTCTCGGTCTGCGCCTTGATCAGCAATTCCGTCGTGTCACGGTAGAGAAACCAGGTTTCGAGGCCCCCGTTGACGACCAGGAGGAGCACGATCAATCCGACGAAGGAGAGGACGTATTTGCCGAACAGTCCTTTCCACCACCTCCTGCGCAGCGCGTCCTGCATTCGAACCTGCCTACGTCAGCGCTGCCCCGTGCGAGAGGCATCGGCGACAATGGGTTTGACCTTGTCGCCGTCGCGCAGCGAGCTGCCGGCGTTGGCGACGACCATGTCGCCCTCGCGGAGCCCATCGCGGATTTCGGTATCCATGTCCGAGTGAAGTCCGACCTGAACCAACCGCGTCTCGATGACGTCGTCGCGCACCACCTGCACGCTGGTGCCTTCGGTCCGGTGGCGCACGGCCGAGCGGGGTACCGAGATCCCGCAGCTGCGGTTGGCATCGATGGTTGCGCGGGCGAACATCCCGAGCCGCAGCAATGGATCGCGCTCGAGCGAGATGCGGGCGCGGCCGAGTTGCGTGCGTTGGTCGATCGCGGCCGGGACCTGGCGAACGCGCCCGGACAGCTCGCGGTTGGTTCCGATCTCGACCCGCGCGGTCTGGCCGGTAGCCAGGGCCGGCACGTGGATGCTCGGCACCTCGGCCTCGAGCTCGATCTCGTTGTCGACGGCTATGCGGAACAACGGCTCGGGCGACAGCGGGGATGCGGTGGCTCCCACCGCCGCGGTGCTGCGCGTGACCGTTCCGGCCGCTGGCGCCCGCAGCGTCAAGGTCTTGGCAGCGCCCGGCGTCTCCGGCCCGTCGCGGTTCAGGCGGACGAGGGTTTGGCCGAGCGTCACCCGATCCCCTTCCGCGGCCAATACCTCGACGACCCGGGCTCCCGGCACGTCGAGCGATACCTGGGCCTCCTCGCGCGGGACCAGATAGCCGGTGACGCGAATGGTCGAGGAGAAACAGGCGCTCGTGGCCTTCACCACGACCACCTGGGCGGCCGGCTGCGAACTGGGCTCGGCCCGCCCAGCCTCCGACAAGCCCGCCGCGATGATGAGGACCGCGACAGTGGTCACTAGCGGAACGGAAGCTTTCATGGGCCGCACCTCGGATTTACGGTCTGCCGCACCACGGCCGCAGAACGGCGTTTAGCTGCGACACCACCGACGTGATTACTGCAATTCCCGAACCACCCGGAGGCCATTGGAGACGTATCGCACGTCCGCGTCGTATCTGAAGCGTGCCATTGAGCGCACGTACTTCGCCTGGCTGTCAAACGCACCGCCGCGCAGGACGCGCAACCGGCATTGGCCGGCCGTCCATGCTGCGCCGTTGCTCGGCGCACTGCGATAATTGTCGTTCCAACAATCCTCGATCCATTCGGCGGCGTTGCCCGCGGTGTCGTAAAGGCCGAATGCGTTCGGCTTGTAGGAGCCGACCGGAGATGTCCTCTGCGATTCTCCGGTGTTGCACTCCCGGCAATTCGCTTGTCGCGAGCCCGGGTCGCGGCCCCACCAGTACGGGGTGGTCGTTCCGCCGCGGGCGGCGTATTCCCATTCGGCTTCGGTCGGAAGCCGATAGGTCTTGCCGGTCTTCTGGGACAACCAAGTCACGAACGCCTTGGCGTCGAGCCAACTGATATTGATGACCGGGCGGTCGCCCCGCCCCCATTCGCGGTCGTCCGGCCGATACTTGCAGCCGCCGTCCTCGACACACTTGTCCCACTCGTTGAACGTGACCTCGTAACGCCCGATGGCGAACGGCTTGGCAATGGTCACGCGATGCACCGGGTTCTCGTATTCCGTGGTCGAGCCCATGTCGAAGGAACCGGCCGGTATCACCACCAGCTCGGCGCAATCCGAGCAATCGCGAAACAAGTCTCCTGGCTTGAAGTCGCCGCGCCCAGGCTCGACCACGGTCGCGGGTGCGGTCGATGAGGCCTGCGGCGCAGGAGCGGCCGGAGGCGCAGGCCTGGCTGCCGGCGGCGGTGCCGGGGCTGGCGTTGGAGCCGGGGATGGGGTGGTAGCGGGTGCGGTCGCCACCGACCGCGAGGTCCCGAAATAGAACTCCTCGAGCAGAGACGAAGCCACCCAGGGCACCTGCTCGTTGTTGGATGCCCGCGACACGCCGATGCGCGCGCGGTTGAACACCTCCTCCGCAGTCAGGTTCGGAGAGCGCAGCTCCTTGATCAGCTCGCTGACGAACAGGCTGTTTGCGCCGGTGCTGTCGTTGATCACCTTGCCCGGTGCAGCGGAGTAGAGCGCGAGCGTGCCGTCGGGCGCGTCGAGCGCCGCCAGCCCCGCCGCTGATGCTCGAAACCGCCGCTCAAACGGATTTCTGCGCGCTGCGTCCAGGATGATGATTTTCACCTTGGCCCCTCTGCGGTGCATCTCGGCCAATAGCGAGTCGACACTGATGCCGTCACGGCGGACCTCGGCTTCGGTCCACACTTGGGCATTGACCGGAATGAGATAAGTCTGGCGTGCGACCTGAATGCCGTAGCCGCTGAAGTAGAACAGCGCCGCCGTGCCGCTGCGGATCTTGCCGGTGAAGGCGTCGATCGCGCGTTGCATATCCTCCTTGCCGACATTCTCCTTGAGGTCGACCTCGAACTCGCTGCGGCGAAATTCGTCGGCGAGCGTGCGAGCATCCTTGATGGTCGTGGACAGCGGCGTGCTGGCGTCCGGATAACTGTCGTTTCCGATCACCAGCGCCACGCGCGCGGCTCTTTGCTGCGGCAACGCCGAGGAAGTCAGCATTGCGGACACGACCGACAAGCACAGCCAAAACAGAAGCCGCATGTTCATCCCGCGCTTTGTGTGCAGATCAATTCAATGGCCTCCGATGCAATTCGATGGCTCAAGCGCAATCCAACGTCACCCTTACTAGCATATCGGAATATGGCCACCATAAAGAGACATTCTGCCGCAGAAACGAATCGTCTCCGAATATCCAAGCTCAATCCCTCCCAACCGGTGATGCCGAGCCCCGCGAACCTCCTCTCCCCTCGGCATTGGCGCCTTTAACAAATGACGCGAAATACTAGACGGAATGTGGCTTTCCGACAACAGGGCAGTGCAGTGCACACATTACGGTTTGGCAACAGACTCGGGTTGCGTAGCGGCGATAGCGAGAATGAATGACAGGCGCGCTCAGCGCGGGAGCGGCGATGGTGCGGCCGACGCGAAGCGGTTGTGGTTGCCCGCTCGCCCTTGGAGGCCGGAGCAGATGCGCGCTTCCCAGTGCAACGGAGTTCCCCTAGATTACCGATCCGTGAGTGGGTTGAGATCTACGGTTTCCCAAAGCAAACGGCGCGAGCCACGGAAGGATGTAACCATGCACGTGCTCAAGAACGTCGGGGCGAGTCGGTGGAGGGGCGCAGTTTTGATCCTCGCATTGCCGATCGTCGGCGCCGCAGTCTACGGCGCGGCGCTGGCACAGGCCCAGCGCGCCGGCGGTCCCACGAAGTCCGGTCCGGGGGCCGAGGTCTATTTCATCGATCTCAAGGACGGGGCGACCGTTCCCGCCAAGCTGAAGCTCTATTTCGGTTTGCGCAACATGGGCGTTGCGCCTGCCGGCTCGGACCGCGAGAACTCGGGCCATCACCATCTGCTGATCGATACCGAGCTGCCGCCGCTCGACCAGCCCATCCCGAACGACTTCAACCATCTGCATTTCGGCGCCGGCCAGACCGAAGCCGAGGTCAATCTCAAGCAGGGCGAGCACACGTTGCAACTGCTCGTGGGCGACAAGGATCACATTCCGCACACGCCGCCGGTGATGTCGCCGCGCATCCGCGTGCGCGTCGCCGAGGGAGCGCCCGCCGCGCTCACCGGCGGGCCCACGCCGTCCCCTCCGGGCGCCGAGGTTTATTTCGCCGATCTAAAGGATGGCGCGGTCATTCCGCCCAAGGTCACGGTCTACTTCGGCTTGAAGAATATGGGCGTCGCCCCCGCCGGCTCGGATCGCGAGAATTCCGGCCACCATCATCTGCTGATCGACACCGATCTGCCGCCGCTCGACCAGCCGATCCCGAACGACTTCAACCATCTCCACTTCGGCGGCGGCCAAACCGAAGCTGAGGTCACGCTCAAGCATGGAGAGCATACCCTCCAGCTGCTGTTCGGCGACAAGGATCACATTCCGCACACGCCGCCGGTCATGTCGCCGCGCATCCGCGTGCGCGTGGTCGATCCTTCGGTCCGCAAGCCGGCGCCGGCCGACGCCCGCGTCTATTTCGTCGGCATACAGGACGGATCGGTGCTCCCCCAGCGTGCGACGATTCGCTTCGGGCTCACCAATATGGGCGTGGCCCCCGCCGGCATCGACAAGCCCAATACCGGCCACCATCACCTGTTGGTCGACAGCAAGCTGCCGCCGCTCGACCTGCCGATCCCGAACGACTTCAACCATCTCCACTTCGGCGCCGGGCAGACGGAAGCCACAGTGAACCTCCCGCCCGGGCGGCATACCCTTCAGCTTCTGCTCGGCGACGAAAACCACGTGCCTCACAACCCGCCGGTGATGTCGAAGCCGATTCGGGTTTACGTGAGCAGGCGCGGCGAATAGCGCGCTCCAAGATCGCGGATGCCTGGGCGCTATGCCCGCCCAGGCAAAGAACGCGCAGGGCTGTCAACCGGCCTTCACCGGTTCGGGTGTCGGCTCGGCGCCTTTCCCCGCATGGTCGGCCCCGGCCTTGTCCGGCGGATGGACGTCGCTGGCCGAAGGCTTTGGCGCCGCACCCGGCGGGTGCTCGTCGGCCTTGCCGATGAAGCGTCCGAAAATGCGCGCCATGAGCCGGCCGAAGTCATCCATCAGGGTGAAGAAGGCCGGCACGAACAGCAGCGACAGCAAGGTCGA
>JBKPUA010000041.1:0-3893 GCA_046735815.1 Pseudomonadota bacterium
TGCGGGCCCGGGGCGATGCCTTGGATCATCAGCGCCCCGATCATCAGCGCCATGGTCGGGTTCGAGGGGATGCCGAGCGTGAGCATCGGGATGAACGAGGTCTGCGCGCCGGCATTGTTGGCGGATTCGGGCGCCGCTACGCCGCGGATGTCGCCCTCCCCGAAGCGGCGTGGCGGCTTGGCGACCTTCTTCTCGACCATGTAGGCGGCGAACGACGCCAACAGCGCGCCACCGCCCGGCAGAATGCCGAGCAGCGAGCCGAGACCGGTGCCGCGCACGATCGACCAGAAACAGACGCGTAGATCCTCGCCCGTCGGCAGCACACTGCCGATGCGCGCGGTGAAAACCTCCTGCTTGTCCTTGTGCTCGAGATTGAGCACCACGTCGGTGATGCCGAAGAACGCCATGGCGAGCGCGACGAAGCCGAGGCCGTCGGCCAGCTCGGGGCGGCCGAAGGCGAAGCGGATGACCCCGGAATTAACGTCGGTCCCGATGAGCCCGAGCAGGATGCCGAAGCACACCATGGCGATCGCCTTCACGAGCGAGCCGCGCGCCAGCACCACCGCCGCGATCAAGCCGAGAACCATCAGCGAGAAATATTCTGCCGGGCTGAACTTGAGTGCGAGCTCGGCGAGCGGCGGGGCGAAATAGGCGACGACCAGGGTGGCGATGCAGCCGGCAATGAAGGAGCCGACGGCGGCGATGCCGAGCGCCGGCCCGGCGCGACCGCGACGCGCCATCTGGTGGCCGTCGAGCGTGGTCACCACCGAGGACGACTCGCCCGGGATGTTCACCAGGATCGCCGTGGTCGAGCCGCCGTACTGGGCGCCGTAATAGATGCCCGCGAGCATGATCAGTGCTGGCGCGGGGTCGAAGCCGAAGGTGAACGGCAGCAGCATGGCCACGGTCGCCACTGGCCCGATCCCCGGCAGCACGCCCACGAGCGTGCCGAGAAAGCAGCCGACGAAGCAATAGAGGATGTTCTGCCAGCTCAGCGCCACGCCGAGGCCAAAGGCAAGATTCGACAGAGTCTCCATCCTGCCCTCAGGAATTCGGCCAGAGCGGCAGCGGCAGCCCGAGCAGCCAGACGAAGACTGCGACCGAGAACAGGATCATCACCACGGCGAGAGCGAGATTCTCCAGCGGGCGCACATCGCGTGCGGCATAGGCGCCGACGAGCACGAGCGCGGCGATGGCCGCGACAAGCCCGAGCCATTGCAACGCGATGCCGAACAGCACGATCGCCAGGAGCGAGATCCCGATCGGGCGGGCGTAGAAGCGCGGCACCGGCGTGCCGTCGAACGCGAACGCGCGCAGCGCCAGGATGGCGCCGAGCGCGGCCAGCAGGGTGCCAACCAGCGTCGGGAACATGGCCGGTCCCATGCGGTGCAAGTCGCCAAGCCGATACTGCTGCGCCAGCAGCACGAAACCGCCGCCGATTGCGATGAAGATCAGGCCGGCCCAGAAATCCTTGGGCGAACGGATGCCTAGAGGGCGAATAGCGAATAGCGAATGGCGAATAGCAGGCCCTCGTTGGTCGCGCTCGCCTCTCACCCTTCGCTACTCGCTATTCGCTCAGATTCAATCCGGCCTGATATTGGCTTGCTCGACGATGGTGCGGAAGCGCGCCAGATCCGTCTTTGTGCGGGCGTCGAGCTCCGCCGCGCTCGAAGGAATGGTGTCGACGCCGCCGCCGGCGAAGCGCTCCTTCACGTCCGGCATATTGAGGATCTTCACCACCTCGGCGTTGAGCTTGTCGATGATCGGCTGCGGCGTGCCCTTGGGCGCAAACAGCGCGGTCCAGTTGGAGGCGTCGACATCCTTCACGCCTTCCTCCTGCAAGGTCGGCCATTCCGGATTGAGGCGCGAGCGCTTCGCCATGGTGACCGCCAGCACGCGGACGCGCCCGCTCTTGACATGCGGGGCGACCGACGAGCTCGCCAGCACGCCGAGGGGAATATCGCCCGCGGCGAGCGCCGCCGCCGCCGGCGCACCGCCCTTGTAGGGGATGTGCTGGAACCGGGTGCCGGTGTTCAGCGCCATCCATTCGAGCACGATCTGATTGACGCTGCCGTTCCCCGGCGTGGCCACCGAGAGCCGCCCCGGCTGCGCCTTGGCGGCGGCGATGACCTCGGCAACGGTCTTGTAAGGCGTGGCTGCGTGCGCGGCGAGCACGAGTGGGGCATCGCTGACCAGAGCGATGGGCGCGAGATCGCGCTGCACGTCGTATGGCATGTCCTTGAACAGCGCCGGGTTGATTGCGACGTCGCCACCGGTCGCCATCACCACAGTATAACCGTCGGCGGCCGCCTTCGCCGCCGCCGTCATCGCAATAAAGCCGTTGCCGCCCGGCTTGTTCTCCACCACCACCTGCTGGCCCCAGGCCTCGGTGAGCTTGGCGCCCAGGATGCGCGAGGCGATGTCGGCGATGCCGCCGGGGGCATAGGGCACCAGCACATGGATCGGTTTGCCCGGATAGGTCTGCGCCTGTGCCGGTGCGGCACAGAGGACGAGGAGCGCGGTGACGGCGCTGACGATCCAAGGCATGCAACACCTCCCATACCGATGTCCGGGTGACCTAGCCTGCATGACGGGGCGTCCCCCTGGCAAGGTGCGCGCCTGACGCAGCTTGCAACCTCAGACCTCGCGCACGATGGCGCTCTCGTGCCAGCGCCGCAGCAGCACGTGCGAAAGCACCGACAGCGCGAAGAAGATGACGATTCCGGCAAGCGAAAGCAGCAGCAGCGCCGCGAACATGCGCGGGATGTTGAGGCGGTAGCCGGCTTCGACGATGCGATAGGCGAGGCCCGAGCCGGCACCGGCGGAGCCGGCCGCGATCTCGGCCACGACCGCGCCGATGAGCGACAGCCCGCCAGCGATCTTCAAGCCGCCCAGGATGTAGGGCAGCGCCGCCGGCAGCTTGAGCTGCCACAGCACTTGCAGCCGCGTCGCACCGTAGAGGCGGAACAGGTCGACGAGATTGTGGTCGACCGAGTTGAGGCCGAGGGTGGTGTTGGCGAGCACGGGGAAGAAGGCAACGATCCAGGCGCAAGCGAGCACCGCCGCCGGCTGCGGCAGATAGACGAGCAGCAGCGGCGCGATCGCCACGACCGGCGTCACCTGCAGGATCACGGCATACGGATAGAGCGAATATTCGATGACACGGGACTGGTTGAACAGCACGGCCAACCCAACGCCGCCAACCACCGCCAGCAAAAAGCCCTGCAGCGTCGTGACGAGCGTGACCACGAGCGCGGCCGATAGTATCGCCCAGTCGGAGACCAGCGTCGAAAACACCAGCCATGGACCCGGCAGGACGTAGGGCGGAATATTGCCCACGTGCACCACCAGCTCCCATACGAGGATGCCGAGCGCCAGCACCACGATCGGCAGCAGCACGCGCAACGCGCGGTCCATGCGCGGACGTGGCTCGTCCTTTGCGGGCGCGTCGATCATTGCTCTTTCGCTCCTGCCGCTTCGGGCACCGCGATGGCGCGCGCCAGGGCATCCGAGACCAGCCGGCAATAGGCGGCATAGTCCGCCGACGTACGAAAGCTTTCATCGCGCGGATGGGGCGCGTCGATGACCAGCTCAGCGAAGACGCGGCCCGGCCGGCTCGTCATCACGATGATCCGTTGCGACAGATAGACCGACTCGAACACCGAATGGGTGACGAAGACGACGGTCTTGCCGAGCGATTGCCACAGCGCCAGCAGATCGTTGTTGAGACGAAAGCGCGTGATCTCGTCGAGCGCCGCGAACGGCTCGTCCATCAAGAGAAGCCTGGGCTCGGTGACGAGCGCGCGCGCAATCGAGGCGCGCATCTTCATCCCGCCGGAGAGCTCGCGCGGATAGCTCGCCGCGAAGGCGGAAAGACCCACACGTGCGAGCGC
>JBKPUA010000042.1:0-5973 GCA_046735815.1 Pseudomonadota bacterium
GGCGGGCTACACGCCGGCGCGCTGATGAAAGAAGTGGGGCTCAAGCTCGCGCTGGTGCCGCCCTATCCCGGCGTGACCTCGGCGCTCGGCTGCGTCATGGCCGACATGCGGCACGACTTCGTGCACACGGTCAACCGCACGCTCGAACAGATCGATCTCGCCGCCTTCAACGCCGAGATCGCACGCATGGCGGCGCAGGGCGAAGCGCTGCTCGGGCGCTCCGCCGTCGCGTTCACCGGCCGCGACACGCTGGTCGCCTGCGACATGCTCTATCTCGGCCAGACTCATACGGTCGCCGTGCTGCTCGACTGGCGCAAGGACCGCCCGCTCGACGCGACGGCGATCTGCGCCGCATTCGAGCGGCGCTATCGTGAGGTCTATGGCCGCTTGCTCGAAGGCATTCCGGTGCGGGTGCTCAACCTGCACGTGGCGCTGGTCGGCCGCCGGCCGAAGCTCGATCTTGCGGCGCTGGCGCCGCAGGGAGGCGGCCTGGAGAGCGCGAAGCAAGGCGAGCGCGCGGTCTATGTCGACGGCGGCTGGCAGCAGGCGAGGGTCTATGGGCGCCACGCCTTGCCCGTCGGCGCGGTGGTGCCGGGGCCGGCGATCCTCGAGCAGCAAGACGCGACCATCCTGGTCGAGCCGGATCTTGCGGCACACGTCGATCGGCTGGGCAACGTCATCATCGCGCGGCGGGAGGCGTGAGCGCTCCCGCGCGTTTGGCCGCGAGCTTCTTCTCGAGATGAGGCACGAGCCCACCATCGGCCAGCATGTCGAGCAGGAATGGCGGCAGCGCCTCGGCGGGCAGCACCCGCGCGCGCGTCTCGTTCACCACTTCGCCCTTGGCGAGATCGACCGATACGCGATCGCCCGCGCCGATCTCTTCGGTGACCGGGCACACCATCACCGGCAGGCCGAGGTTGAGCGCGTTGCGCAGGAAGATGCCACCGAACGACTTCGCGACCACCGCGGCGACGCCGAGGAACTTGAGCGCCTGCGCCGCCTGCTCGCGCGAGGAGCCCATGCCGAAATTGCGTCCGGCGACGACCACGTCACCGGGCTGAACGGCACGCGCGAAATCCAGATCCACCGCCTCGAGACAATGCCGCGCTAGCTCCTCGATCGGCGCCTTCATGAGGCGACCGGGGGCGAGCACGTCGGTATCGACGTTGTCGCCGAAAGTGAAGGCGCGGCCGCTCACGTCCCCTGCCCTTCGAGATAAGGACGCGGATCGGCGATGCGTCCTTCGATGGCGGAGGCGGCGGTGGTGTAGGGGGACGCAAGGTAAACTTGCGAGCTCGGCGCGCCCATGCGGCCCTTAAAGTTGCGCGCGGTGGAAGAGATCGCGACGACGTTCTCGCCGAAACGGGTGTCGCCATAGCCGGCGCAGATGCCGCACGCATTGGGGAGAAGATGCGCCCCGGCGTCCGTGAGCGCGGCGAGCGTGCCGTTCGCGCGTGCTGCCTCCTGATCGCGCAGCGACGCCGGCGCCACCAACAGCTCCACGCCGGATGCGACTTTGCGCCCGCGCAGCACCGCCGCCGCCATCCGCAGATCTTCGAGCTTGGCGCCGGTGCAGGCGCCGATATAGGCGACGTCGATCCTCAAGCCCGCGTGCTCGCTGACCGCCGCGGCATTGGCCGGGCTGTGCGGCGCCGCGACTTGCGGCGCGAGCGCGCTCGCGTCGAACACGTGATGCTCGGTGGGCCGGGCATCGTCATCGCCGCGCCACGGCGCCGCATCAGAAGACGCTACCCCAGCCGCGCGCAGGAACGCGGCGGTGGTCGCGTCCGCCTCGATCAAACCGGTCTGCGCCCCGAGCTCGGCGGCCATGTTGGAGAGCGTCATGCGCTCCTGCATCGGCAGCGCGCGCACCGCCTCGCCGGCATATTCGACCGCCTGATAACGGCCACCGTCCATGCCCAGTCGCGCGCACAGGAACAGCATCATGTCCTTGGCGGCCACGCCGCGGCCGAGCCGGCCGGTCCATTCGATGCGGATCGTCTCCGGCACCTTGAGCCAGATCTCTCCCGTCGCCAGCACGCCCGCCATTTCGGTCGCGCCCACGCCGAACATGTAGGCGCCGAAGGCGCCGCCGGTCGGCGAATGGCTGTCGCCGCCGACCACGAACATCCCCGGCCGCAGGTGCCCGCGCTCCGGCAAGACGACGTGGCAGATGCCTTGCGCGTCGTAGAAGTTGGCGATGCGCTCCGACGCCACGAACGCGCGCGTCACCTCCTGGATGCGGCGGCTCTCGTCGTCGACCGCCGGCACGTAATGATCGGTAATGAGAACGACCTTGCCCGGATCCCAGACCCCGACGCCGAGGCGATCGAGGATGGGCTTCACCCGGCGGGGGCCGCCGGAGTCGTGGATCATCGCGAGGTCGACCGCGCAGGTGACGATCTCGCCGGGCGCGACCGCCGGCCGCCCGGCAGCCTTGGCAATGATCTTCTCGGCGAGCGTCATGCCCATGCGAGCCTCCTAAAGTAGCGCGCGGGGCTGCGACATCGGCGCATTGCTACAAAAGTCATAAACATATATCAATATGCCAGGAGGCCCGCCAGTGCAGGGTGCGATCGACATCGTGGTCAATCCGCTGACGCCGCAGATCGTGGCGGCCCGCCCGGCCTGGACGCAGACCTTCCACACCGAGAAGATCGGGCGCGCGCGCGCCGACGTCGCCGGCGTCACCCACGAGCAGATGATCGCACAGCTGGACGCGGCCGGCATCGAGCGCGCGTTCCTTATCGCCTGCAAGATCGGCCAGCAGGGCACCCGCGGCGCCTGGCACATGCCCTACGAGTGGATCGCCGAGGCGGTGCACGCCCATCCCGACCGGTTTTGCGGGCTCGCCGGCGTCGATCCGACCGAAGGCATGGAGGGCGTGCGGGCGCTCGAACGCGCCGTTCGCGATCTGGGCTTCATCGGCGCGCACACCTATCCGCACTGGTTCGAGCTCGAGCCCAACCACCGCAAGTATTATCCGTTCTACGCGAAATGCTGCGAGCTCGGTATCCCGATCCAGATGCAGGTCGGCCAATCGCTCGTCTACGACAAGCAGCGCCCGCTGCGCAGCGTCGGCCGGCCGATCCTGCTCGACGACATCGCCTGCGACTTCCCGGAGCTAAAGGTCGTCGGCATCCACATCGGCATCCCCTGGACTGACGAGATGATCGCCATGGCGTGGAAGCACGACAACGTCTTCATCGGCTCCGACGCCCACAGTCCGAAGTACTGGCCGCCGAGCTTCGTTCACTACGTCAACAGCTACGGCCGCCACAAGGTGATGTTCGGCACCGATTACCCGGTGCTGGCGTTCAAGCGCACCATGGACGAGATCGACGCTCTCGACCTGCGGCCCGACGCGAAACGGCTCCTGCTGCGCGACAACGCGCTGCGCGTCTATGGGCTATCCGGCGCGTAAGATGCGATCAAACGAGATGGTGAGATGAACATGCCCGGCAAGCGTCTGCTCGCAACCGTCGCGGTATTGGGACTTGCGCTGTCGTCGGCGCTCGCGGCCGACGGCAAGGTGACGATCGGGATCGTCACCGCGCAGACCGGCCCGCTCGCCGCCCCCGGCAAGTTCCAGATGAACGGCTTCAATCTTGCGGTCGAGGAGATCAACAAGGCTGGCGGCTTCAAGGTCGGCAACAAGACGTACGAGCTCGCGCTGAAAGTCTACGACACCCGCTGCAACGCCGCCGAGGGCGCCTCCGCCATGCAGCGTCTTGCGACCGTCGATCAGGTACCCATCGTGCTCGGCGAGCTGTGCAGCCCGGTCGCTGCCGCCGAAGCGCCGATCGCGGCCGACTTCAAGGTGCCGCTTATCCTGACGGTGCCGACGGCGCAGAACCTGACCGAGCAGGGCAACCCGTTCCTGTTCCGCATCAACGCCAACAACGCCCAGCTCAACAAGACACTCGCCGACTATGTCGCACGCAACGGCCTTTCCCCGCTCGCCGTCATCGCCTGGAACAACGATGCCGGACGCGGCGGGGTGAGCGGAATGAAGCAGTTGCTGCCCGCCGCCATCAAGCTCGGCTATGTCGGCTACTTCAACGTCGGCGAGGTCGATTTCTCCAGTCACATCACCAATATCCGCAACTCCGGCGGCAAGGCGGTGATGCTGCTGATGGACGAGGAACCGGGCGCGCTCGCGATCCGGCAGATCCGCGACGCCGGGCTTACGGTGCAGCTCATCGGCACCTTGGCGATGGGCTCCAACCGCTTTCTCGACCGGCTGAACGCCCGCTATGTCGCCGGCATGGCGCAATACAACGCCTTCCCTCCCAACGCCCCGGTCGATCGGATCAAGGCCTTCAACGCCGCCTACAAGGCCAAATTCAACGAAGAGTCGCACGGCTTCGCTGCTCAGTCCTATGACGCGGTGTTCGCGGCGGTCGAGGCGATGAAAGCTGCCGGCACGATCACCGACGGCGCCGCCATTCGCGACGCCCTCGCCAAGCTCAAGATCAACGGGGTCATCGGTGCGATCTCGTTCGATGACAAAGGACAGGCGTCGCCGCCGGTCTACATCACCGAGTGGTGCGAGGACGGATCGCGCAAGATCATCGTCCCGGCGGACATGGCCGCCGGCTGCGGCAGCGGTTAGCCGCCCTTCAACACCGGCGATGGCGACCGCGTTCTTCGAGCAACTCGTCAACGGCTCCATGATGGGCTCCATCTACGTGCTGATGGCGCTCGGCATGATGCTGATCTACGGCGTGATGCACGTGCTCAACTTCGCCCACGGCGTGCTGTTCATGCTGGGCGGCTATCTCGCCCATCTGTTCTTCGTCCGCCTCACCGGCGACTACGTGCTGGCGGTGTTGTTGTCCATGGCCGCGCTTGCGCTGGTCGGACTCGCGCTCGAGCGCGGCGTGTTCCGCGCCTTGCGCGACAATGTGCGCATGCAGATCGTGGCATCGCTCGGCCTGATCCTGGTGATCCAGAACGGCGTCATCGCGCTGTGGGGTCCCACCGCATTGTCCATGCGTCCCGCGAGCGTCGAAACCCTCGTGCGGCTCGGTCCGCTCAGCTTCACGCTGCAGCACTTCGTCATCATCGGCGCGGTGACGCTGTCGGTCGCCGCGCTCTACTTGTTCCTGGTGTTCACCCGGCTCGGTACCGCGTTGCGCGCCACCAGCCAGAACCCGGAAGCGGCGCGCGTTGTCGGCGTCAATCCCGACGCCGTCTATATGCTCAGCTTCGCGATTGCGTGCGCGCTCGGCGGGCTCGGCGGCGCGCTGCTCGGCCCGCTGTTTCTGATCTTTCCGCAGATGGGCGACGCTCCGCTGCTCAAGGCGCTGGCGGCGATCGTCATCGGCGGCATGGGCAGCATCCCGGGCGCCATCGTCGGCGGGCTTGCCATCGGTATCGCCGAAGCGCTCTCGACGCTCGCCATTCCCACCGACTATCGCGACACCGTGGTGTTCGCGCTGCTCATCCTCATGCTGCTGGTACGGCCGTGGGGTCTCTTCGGCGTGCGCGTGCGAGGTGAGGCGTGAAAGTCATGTCGCCTGTCGCGGTTGGCGCGACCACGCTGCTGCTCGCTGCCGCCTGCGCGGGGCCCTTCATCTTCGCTGCGCAACCCTACGTGTTGCACGTGCTGACCCTGACGCTGTGCTACGCCATCCCCGCCATCGCGGTGAACCTGCTGTTCGGCTACACCGGGCTCGTCTCGCTCGGGCACATGGGCTTCGCCGGCGTCGGCGCCTACACCACCGCGCTGCTGATGAAGTCCGCCGGCTGGCCGTTCATCGCGGCGCTCGGCGCCGGCGCCGTCGGCGCGGGGTTGATCGGCCTGCTGGTCGGCATTCCCTGCCTGCGCCTGCGCAGCCACTTCTTCATCATCGTCACGCTCGCGGTGGGGATGATCCTCTACACCCTGTTCAACAATCTCGATTGGCTCACCGGCGGCGCCGAGGGCTTGCCGGGCATCCCGCGCCCGCAGCCGCTCGATCTCGGCTT
>JBKPUA010000043.1:0-3253 GCA_046735815.1 Pseudomonadota bacterium
TATCCGGCGATCACGGCGGCGGCGATTGTTCTTGGTTCAAGCGCGGCACTCGCCCAGCCTTGGCCGTCCAAACCGATCCGGGCCTTCATTCCATTCGCCGCCGGCAGCGCAACCGATATCGTGCCACGTGCACTGTTTGAGCCTCTCGGCGTTGAGCTCGGTCAATCGATCATTGTCGAAAACCGCGGCGGCGCGGGCGGAACCCTCGGCATGGGCGCTGTCGTCCGGGCTGACCCCGATGGCTACACGATTCTGGCGAATTCCTCGGCGCACACCATCGCGCCCTGGATCGTGCCGAACTTTCCGTTTGACCTGACCAAGGACCTGTCCAGCGCCCTGATGATCGGCCAGAACGCCAATATCTTGATCGTGTCGCCCGCCAGAGGCTGGAAGACCGTGCAGGACCTGGTCGCCGCCGCCAAGGCCAAGCCCGGATCGATCAACTACGGTTCGGCCGGCGTCGGCACCGCGACCCATATCGCGGCCGAGAAATTCCGCGTTGCCGCCGGCTTCGAAGCGGTCCACATCGCCTACAAGGGTGGCGCCGAGGCGCTCGCCGACGTCGTTGGTGGCCGGATCGACTTCTATTACTGCCCGATTTCGACAGCGCTTCCCTTCATCGAGGACAAACGCGTGCTCGCGCTCGCCGCGAGCACGTCGACGCGGGCGCCCGAGCTACCCGACGTCCCGACCTCGCTCGATGCCGGCTACCCGAACTCCGACCTGACCATCTGGTACGGTGTGTTCATGCCGTCCAAGACAGCGCGCGAGATCGTCGAGAAATTCCATGCGGCGGCAACGAAGGTGGTGGCCACGCCGGCGATGCAGCACAAGCTCAAGCAGCTCGCGATCAATCCGATGCCGATGACGCCCGCCGATATGGACAAGTACATCGTCGCCGAGCTGAGCTCGAACGAAAAGCTGATCAGGGCGGCCGGCATCAAATAGAACTTCCGGCCTCGCAGACATACGCTGACGGATCTCTGCCAATTCGATATCCTGCAATCGTGATCTGGCTGTGAGAGGAGACCGAATGCAATCCGGTCGGCACTTGCGACGCATTGATTGCTGGGCAAACGATGGCGCCCAATCTGATGGGCCGCGGGGGCAGGGGTGAGCGTGATGACGGTGCGGTGGTCGATGCGTCCCAGCACCTATGACGGCATGATGCGCGGCAGCAATCAGCGTCGCTACTACGAGAACAGCGGCTATTTCAATTTCGGGTACTGGGGCGCAGGGGCGAAGTCGCAGCGGGAGGCGAGCGAAGCGCTCGTCGATCAGATGGTCGCGCGAATCGCCAACAGAACGGGCCGGATCCTGGATGTGGCTTGTGGACTCGGGGGTTCTACCAAGCGGTTGACGCACACCTATGCGCCCGAGATGATTACCGGCATTAACATTTCCGACGCGCAGATTGCGGATGCGCGCGTGCTGGCACCCGGCTGCACCTTCGAGGTAATGAACGCGACCGAGCTGGATTTTCCTGACAATCATTTTGACGCGGTGATTTGCATCGAGGCGGCGTGCCATTTCGACACTCGCGATAAATTCTTCGAAGAAGCGCGTCGCGTGCTGAAGCCGGGTGGATCGCTCGCCCTCTCGGATATGTTATTCCGCACTATAATCCCGGCGGAATTCGGCCAGGTACCGCGCGCCAATCTGCTTGCGAGCATTGCCGAGTACCGCGCCCGGCTTGCCGCAGCCGGCTTCGTGTCAATCGAGGTGACGGACGCGACCGAGCAGTGCCTCGGCGGGTTTCGCGCTAACTTGGCTCGTTGGGCCGGCGCGGAGCGCCGCGCCGGGCGCATGAAATTATCGCGAAGCCTTGCCGCGGCGGTGATTGGCAAGCTGCTGGCCGTCTTTTTCGGTTGGAGCTGCAAGACCTATCTGCTGGTCTCGGCGCGCAAGCCGTCGTGAGCGCAACTCGGACGTAGGACCGCATGCCATGCTCCGGGTTGATTCAGAACGATTCAGGCCCGCCCCAAGGACCTAACGGTACCTTCCGGGGCAACCTCAGCGTGCGGTAAGCTGACACAGCGGGTTCCGAGGGGGAGCCCATGCTCGACGTGGGACGGCGGCAATTCATCACGCTGCTCGGCGGCGCGGCGGCAGCGTGGCCGCTCGCGGCGCGCGCGCAGCGAAGCGGCAAGGTCCACCGCATCGGATTTCTGGGTTCAGCGACCGCCGCAGGATCGGCTAAACCGGTAGAGTCACTCCGAACGGGACTCCGCGAATTCGGCTACGTTGAGGGCACGAACATTGGTCTTGAGTTTCGATGGGCGGAAGGGGTCTACGATCGGCTCCCACATCTCGCAGCAGAGCTTATTGCGACGAATGTCGATGTTCTCATTGTCCACGGAACCCCAGCCGCGCTCGTAGCCAAGCAGGCAACCAGCACAATTCCCATCGTGATGGCAATCATCGGAGACGCCGTTGCAAATGGTCTCGTCTCAAACATTGCAAGGCCCGAGGCTAACCTCACGGGGTCAACTTACTTTCTTCCACAACTCAATGCGAAGCGACTGGAACTGCTCAAGGAAGCGTGTCCGCATATCTCCCGTCCGGCCGCGCTTTCAAATCCCGACAATCCTGTCAGCGGACCGATCATTCCAGCTATGCAGGCAGCCGCCTCGTCCTTGAGTTTGGTAATCGAAGTCGTCCAGGCGCAGAGCCCAAACAAGTTCAGTCCTGCTTTCGCTGCCATGGCCACGAGCCGCGTCGATTCGGTCGTGGTTACCCAGGATGGGGAATTTGCTGCTAGTTTTCGAGTGATCGCGACGCTTGCGCTTGCGAACAAATTGCCCTCCATCGGAGCGAGGGAATACGCCGAGGCTGGAGGACTCATCGGCTACGGCGCGGACATTCTCGGTCTGTATCGACGTGCGGCATATTTCGTGGACCGCATTCTTAAAGGAGCTAAGCCCGGTGACCTCCCGATCGAGCAGCCGACGAAGTTCGAGCTTGTGGTAAACCTGACGACGGCCAAGGCGCTCGGCCTCGAAGTGCCGCCGACCTTGCTCGCCCGCGCCGACGAGGTCATCGAATGAGGCGGCGGGAGTTCATCACGCTGCTCGGCGGCGCTGCAGCGGCATGGCCGCTCGCGGGGCGCGCACAGCAGGGGGAGCAGATGCGGCGCATCGGCCTTTTGGTTGGTGCGACCGGGGAGCACGATCCGCAATCACAGGCCCGCATCATGGCCTTTCGGCACGGGCTCGAGGCACTCGGGTGGATCGAAGGCCGTAACATTCGGATC
>JBKPUA010000044.1:0-3847 GCA_046735815.1 Pseudomonadota bacterium
GACGGCTGCGTATCACCGCGTCACATGCGCCGATACCGCGAGCCATTTTCCGTTCTGCTTCGCCCAGCAATCAGTGTATCGCCCGTGCGCCTGCTGCCCGTCCGGCGTGGTGTAGCTGGTTGCAGCGTGGATGATGGCGAAGTGGCCCATGACGCGGATCTTCACGTCATGGGCCTGCAAGTTCTTGATCGCGACTGGTTTCGCGGTCTGCTCAAGGAAGGTGGCGCGATCGACCAGCGATTTGTCGGGATTTGAGCAATAGAACTCCAGCGCCAGGATTTCATCGAAGCGCCTAACGTCGGAATTCTGCGCCGAGGCGACGAAGTCGAGATTGAGCGCGGTGAGTTCGTCGATGTCGTTGGTCATTGTTTTTCCTAGTCATCAAACATCTTTGGCGGAACGAAGTTCCGTTACGTCACGGATCCCGTGACGTAACGTGGGCAGGTGGCTCTAGCCGTTCCTGAGCCGGACCAGGATTACCTCGCGATGCTGCTCGAAGGCACAAAGAGTGTGTTTGAGGGCATTGAGCATCAACATGGCCACCTTGGTTTCGTGTCCGTCGCGCTTTAGCTCGGCAATGGTGTCCTTTTGCCGCGCGATGTGCGCCTTGGCCTCGGCGATGTGCCAATCGGCCTGAGCAAGGTGCTCGCGCTCGCGGAACTCATCCATGCGCCGGTTCTCGTGGAAGTTCCTCTTTGGCGGCGCTTGTCCAGTCGGCGGCCAACCTGAGCAAGTACGCTCTCATCTCGGGATCGCGCTCACCTTCGGCTAGTTGCCTGCAATAGGTCGCTCGTTCCAAACATTCGCGTGCCCGTCCGTCCATGCAGGCAAACGGGGTTGGGCCATGCAGGTTCTAAAGTTACCCGCGAAACCACTTGCCGCGCTGCGCTGGCTCATGCCCCCCGATGGCAGCCTCAAGCCCGTGGGCGTGGTCTGCGCAGAGGCACCACCGCGGCGCCGGGCTTTGCCAGGCAATAGGCCGCCCACTCCGCCATCAGCCGCGCCCGCTTGTCTAACAAGTCGCCGCGGCGGTAGGCGCGCTCGAGCTCGCCCGGGATGGTGTGCGAGAGCGCGGCCTCGACCACCTCGCGGGCGTAGCCGGTGCGCTCGCTCGCCCAGGTCTTGAACGTCGCGCGGAAGCCGTGCACCGTCGCGTCAGCGCCCATGTCGTGGTCGAGCACGTACAGCAGTGCGCCGTGAGAGAGCGCCTGGCCGCGGCGCCGGCCGGGAAACACGATGCCGTCCTCGGCGAACGGGCGCACCTGCTCCAGCACTGCGAGCGCGGCGGCGGAGAGCCGCATCCGATGGCTGGTGTTGGTCACGACCCGGCAGGATGGGTCCCGATCAGGTTCCAGCGCCCGCCCTGCATCTCGATGACGTAGACCGGCTTGAGCGCGTCGCCATTCTGGCCGAAGGAGATCGGCCCTTCGAGTGCGGGGTAGGCCTTCATGGCGCGCAATGCATCGCGGATGGCGGCGCGCTCGGCGGCGAGCTTGCCGGGGTCGCCGGTGACCTTCGCCTCCTTGATGGCATAGGCGTAGAACTGCACGATGTCGTAGGTAGCGGCCTCGAACTGCGAGGCGGACGAGCGCTCGATGCCGGCCGCCTTGGCGCGCTTGATCATCTCGTCCTCGAATTTCTTCGCCTTGTCGCTGACGCCGGAATAGAACGTGGTCGGGATCACCGTGCCGTTGCCGTCGTTGCCCATGCGCCGGGCGAGCTCGGAATCGGCGATGGTCGAGCCCGCCACAAGCCGGCCGGTGACGCCTTGCCGGCGCAGCTCTTGCGCCAGCCGCACCGCCGCCTCAGGGCCCGAGCCGACGCCGATGAGATCGGTCGGCTGGGTCTTGAGCTGCGAGACCTGGGTGGAGAGGTCGAAGGCCTGGGTCTGGAACGTGACGCTCGCTTTCACCTCAGTGCCGAACTGCTTCATGGTGTTCGGCAGCACCGCTTCGCCCATGGTCTTCGAGATCACGTCGTCGGTGGCATAGGCGATCGCCGCCGTCGCCATGGGGTATTTCTTGTCCTGCAGCGTCTTCATCACTCTCTGGAACATGTAGCCTTCATCCGAGGTGTTGCGCAGTCCATAAGTGAAGGGCTCTGCGAGCTTCGGCGCCGAGGACGCCATCGACATGGTCACGATGCCGATGCGCTCGCCGGCCGGGAACGCCACCCGGCATTCCGCCGAGCTGAACGGCCCGATCACCGCCAGCACCTTGTCGTCCTCGGCGAGCTTGCGCAGCCCCACCACCGCCTGGTCCGGCTTGCCCGCGGTGTCGAACGAGATGATCCTGATCTTCTTGCCGCCGATCCCTCCCGCCGCGTTGATCTCGTCGACCGCGATCTGAGCGGCGATCTCGTCGGTCCGCGACAGGGTGGCGAACGGCCCCGCCAGCGCCGGCAGATAGCCCAACAGCAGCTCCTGCGCTTGCGCCGATCCGGCCATAACTGGCAACGCGAGCAGCAATCCCAACAATCTGGCTTTCATCGTCGTTCTCCTCTTGCGTGGCTCGGCTCGCACCGCCGCCACTCTGTTATCCGACATTGACTCTGCTGTGTTGCTGGGCGCGACCGAGATAGGCGTCGCGCAAGGACGGATCCGCGCGCAGCTCCCGGGGACTTCCTTCCATGACCTTGCGGCCGAGCTCCAGCACGTAGGCGCGCTTGGCGAGCTCCAGCGCCATATGCGTGTTCTGCTCGACCAGCAGGATCGCAAGCCCGCGCGCGCGGTTGAGCTCGCCGATGAGCGCGAACACCTCGTTGGTCAAGCGCGGGCTCAATCCGAGCGACGGCTCATCGAGCATCATGATTGCGGGATTTGCGAGCAGACCGCGTCCGATCGCGAGCATCTGCTGCTCGCCGCCGGAAAGAACGGACGCGGGCAGATGCCGGCGCGCCGCAAGGTTGGGAAAGCGCTCGTAAAGCGCGGCGATCTCCGCCTCGACAATGCGCATATCATCGCGGTGAAACGCACCCATCAGCAGGTTCTCGTGGACCGTGAGGCTCACGATGACTCGTCGGCCTTCAGGCACCAATGCGAGATTGCGCCGCACGCGGCGGCTGGGCGGCCAGGCGGTGATGTCGGCGCCATCGAGCTCGATGCGGCCGCCACTCACCGGCTCGAGCCCCATGATGGCTTTGAGCAGCGACGACTTGCCCGCGCCGTTGGCGCCGAGCACTGCCACGATCTCCCCCGCCGCGACCGTAAGCGACACGCCGCGCACGGCATGAACGCGGCCGTAGCGCACATGCACGTCGTGGAGCTCAAGACGCATGGCGTTGCTCCGCCGGCACTGCTTCGAGTCCCAGATAGGCTTCCCTGACCTGCGGATGCTCGCGGATTTGATCGGGGGTTCCTTCCGCGATCTTGCGGCCGAAATTGAGCACGATCATCTGCTCGCACAACGCTCCGACGAAATTCATGTCGTGCTCGACCAGCAGCAAGGTGATGCCGCGCTCGCCGCAGGTGGTGGCAAGCCACTCGCGCAGCACGTCGGTCTCGGCCGGATTGAGCCCGGCGGCGGGCTCGTCGAGCAGCAGCAATCGCGGCTTCGCCATCAGGGCGCGCACGAGCTCGATCCGCTTCTGCACGCCATACGGCAGGTTGCGAACGGTGGCGCGCTCGTAGTGGGCAAGCCCGGCATCGGCGAGGGCGGCGCGCGCCTCCTCGCGCCAGCGGTTGCCGGGAACGAGATTGACCGGCTGGAGCACGCCGCGCAGTCCGCTGTTGCGGCAATGCTGGCCGACCAGCACGTTCTCCAAGGCGCTGAGGTGAGGCATCAGGCGAATGTTCTGGAAGTTGCGCGCGATGCCGTGATGGACACGCCTGCGCGAGGCGATCCGGCTC
>JBKPUA010000045.1:0-4460 GCA_046735815.1 Pseudomonadota bacterium
CAATCCGAAGTATCAGACCGTCCTCAACCACGTCTGCTATCCGAGCCTGACCGATCTGCCGGAGGCGCCCGACGTGGTCGTGTTCAGCATCCGCAAGCCGCTGCTGCCCGAGCAGGTGCGGCTCGCCGTCAAGCGCGGCGCACGCGCCGCCGTCATCTACGACAGCGGCTTCGCCGAGCTCGGCGAGGAGGGCGCGCGGCAGCAGGCGGAGATCGCCGGCCTGTGCCGCGAGGCCGGCATGGCGGTATGCGGGCCGAACTGCATGGGAATTCTCAACCCGATCGCGCGGGTGACCACCTACAAGCAGACCGTGATGGATACGACCGCGCTCGCCGGCAATGTCGGCTTCGTGTCGCAGAGCGGATCGGTCTGCATCGCCGTCCTCTCCGACCTGCGCCGCTACGGCATCAGCCTTTCGGTCTCGGCCGGCAACGAGGCGGTCACCCGAACGGTCGACTATCTGGAATACTTGATCGACGATCCCGCGACCAAGGTGATCGCGACCTTCACCGAGACCGTGCGCGAGCCCGAGCGCTACGTGGCTGCGCTCGACCGCGCGGCCGCCGTCGGCAAGCCGGTGGTCGTGCTCAAGGTCGGGCGCACCGAGCGCACCCAGCGCGCCATCACCAGCCACACCGGCGGGCTCGCAGGCGAATCGCGGGTGTTCTCCGAGCTGCTGCGCGCCCATCGCGCCATCGAGGTCAACGACCTCGACGAGTTGACCGAGGTGCTGGCGGTCTGCCAGGGCGCGCGCTGGCCGCGCGGCCGGGGCATCTCCGTCATCACCGGCTCGGGCGGCCTCGCCGAGATGATCCTCGACAATGCCACCGCGGCGGGCTTGCATCTGCCTCCACTTTCGAGCGCCGAACGCGCCGAGGCGGAACGGGTGATCGGTCGCATCACCGGCGACGGCAATCCGTTCGATGCCTGGGGCAACGGCGACTACGCGACAAACCTGCCGCACGCCATGTCGGTGGTGGACAAGAGCGAGCAGATCGACGCGATCTGCTACTGCGCCGACACCAGCAACGAGGGGCATCTCGGCCATCCCGGCCGCGTGCTGGAGAACGTGAGGATGCTGACCGACGCAGCCAAGGGATCGGCCAAGCCTTACTACCTCATGAGCTCGCGGCCGGGGGTGATGAACAGCCAGCAGGTCAAGGCGCTGCGCGACGCGGGCCTCGTCCAGATCGGCGGCACGCGCCAGGGGCTCGGCGCCATCGATCGCGTCGGCCGTTACGTGATGGGGCAAAGACCGCTGCGGACAGCGGCCGCGCGCCCGCGCTCGCAACTCGCCGATCTGCTGGCGGCGAAGCCAAGCCGGCGCACCATCAATGAGCATGATGCCAAGCGGCTGCTCAAGGAATTCGGCGTGCCGGTCACGCGCGAATACCGTGTCACCACGTTGAACGAAGCCGCGGATGCCGCGCGCGAGCTCGGCTATCCGGTCGTGCTCAAGGCGCTGTCCGACGACATCCCGCACAAGACCGAGCTCGGCCTGGTCGCCGTGGGCCTTGCGAGCGACGACGAGCTGGCGCACGCCTTTGCGCGGCTCGGCGAGCGCCTCGGCCGGCTCGAAAAGCAGCCGTCGGACGGCGCATTCCTGGTGCAGGAATTCGTCCCCGACGGCACGGAGGTGTTTGCCGGCATCTCGCGCGATCCGGACTTCGGCCTCGCGCTCGCCTTCGGGATGGGCGGCATCGCGGTCGAGATCACCCGCGACTTTGCGCTGCGCATGCTGCCGCTGCGCGAGGGCGACGCCGCGGCGATGATCGCCGAGACCCGCGGCGCGGCGCTGCTCGGCGCGATCCGCGGCCGGCCGGCCGCCGACATCGCGAGCCTCGCCGCCTGTCTCGAGGCGCTTGCGGATTTTGCGCAGCAGAACGCGGACATGATCGACGAGATCGACCTCAACCCGATCAAGGCGCTGCCGGAAGGCCGCGGCTGCATCGTTGTCGACGCCTTGATCGTTGCGCGCCCGCCAGCGAAAGGATGATGCGTGGCCTATCTTTGCCTGCGCGAGGTGGTGAAATCCTATGACGGCAAGAGCAATGCCGTCGACGATGTGTCTATCGACGTCGAGCGTGGCGAATTCGTCACCTTCTTGGGTCCGAGCGGCTCGGGCAAGACCACCACGCTATTGATGATCGCCGGGTTCGAGGTGCCGACCAACGGCGTGATCGAGCTCGACGGACGCGATCTCACGCTGAGCAGGCCGTACGAACGCAATATCGGCATGGTGTTTCAGAACTACGCCCTGTTCCCCCACATGACCGCCGCCAAAAACGTGGTGTTTCCGCTGAAGATGCGGCGCTTCCCGAAGAAGGAGATGCAGGCGCGCGTCGAGCAGGTGCTCGAGCTCGTGGGCTTGCGCCGGTTCGCCGACCGCTATCCACGCGAATTGTCCGGCGGCCAGCAGCAGCGCGTAGCGCTGGCGCGCGGCCTCGTATTCAATCCGGATGTGCTGCTGCTTGATGAGCCGCTCGGGGCGCTCGACAAGAATCTACGCCAGCAGATGCAGGTCGAAATCAAGCGCATTCATCGCGAGGTCGGCATCACCATGATCTACGTCACCCATGACCAGACCGAGGCCATGACCATGTCGGACCGGGTGGCGGTGTTCTGCAACGGCAAGGTCGAGCAGGTCGGATCGCCGCTCGAGGTCTACAACCGACCGGTCAACCGCTTCGTCGGCGAGTTCATCGGCGACAGCAATTTCTTCACCGGACGCAGCGATCCCGCCCACCCGCATCGGGTGGAGCTCACCGGCATCGGTCCAGTGCGCGTGGAGACGCCGGCATCCGTGCACGCCGGCGAGATCGATCTCATGATCCGGCCCGAGCGCCTGCGGCTGGTCGCGGCGGGCGAAGCCGAGGGAGCCGACAACACGCTCGACATGACGGTCGACGACACCATCAACTACGGGGACTCCGCTCTCGTGCTCGGCAAGACTCACGGATTGCCGCTGCGCGCCCGCATCATGGGCGGCCGACGCCTGCTCCCGGCTCCGGGCGACACGTTGAAATTCGCCTGGGCGCCGGCCGACGCGCACATGCTGCCCCGCGCGCGCAGCCCATGAGCGACGACGATCGACGGAAAAAACAGTAATGTGGTGCAGTGACGCGCACACAAGAAGGGAGAGCGTGATGCCGGAAGAAGCAACGCAAGCGCTGGCGCAGTTCGCGACGGCACTGACCTACGAAGACCTTCCGGACAATGTCAGAAATCATTGCAAGCACCTGCTGCTTGATGCGCTGGCCTGCGCGCTCGCCGGTCACCAGGGCGAAGAGACCCACCAAGTCGCGGCGCTGGCCGCGGCACTGGCGCAATCCGAAGAGAGCAGCATCATCGGCGGCGATCGGCTCTCGCTCGCCGGCGCCACCCTGCTCAATGGCTATCTCATCACCGCGGTGACGATGTGCGACGCCCATCGCTCCACCATGACACACGTCACCCCCGAGGTGATCCCGCCGTCGCTGGCGATCGCCGAGCGCGACGGGCGTTCCGGCCGCGATCTTCTCGTCGCCATTGCCGCGGGGTGCGAGGTGACGACGCGGATCGGCATCGGCCTCGATTATCCCGCGTTCCGTGCCCGCGGCTGGCACGGGCCGGGCATCCTCGGTCCCTTCGGCGCGGCCGGCGCGGTCGGACGGCTGCGCGGCTTCGACCGCGACACCATGGCGAAGGCCTTCGGCCTCGCCGGCAGTCAGGCCGCCGGCACGTTCGCCGCCTGGGGCACGCCCACGGTCAAGTTCCACCAATGCCGCGGCGCGCTGTCGGGTCTGCTGGCGGCGCTGCTGGCGGAGCAGAAATTCCTGGCGACGCGCGAATTCCTCACGGCCAAGGACGGCGGGCTCTACAACAGCTACACCAACGGCGGAAAGCCCGAACGCGTCACCGCCGATCTCGGCCGGCGCTGGGAGCTCGAGCAGATCGCGCTGCGGTTATGGCCGTCGGCATCGTTGCTGCAGGGCATGACCACGGCCCTGTTCGATCTCCTCGAGCAGAACAGGATCGAGCCCGCGAAGGTCAAGGCCGTGCGCGTGGGCTTGGGGCAGACCGCCTTCGACATGCACGGCCAGCGGCCGCGATACGAGGGCAAGTTCGACGCGCTCATCTCCGGCCACTACGCCGCGGCGGTGAGCCTGCACGACCGCGCTCTCACGCTGGCCCAGTTCGAGCCGGCGCGTTACGACGATCCCCAGCTGCGGCGCTTCGCCGAGCAACAGGTGGAGATCAGTTTCGATCCGACGCTCAACGGCGTGCAGGCGGTGGTGGCGATCGAGATGAACGACGGCACAACGTTGACGGCGCGCTGTGATCACCCGCGCGGCTCGCTCGAAAACCCGCTCTCACGCGGCGAGATCGAGCACAAGTTCCGCATCTACGCCAAGGACCGGCTGCCGCCGGCGCGGATCGACGGCACAATCGAGGCGGTGAGCCGCCTCGAGCATTTGGCC
>JBKPUA010000046.1:0-3489 GCA_046735815.1 Pseudomonadota bacterium
CACCGCCTCGGCCGATTTTTCAAACATCGCGCGTTCGGCGCCGCTGAGCTGGATTTCGATGATGCGCTCGACACCCTTGGCGCCGATCACGGTGGGCACCCCCACATAGAGGTCCTTGAGGCCGTACTCGCCGTTGAGATAGGCGGCGCAAGGCAGCACCCGCTTCTTGTCCTTGAGGAAGCTCTCCGCCATAGCCACGGCGGAGGCCGCCGGCGCGTAGTAAGCCGAGCCGCTCTTGAGCAGATTGACGATCTCGGCGCCGCCGTCGCGCGTGCGCTGGACGATCTCGTCGAGCCGCGCCTGCGTGGTCCATTTCAGCTTCACGAGATCGGGCAGCGGAATGCCGGCCACCGTCGAATAGCGGATCAACGGCACCATGCTGTCGCCGTGCCCGCCGAGCACGAAGGCGGTCACGTCCTCGACCGAGACGTTGAACTCGTCGGCAAGGAAGTAGCGAAAACGCGAGCTGTCGAGCACGCCCGCCATGCCGACCACCATGTGCTTGGGCAGGCCGCAGGCCTTCTGCAGCGCCCACACCATGGCGTCGAGCGGATTGGTGATGCAGATCACGAAGGCGCCCGGCGCATATTTTCGGATGCCGGAGCCGACCTGCTCCATCACCTTGAGATTGATCCCGAGCAGGTCGTCGCGGCTCATGCCCGGCTTACGCGGCACGCCGGCGGTGACGATGCAGACGCTGGCGCCGGCCATCGCGTCGTAGGAGTTGCTGCCGGAGAAATGCGCGTCGAACCCGTCGACCGGCGAGGACTGCACGAGATCGAGCGCCTTGCCTTGCGGAATACCTTCGGCGATATCGAACAGCACCACGTCGCCGAGCTCCTTGAGGCCGATCAGATGGGCGAGCGTGCCGCCGATCTGGCCGGCACCGATCAAAGCAATCTTGGGACGCGCCATGTGGGGAAAAACCTCGGGGCTGAGAGCAGTGAAGGCCCGGCAGAACGGGTCATAGACCTTTTCCGGGCCGGCGTTCAAGTCGGCCGACAGATGTCAGAGGTCAGATGACAAGATCGTCCGGCTGACACCTGACCTCAGGTTTCCACCAAGCCTTCCGTCGAGCCGGATCCCACCGCATGACCGTGCGGCAGCGCCAGATAGGCTTGCGAGCGCATCTCGATCAGGCGCGAGGCAGTGCGGTTGAACTCGGCCGCCTCGAAACCGTCGCTGGCGCAATAGAGCGCGTCCGGCTCGGCCGCGGCGGAGGCGAGGAGCTTCACCGCATTGTCGTAGAGCGTGTCGATGAGGATGATGAAGCGCTTAGCTTCGTTGCGCTGATCGTAATTCATCGTGGGAATGCGGTCGAGAATGACGGTGTGGAATTCATGCGCGATCTTGAGATAGTCGGGCGCGGCGAGCGGCTGCTGGCACAGATCGGGAAACGAGAAGCGCGCCACCCCCATGCTCGCGCACGGCACGTGCAGCGTGCGCCCCTTTACCGTCAGGTCGAGCTCTTCGCCGATGTGGCCCGCAGTCAACCGCCGCCACGCCTCATCGAGCGCCGCCTCTGCCGCACCATCAGCGGGCACGTACCACACCGCGGTGCCCGCCAGCTTCTCGAGGCGGAAATCGCAGCGCGCGCAAAGCTCCACAACGTCCATGTGCTCCTCGATGAGCGCGATGAACGGCAGGAACAGCGCGCGGTTGAGCCCGTCCTTATAGAGCTCGGCCGGCGGCACGTTCGAGGTGGCGACTACCACCACGCCAAGCTCGAATAGCCGCTTGAACAGGCGCCCGAGAATCATGGCGTCGGCGATGTCGGTCACGTGGAATTCGTCGAAGCAGAGCAGCCAAGTCTCCTGCGCGATAGCCGCGGCGGCAAGCACGATCGGATCGGCGCCGCCGTTGATTTCGCCGAGCTTCGCTTTCTGCCGCAACGCGTAGATGCGCTCGTGCACGTCGCTCATGAATTCGTGGAAATGGACGCGGCGCTTGCGCACGACCGGCGACGACGCGAAGAACAGGTCCATCAGCATGGTCTTGCCACGACCCACCTCGCCGAAAATATAAAGTCCTTTGACCGGATCGGCGTCGCGCGTGCGTGCGCCGAACAGCCAGCCGAGCGAGGACGACTTGCGGGCGAGGCGATGCTCAGCGAGCCGCTGCTCAAGCCGCGCCAGCCGGGCGACGATCGCCTCTTGCGCGCTGTCGCGCTCGATCTTTCCAGCGGCGACGCGCGCCGCATATTGCACCGAGACGGAAGCCGACATGAGGAGGATGAGCGGCGTTGGAACCGGGCAGCGATGAGATGCGGCGATGAGATAGCGGCCCGCCGCGGCCACTCGCAAGCCGAACTTTCGAGCAAGGCCACGCGGAGCGGCGCCCCATTACGCAGCCGAGATTGCCCGCGCAATCTCGCAGGAGTTGCGTGCGCTGCCACCGCGGTTCAACCCACTGCCGTCGGCACGCGGAACCGCCGATCCGCAACCTATGGTGCGACGCGGTAAGCGCGCACCGAAAGCGCTGCCAGAACCGCTCCCGCGCATGGCAGCCATACGATATTATTATTACAAATCATTAATTTAGATCGGATCACGATCATGTTCCCGCTGTTGCCTCGCCGCTATTGCATTGCAATATTCCGGCCGATTCGCGAGCCCGCATGACAATTCAGGAGTACCACGATGCGAGACCCGCTCCCCTCCGGAACCGTGATCCGCAAATTGTGGATCGGCGAAGCCGACATATATCGCGACCACCTGCTGCGGCTTGATGCCGACAGCCGCCGCAACCGATTTGCCGGGACGGTCTCCGACGAATTCGTGCGCGACTATGCCGAGCTCTCCTTCGGCATCGATGCGCTCATTCACGGCTTCTTCGTCGACGGCACGCTGCGCGGCGCGGCGGAGCTGCGGCCGATCGGTGCGCCGCTGACGCGCGAGGCGGAGGCGGCGTTCTCGATCGAGAAGCCGTGGCAGAGCCATGGCGTCGGATCCCTGCTGCTCGAGCGCACACTGCTCGCCGCACGCAACCGCGGCGTCAAGTTCCTGCACATGGCGTGCCTTGCCGACAACAGGCGCATGCAGCAGCTCGCGCGCAAGTACGACGCCGAGCTGACGTTCGATTTTTCCAACGTTGTGGGCGAGGTCGCCACGCCGCGGCCGACGCCGCTCTCGGTGATGCGCGAGATCCTCGCCGACGGACACGGTTTCGCCACCGCCATGTTCGACGTGCAGTCGCGCCTGCTGAGGCCGACGTGAGCCGGATGTGGAATGTGAAACTTGGATGTCAGGTGTGGATGTCAGGTGCGGATGTCAGTTGTCATCTGACATCCGACCTCCGTCACGCCGCCAGCGGATAAGCGGCCTCGACGACGTACGGCCCGCCGCCGATCGACGCGCGCGAGGAGAACAGCACGAAGCGCGAGACCTGGAACGGCGGCGAGCGAAAGGGCGCGCGTACCGCCAGATAGTCCGCGACCTGCCGGCTCGACGATTCGCGCAGCCGCGCCAGCGAGATGTGCGGCATGTATTT
>JBKPUA010000047.1:0-3481 GCA_046735815.1 Pseudomonadota bacterium
CTGAGTGTGACGCGACCATGAAGGCCGCGCGCAATCACGGCATCGGCGGCCAGCTCCGAGAGCATACGGTCGGGCTCGAGATGCTCGTCGAGATGGAGATCGACAGGGAGGCCCGAGCGCTCCGCCAGATCGAGCAAAGCCGCGAGCGCGCGCGGCGGATCGGCGCTGGCGTTGAGGCTCGCGCCGATCAGGTCGACGCCCATTTCGACGGAGCGCCGCAGGCGCTCGAGCGCACGCGCATCCGCAAGATCGTTCTTCGAGGTCGCGAAAGCGATGACATCGACGTCGAGCCTGCCGGCCATCTTCTGCTTCGCGGCGAGCACTCCCTCCATCGAGCGCAGCTCGACGATCGGATCGACGTCGGTGTGGGTGCGTATCCGCGTTACACCGTGCGCCAGCGAGCGTTCGAACAGGCGCGTCGCCCGCGCCGCCACGTCTGCGGCGGTGAAGGCGGCGCGCGCCGCGGCCGCCGCGGCCAGCGCATCGGCGAACGAGCGCGGCCGGAACGAATCTACCGTGTAGGCACGGTCGGCATGGGCATGCAGATTGACGAAGCTTGGAAGCGCGAGCCAATTCGCCTGTGCGCCCTTCTCGTCCGGGCCGATGGCCGCAATCAATCCGTCGCGCAATGTCACGCGCCATACGCCACCGCGGTCCGGCAGAGCGACGGAGTCTAGTCTCACTTCATTCGCCATCTATCGGCTACGCGTTGGAAAATCCCCGTCGTCCCCGCGAACGCAGGGACCTGGTATTCCAGAGACCGGCATGTGTGGCACGATGGGTCCCTTGCGCGGGGACGACAAGGTGTGTGTTGCCGAGACATCGGGGCGGCCGCCGCTCTAATACCCCTGCGGGCCGAATACCTCGATGCCGAAGCGGCGCTCGAGCGCGCGGCCGAAGCGATATTTCATCTCCGGCCCTTCATAGGTCATGGGCGGCGTGCGCAGGAAGCCGGTTTCCGGCTCGACCTTGAGCACGGTGAGCGAGGGACCATCCTCGGCGGCGATGTCCGGCAATTGCCGCTCGAGCTCACCGGGCGTTTCGATCGTGCGTGCGTGCGCAAATCCCGCCGCGCGCGCGATCGCGGCATAATCGGTGCGGCCCTCGTTCACCATCGGCAGCGCCCCGACGGTCTGGTAGACGCCGTTGGCGACGACGAAATGCTTGAGGTTGCTCGCCCGCTGCGAAGCTTCCGTCAGCAGACAGCCGAGATTCATGCACAGCGAGCCATCCGCGTTGATCAGCCACACCGGCACGCGCGGCAACGACAGCGCCAGCCCAAGCGCGAAGCTTGCGGCAAAGCCCATGGCGCCGTGCATGTAGAAGCTGTCCTCGCTCTTGGTCGCGGCCCACCATTCGTTCGCCGCCATGCCGAGCGCGCAGACGGCAACCGCCTCGCCACGATGGCGTGCGAGCGCCTCGATCGCCTCGCGCACCCTCATGCGGTCCCCTCCCCCTTCACCAGCCGCCGGGTCAGGAACAGCACGAACGGCCGCTTCTGCATGCGGCAGGTCTCGAACGCGTCGGGGATCGAGCGCACATCGTCAGGCCGATCGACGATGTGGTACGGAAAATCGTAGGTCTGCAGCAGCGGGATGGTGCGCCGGCCCTGGACCTCCTGGTAGATGCGATGGTCGTCGATCGAGCCGCGCTGACTGACGATCAGGAACACCGGGATCTGGTGGCGAAGGTTGAGCGTCGCGAGCTCGCCGGTGCAGGTGAGGAGCCCGGTCGCGCCCATCAGCGCCACCGATCGCACCCCACCGAAGAACGCGCCGCTGCAGATCGCGATCGCCTCGGCCTCGCGCGCCACCCGCACGTGGCGGATTTGATTATCGGACGCAATGCGCTCGATCAGGGGCGCTACCCAGTCGTCGGGCAGCGAGGCGGCGAGCTTGATCCCGCATTTCGTCAGCTCACCGTGAATCCGCGCGTTCACGTTCATGGGAGATCAGCTCAAGCCATGCAATCCATCGCGCCGGGGCTCACGGTGCCGCCGCGATGACCTCGACCTCGACCAGGAATTCCGGCCGCGCGAACCCGCCAACGATCATGAGGGTGGAGGCCGGCGGCGGATCGGCGATGTACTGGTCACGCACGCTCATATAACCCTTCAAGTGCTCGCGCGAGACTACGAAGGCGTTGATACGGACGATGTCGGCGAAGGTGAACAACGATTGCTCGAGCACGGCGCCGATATTGCGAAAGCAAAGATGCGTCTGCTCCTCGATGGTCGTGGGCACCCGGTCGTCCGTCGCAACGCCGAGTTGACCGGAGCACACCAGGATGCGGTGGCCCGGCGGGATTTCCACCCCATAGCTGTAGCGCGCAAACGGCGGCCGGATGGTCTGCGGAGTGATGTGTCGCAAGGGAGCCATGATACACGTCAGGGTGGCGAGCTGTGATTGGATGTTGGAACGCTTACGACTGCCGGCGCGTGAATTTCGGGGCGTGGCGGGTGGGACTCATGACAGCCGGCGCTTTTGCTATACCATGCCGCCGATCGATTACGTGAGTCCGCGATGGCCATTCCCGATTCGTTTCGCCAGGACATGTCCGCCATTCCGCTGCTGGAGGATGCGGGATCGCTACGGATGCGCAGCCGCGACTTTTTCTGGTTTTCGCCGATTCTGAAGGAGACTCTGGAGGACAAGCGCGCCGACCTCGTTGCAGTGCCACGAGACAAATCCGACGTGATGCGGCTTGCGGCAGCCTGCGCCAAGCACCGGGTGCCTCTCACCGTCCGCGGCGGTGGCACGGGAAACTACGGCCAGGCGGTGCCGCTGGCGGGCGGCGTCGTGCTCGACATGGCCAGGCTCGATCAGGTGATCTGGCAGCGGCCAGGCGCCGGGCGCTTCGCCGCCGGCGCGCGCATGCTCGACATAGATCGCGCGCTCGCGGGAGCCGGCCACGAGCTGCGCTTCTACCCGTCCACGCGCCAGCACGCGACGATCGGCGGCTTCATCGCCGGCGGCGCCGCTGGCGCCGGCTCCTGCACCTGGGGTCAAATCGCCGATCCCGGCGCAGTGCTCGCGGTGGAGGTCGTCACCGTCGAGGAGGACCCGAAAGTGGTCGAGCTGCGCGGGCGCGACGTGCTCAAGGTCATGCACGCTTACGGCGTCAACGGCATTATCACCGAGGTCGAAGTGCCGCTCGCCCCGAGCCATCCCTGGTGCGAGCGGATCGCCACCTTCCCATCGCTGTCGGCGGCGGCGCAGTTTGCCCACGCCTTCACCGAATGCGACGGCATCGCGAAAAAACTCGTCACCGTGCACGACCCGCAGGTGGTGCCTTATCTGCGGCGTCTCGCCTCTTATGCCGAGCCCGGCCGGGCCATGGTGATCGTCATGGTGTCGGAGCCGCAGGCCGAGGCGCTCGAAGGGCTGGTGGCCGACCATCGCGGCGAGGTCACCTTCCGCCGCAGCGCGGAGGACGCGCGCAAGGTCGCGTTCGGCGAGAGCTCGGGCCTGCAGCCGCTCTA
>JBKPUA010000048.1:0-9950 GCA_046735815.1 Pseudomonadota bacterium
CGCCGGGACGCTGCAGATCGGCAACGGCGGCACCACCGGCAGTGTCGCCGGCAGCATCGTCAACAATGCTGCGCTCACATTCAACCGCAGCGATGCGCTGATCTTTGGCGGCGTGATCAGCGGCAGCGGATCGGTCACGCAGGCGGGGACCGGAACGACGATTCTCACCGGCGCCAACACCTATACCGGCACCACGACCATCAGCGCGGGGACGCTGCAGATCGGCAACGGCGGCACCACCGGCAGTGTCGCCGGGGCCATCGTCAACAACAGCTCGCTGGTCTTCAACCGAAGTAACGCGTTGACCTACGCCGGCGTGATCAGCGGCACCGGCTCGCTCACCCAGAATGGCGCCGGCACCCTGACGCTGACGGGGAACAGCACTTACACGGGCGGCACGACGATCAGCGCGGGGACGCTGCAGATCGGCAGCGGCGGCACCACCGGCAGCATCGTCGGCAACATCGTCAACAATGCCGTGCTCACATTCAACCGCAGCGATGCGGTGACCTATGGCGGTGTGATCAGCGGCACCGGCTCGCTCGCGAAGAGCGGGACGGGCACGCTGACGCTGACGGGGGCCAACAGCTACACGGGCAGCACGACGATCAATGCCGGGACGCTGGCGCTGAGCGGCAGCGGAACGATCGCGTCGTCGAGCCAGGTGAACGTGGCGAACGCGGCCGGCACATTCGACATTTCCGGCACCAGCTCGGGCGCGACGATCACCACGCTGACCGGCGTCGCCAACAGCGATGTCACCCTGGGCAACCGGACGCTGACGATCTCGAACGCGTCGACGACCTATGCTGGTGTCATCCAGGGCACCGGCGGTCTGACGGTGGCCGGCGGCACGCAGACCCTGAGCGGCGCGAACACCTATACCGGCGGCACCACCATCAGCGCCGGAACGCTGCAGATCGGCACCGGCGGCACCACCGGCAGCGTCCTCGGCGACATCGTCGACAACGGTGCGCTGGTCTTCAACCGGAGCAGCTCGTTCACGCACGCCGGCGTCATCAGCGGCACCGGCTCTCTCACCAAGAACGGCGCGGGCACGCTGACGCTGACGGCCGACAACAGCTATGCGGGCGGCACGACGATCAACGCCGGGACCCTTGCTGTGAGCTCCGACGCCAAACCCGCTTCGGGCGCCTTGACCTTCGGCGGCGGGACGCTGCGTTTCGATGTGGGCTTCACCTCGAATCGCGGCGTCACCCTCAATGCCGGCGGCGGCACGTTCAACACCAACGGCAACAACTCGACCTTGTCGGGGACCATCACCGGCGCCGGCGGCCTCACCAAGAGCGGCGGCGGCACACTGACGCTGACGGGGAGCAACGATTATCAGGGTGGCACGACGATCGCCGGCGGAACGCTTGCCGTCAGCAGCGACGGCAATCTCGGCGCCGCCACCGGCACGCTCAACGTACGAGGGGGCGGCACGCTGCAGTTTCTCGCGAGCTTCAGCTCCGACCGCAGCGTGACGATCGGCCCCGGCAACGCCATCTTCGACACCAACGGCAACGACGCGACGTTGGCAGGCCCGATCACTGGCGGCTCGGGATCGACCGAGCTCCACAAGATCGGGGCGGGCACGCTGACGCTGGCGGGGAACAACGCCTATACCGGGCAACTCCAGATCAATGCCGGGACGCTGATCCTCACCGGCGACAACCAGCCGAGCATCACGTCCACACCCGTCAGCAGCGGCGCAACGCTGCAGATCGGCAATGGCGGCGAGACCGGATCGCTGACGGCGAACGTCACCAACGACGGCTTGTTCATCATCAACCGATCCAACGCCTATACCTTCGACGGCGTGATCTCCGGTACCGGCTCCTTCGTGCAGATGGGCGCTGGCACGACCACTCTCACCGCCAACAACACCTATAGCGGCGGCACCACGATCAACGCTGGAACGCTTGCGGTGGGCGCCGATGCCAATCTCGGGAACGCCTCGGGCGGACTCAGCTTCGGCGGCGGCACGTTGCAGTATCTCGCGAGCTTCACCTCCAACCGCAACGTGACGCTCAATGCCGGCGGCGGCACATTCGACACCAATGGCAACAGCGCGACGTTGGGAGGCGCCATTACCGGCACTGGCCCGCTCACCAAGACCGGAGCGGGCACGCTGACGCTGACGGCGGCCAATACCTACAGCGGGAGCACAGCGATCAGCGCCGGCACGCTGCAGGCGGGGGCGTTGAACGCTTTTTCGACTGCGAGCGCGCATACCGTTGCCTCCGGCGCAGCACTGGATCTCGCGGGCTTCAACCAGACCATCGGCTCGCTCGCCGGCGCCGGCACGGTGGCCAACACGGGGGCCGGCGCGACCCTCACGACCGGCGGCGACAACACGTCGACGACGTTTTCAGGCGTCATCCAGGATGGCGCAGGGGCGACCGGCTTGACCAAGGTCGGCACCGGCACGTTCACGCTGTCGGGCGCCAATACATATTCGGGCGGCACGTTGCTCGCGGCGGGGACGTTGCGGCTCGAGAACAACCAGGCGCTTGGCACCGGCGCCCTGACGACGACGGGTTCGGTGGTCGACTACGCCGCCGGCGTCACCATCGCCAACCCCATCATCGTCAACAGCAACACCACGCAGCTGTCGGTGACGGCGGGCACCGCGACCCAGACGGGCGCGATTTCCGAGCTCAACGGACCGCGGCCGATCGAGAAGATCGGCGCCGGCACCTTGGTGCTCAGCGGTATCAACACCTATAGCGGCCCCACCACCGTCAGCGGCGGTGTGTTGCTGGTGACCGGATCGATCGCCAATTCGGCGGTGACGGTCGGCAATGGCGCGCTACTCACCGGCACCGGCACCATTGGCGCGACCACGATCGCGAGCGGCGGCACGTTTGCGCCCGGACCGATCGGCACGCCCGGCTCGATGACCGTCAACGGCAACCTCGCGTTCCAATCGGGCGCGTTCTATCTCGTGCAGATCAACCCGGCGAACGCCTCGAGCGCCAATGCGATCGCGGGCGGCAGCGCGACACTGGCCGGCACCGTGAACGCCGCGTTCGCACCGGGCAGCTATGTCACGCGCAACTACACCATCCTCTCGGCCGCCGGCGGGCTCAACGGCACCACCTTCAACACGTTGACCACGAGCAATCTGCCGGCCGGCTTTACCGCCGCTCTCGGCTACACCGATAATTCCGTGATCCTCAATCTCACCGCCAATGTCGGCCAGCCCAGCGGGCCGACCGGGCCGGGCGCGCTCGGCACCAACGCTTTGACGATCAACCAGCTCAACGTGGCCAACGCGCTCAACGGTTTCTTCAACAATGGCGGCGCGCTGCCGCCCGCCTTCGTCAACGTGTTCGGGCTCACCGACGGCAATCTCGCCAATGCGCTCACGTCGCTGTCCGGCGAAGTCGCGACCGGCAGCCAGCAGGTCGGCTTCCAGCTCACCAATCAGTTCCTCTCGCTGATGCTCGATCCCTTCGTCGATGGGCGTAGCGGCATCGCTGGCGCGGGCGGCCCGGCGCTCGGCTTTGCACCCGAGCAGGAGGAGCTGCCGCAGGACTCCCGGTCAAGCCCGGGGGCAGGCATCCCGCTCGCCTATGCATCCGTGCTCAAGGCGCCACCCAAGCCGCCGATCTTCGAGCGTTGGAGCGTGTGGGGCGCGGGCTTCGGCGGCTCGAACCGTACCAGCGGCGATGTGGCGATGATCGGAAGCCACGATCTGTCAGCGAACGTGGCGGGCTTTGCCGGCGGCTTCGATTATCGCCTGACGCCCGACACGGTGGTGGGCATCGCGTTCGCCGGCGCCGGCACCAACTGGAGCCTCGCGCAAGGGATTGGCAGCGGCAAGAGCGACGCGTTCCAAGCGGGCCTTTACGGCGCCACGCGCTGGGGCGCCGCTTACCTCGCCGCCGCCTTCGCCTACGGCAATCACTGGATGTCGACCGATCGCTTTGCGTTTGCCGGCGACCACCTCACCGCCGATTTCAACGCGCAGTCGCTCGGCGGACGTATCGAGGGCGGCTATCGCTTCGCCACGTGGTATAGCGGCGTCACTCCTTATGCCGCGATCCAGGCGCAGAGCTTCCGCACGCCCGGCTACGCCGAGACCGACGTCACCAACGGCGGCTTTGGACTCACGTACAACTCGCGCACCGGCACCGATACGCGCAGCGAATTGGGCGCGCGCTTCGACCGCCTCATTGCGCTCTATCCCGGCGCCGCGCTGGCGCTGCGCGGTCGACTCGCCTGGGCGCACGACTGGGTGAGCGACCCGACGATAGCGGCGGCGTTCCAGACCCTTCCGGGCGCGAGCTTCATCGTCAATGGCGCCGTCCCCGCGAACCATTCCGCACTCGTCTCCACCGGCGCGGAGCTTCGCCTCGCCAATGGCGTATCGGTGCTCGGCAAATTCGACGGCGAATTCGCCTCTCACTCCTCGACCTATGCCGGCACCGGGACGGTCCGCTACGCGTGGTGAGGCGCGTCCCCAAGGCCTTGCCGCACGCACGCGCGGAACAGCGGCGGCGCCACGTCCGTATGATCCCGTCTGAGGCCGACCACCACAGCGCGCTACGGCGCTGCGCGCTAGCCGGCGCGCGCGCTCCACAGCATGCGCCGCAGGACATCGTTGTGCTTCATGAGGTGGTGACGGAGCGCGCCGGCGATATGAACGAGCACGAGCGCCGCAAGCACGTAGGCGAGAACCTTATGTGATTCCTCGATCCACCCGCGCACGGATCGGTCCACCGTGGTCACGAGCGGCGGCACGTCGATGCCGAACACGTCTTTCGTCATGGGCGTACGGAACGTGGTCGCGACCATCCAGCCGGTGACCGAGACGACAAACATCAGCACGTACAGCCCGATGTGAGCGGCATGCGCGGCAACCCGCTCCCACGGCCGAAGATCGGCGGGGAGCTCCGGCACCGTGTTGAGCCACCGCCAGAGGAGCCGCACGATCAGCAAGACAAGGAAGTCGTAGCCGAGCGCGGAGTGTCCGGCGTAGTGGGCCAGCCGGTCCGGACGCGGAGCCATGTGCGTCATCCACCAACCGTGGGTGAGTAGGAGCAGGATCATCACGGCGCCCACCCAGTGAAGGAGCTTGGCAGGCCATCCCCACGCGGTTGCGGAATTGCTGATCATACGCCCTCCCCCGCCGGCCCAAATTAGATCAGTTCCAATCTTGAGTCTCTCAACCAAGGCGGCAAGATGGCAGAAATGTCACAGTTCCCCTATTTCAAGGCCGAGCTGTTGCAAAAATGGCGGGGCAGGGTTACACGTTGAACAATCACGATCCGCCAGACTCGTGATTGACATTTGCTGCACAAGGGAAACCCCGGTGACCTCCCAAGGCCCGGGGCTTCTCTTTATGTTTTTTTGTTTTGTCCCGGCAGGGCTCGATCGCCGGGAGCGTGTCCAACGGAGCCGATCCATGCCTACTGACGCGGAAATCGACGCAGCCGTTAAGGCGATGCGCTCCGTTCGCACGACCGGCGGAAAAATCGACGACGAGGTCTTCCGTGAATTCGCGCGTGCGGCCCTCGTCGCCGCCGAGCGCACTCACTTCGAGGAAATGCGAAAGCGCGGCGAGCTGCGGCAGCAGCTGGGCGAGGCCAACGCGCCGAGCGACGGGCCGCCCAACGGAGGCCCGCCGGTCGAATCGCAGGCCTAGTGCGCCGCGGCGTCGCGGCGCAGGTCGGTCTCGATGGTGAGCGGCACGTTGGTGCCGAAGCGCGTGCGATAGACCTGCATGTTCTCCATCACGCGCTGCACGTAGTTGCGGGTCTCCATGAACGGGATGCGCTCGACCCAGTCGATGGGATCGACGCCCGGCTTGCGCGGATCGCCGAACTTGGCGATCCATTCGTCCACCCGTCCGCGTCCGGCATTGTAGGCGGCGAACGCCAGGGCGTAGTTGCCGCGATAGTCCTGCATCACCCCGTGGAGCTCGGCCGCGCCGAGCTGAAGGTTGTAGGGCATGTCGTGCTTCAGGCGTTTGACGTCGTACTTGCAGCCGAAGCGCCTGCAGGTATCAGCCGCGGCAATCGGCGTCACTTGCATCAGCCCCATCGCCTGCGCGTTCGACCAGTCGGCCGGATCGAACGCGCTCTCCTGGCGAATGATGGCGAACAGCATCGCGGACTCGATATCGGGAGCGATCGGCGAATAGCGCGGCACGCCCACGGTCGGGAATGCGTAGTAGTCGAGCGGCAAGCCGCGTGCGAGCGCGGCCTTGCCCATGTGCAGCATGCCGCGCGCGTCCTGGCGCTGCTCCGCAAGCTCGCCGAGCGCCGAGAGCATGCCGACGTCGTCGAGCGATTTGCCGAGACCGTGCATCAGCGGGATGATCAGGGTGCGCTCGTTGAGCGCATAGAGGATGTCGACCGCGCGCACGAGCTCCAGCCGGTGCAACTCGGCGCGCTTGTCCGGCGTCGCCGGCGGCGGCGCCAACGCGAGCGCCTCGAGCCCGAGACGCTGGCGGGCAAGCTGCCCGTAATAGGAGGCGGATGAACTTGCCGCCACCTGATAGTTGGCGCGGGCCTGATCTGGCCGGTTGAGCGCCTCCGCCGTGCGCCCGAGCCAATAATGGGAGCGCGCCAGCGAGGTCGGATGAGAGCTCACGCTCTTGATACGGGCGAAGTGCTCGGCCGCGGCGGTCGGGTCATCGAGATAGCGCAGCGCGATCCAGCCCGCCATGAAATGGCGCTCGACCCGGGAGTTTTCCTTGGTCGGTTCGGCGGCGTCACGCACCACCAGATAGGCCGAACGGGCATCGCCGAGATCGAGCAGCTTGCGCGCCATGATCCGGCGCTCGACCCACCATTCCTCCCCGTCGTAGACCTGAGCGAGGTCGTACGGGGCAGACAGCAGCACCTGTGCGGCTTCGGTGATCTTGTTCTCGTGGCGCAGAACATGCGCGAGGACGAAAAGATAACCTTGATCGCGGCGGGCTTCCGCCGGCACCGCCTCGAGCAGCTTCTTGGCGTTGCCGCCCTTGCCGTTGAGCGCGACGCGCGCCTGCGCAATGGCGAGGTCCGCGCCTCCCAACCGGCGCGCCGCGCGCATCCCGGCGTCGTTATCAAGAGCGAAGAGGCGCTTCTCCATGCGCGCCTTGTGGTCGGCGCGAGTGAGGAACTCGGAATAGCGCTCGAGCACCTGCTTCTCGACGTCGGTGGACAGCGAATCGTTGCGCCACGCCTCGCGCACCAGCGCGCCAGCGCGCTCGCTGTCGCCCTGGGCCAACAGCGCGCGCGCGAGCACTAGGCGGCCGACACCGGATTGCGGCGGTGCGCCGTCGAAGAATTGCAGGGCCTGCGCCGGCTTGACGTTCTCGACCCACAGCATGGCCTCGGCGCGGTGGCGGAACATGCCGAGACTGGGCCAAGTCGGATTGGCGGCGATGAAGGCGAGGAAGCGTGCGCTGGTGGCACCGCTATGATCGCTGCGCAGAATAAGCCACTCGACGAGCTTGCGCGCCACCGGATCCGAGATCGTCGCCTCGATCTCGGTCGCCTTGCTGGCGCTGCCGCGTCGTATGCTCTCGATGGCGCTCTTGACCAGCGCCACGTCGGCCTCGGAGGTCTCCTGCGCCGGGCCTTGCACCAGCGGGATTTGCTGCACGGCCTCGCGCGCGGCCGCACCCTTGTCCTGCCCCTTGCGGGACGCGGATTTCTCGCCCTTGGACCTGGCGGCTGACTTCTTCGCGGCCTTGCCCGCGGAGGTTGCCGCCGCTGAGGGCGAGCTCTTGGCTCCGCCGTGAGTTTTCGCGGGCTTAGCCGCAACGGAACAGGTGATGGCGAGCAGGCTCGCGCACGCGAGCGCAGCAGCCAGTGTCGACCGGCGTCGTGCTGTCAAAGGCTGATCCCCGAGTTCCCCGGGCGAATTGCTTCGCCCCCGCGTGATGTCCACGCCCCGACTTGACGGATACCATCCTACCGAGAATTTGGGCGGAAAAGCGGTGTCAGGGCGGCGGAGAAACGCCGCTAAACCGCATCATTTGGGGCCTGCCCCGGAACACAATACCTTGCCGAGAGCGTGCGAAATGGGCATTGTTCCATGTGAAATAAGTTCCATCCGAAATCCTTCAGCAGGAGTTGGTGGGGCCTCCTCATGCCGGTATCCGACCCCTCCGTGATCGGCACGCGCATCGGCGCGCGCTGGATTGCACTCCTCATTTGCGCCGCGGTTCTGATCGTCTCGCAACCGGCCGGCGCGGCATCCCTCGCCGAGGACATCAACGCAGCCCAGCTGTCGGCGCCGTCCGGTAAAGGCAAGAAAGCGCGTGAGCGCCCGCCCAGCACGGCCGCAAACATCAAGGCCGAGGTGCTACTCGATCGCGCCGGCTTCTCGCCGGGAGTGATCGACGGCAAAGCGGGGATCAATGATCAAAAGGCGATCACTGCCTTTCAGACCGAGAATGGGGTGAAGCCGAGCGGCCGTCTCGACGCGCAAACATGGGAGCGCCTCACCGCGACCTCAGCTGATCCGATCATGGTCGAGTACGAAATTCAGCCGGGTGACGTGAAGGGACCTTTCAACAAGACCATTCCACCGTCATTGGAGAAGAAGGCGGAGCTGAAAAATCTCAACTACACCAGCCCGCGCGAGCTGCTCGCGGAGAAATTCCATGTCGACCCGGGCCTGTTGACCAAGCTCAATCCAAAGGCATCGTTCGAAACCGCCGGCACCAAGATCATGGTGCCGAACGTCGCCAGGAAGCCATCGCAGGCGAAAGTCGCGAAGGTCGTCGTGAACAAGACCGACAAAACCGTTCGCGCCGTTGACGGCGACGGCAAGCTGGTCAGCTTTTATCCCGCGTCGGTCGGCAGCGAGGAGCGACCCGCACCCAGCGGCACGCTGCCCATTCGGTCGGTGGTGGAGAATCCGACCTATCACTACACTCCCAAGCTCAACTTCAAGGGGGTGAAGACGCAAAAACCATTCACCGTCGCCGCCGGCCCCAAGAATCCGGTCGGCTCCATGTGGATGGATCTCGGCGACGGCTACGGCATCCACGGCACCCCGGACCCGCAGAACATCAGCAAGACCGCTTCGCACGGCTGCGTCCGCCTCACCAATTGGGACGCGGAGGCGTTGGGCAAGATGGTCCACAAGGGCACCAAGGTCGATTTCATCCAGTGATCGCGAGCGCTAGGTATCTCGACGATTTCACCTTGAGCTGCGACGTCTCGATGTTGCACGTCCCCTAGAGCGGGATGACTTTCTTCGAATCGTCATTCCGCTCTAGTGCCCCGAACCCAAAGTTCGCACACATCGTGCTGCAAGATCGGTTGCGAACTTCGGGTCCGACGCACGCGACGGCGCTGAATGCTTCTTTCATGGGTCACTCGGTATTGTTTGGTCCGGATCGGGCTATTCATCTCGGCACGCTCGCAAAGTACGAATCAATTGGCTCCGACGCTTGTCAGCGATTGCTCCATTTTGGCTTTGTTGCCCGCTTTCCGGTACGCGATCGGCGCAAGATCGCAAATAGCATCGCAAGGCCGGCAAAGCGCACAGGAGTGCCTTGCACGAAATGAACGTCTCGCGCCATCACCGGATTGGAAGTCATGTCGAGATCGAAACTACGTCGCGGTTGGAGCGGTACGTTCGCCGTCGCCGCACTCATTCTGCTCGCCGGAACGAACATCACAAGCGCGGCGTCGGCCACCGCCTGGAGCGCGACCTACCGGGCGACCGAGGCGATCGATCACCTGCTCGGCACCAAACGAGCGATCGGATATTTTCAGACCAACCACGGTCAATGCGAGCTCACGCTGATGATCGCCGAGGTGGTCGATCCCGATCTCGCCATGCCGTTATCGGCGGCGCGGTTGCATTTCGCCCTGCATCCCGGAGAAAAGGCGGCACTGGCGAGCGAAGAAGGACCGGAGATTGTACTCGTCTGCGGGGCCGACGCCGCGACCCTGGAGGTCACGCATCATGCCGCGCGGTCATGATTTCCT
>JBKPUA010000049.1:0-3018 GCA_046735815.1 Pseudomonadota bacterium
TTTTTCTCGCCGCCAATATGGGCGAGTTGCCGGTCGAGCGCTCCCTGCGCGACGCCTTTGCGTTGGCCCACCACGACGTCCTTCAGATCTTGGCGCACTCCCAGCAGGCGCTGGCCTGGGAAGTCTTGTCCGGTAAGGGGCCGGCCATCGTCGAGAAGTACGGCGGCCTCAACAACGCCTCGGCCTATATCGGCTTCATGCCGAGCCGCGGCCTGGGCATTGTCATCCTCGGAAACCGCGGCAACCAATATCCCAACGAGGTTGGCCGCCTAATCCTGCGCGAGCTTGCGGCCCGGTGATGCCGCCACGCGCCTCGCGTCCTGGCTGACCCTCGACAGAGCTTATGGCCGTTCCTAGGTGATCGGCATAGAATGCTTGCAGGCACAGACCGGGAGCCGGCTGTGGACGCAAAGACGCCGTCATCGAGGATCGACGAGGCGGGCCGTACGCCCGAGATCGTCGCCGCGAGCGTCTATGCCCACGGCAAGCGGGTGGCGGATGTTGCCATCGACGAAGCGGGCGAATGGGCGAAACGGCCGGGCCATCTGGTTTGGATCGGCCTGTTCGAGCCGAGCTACGAGCTCTTGGCGCGGGTGCAGGCGCAGTTCGACCTGCATCCCCTCGCCATCGAGGACGCCGGCAAGGCGCACCAGCATCCCAAGCTCGAGCAATACGGAGAGGCGCTGTTCATCGTCGCGCGCACGGCGCAGCTCGTCGACAAGCGCATCGCCTTCGGCGAGACCCACATCTTCATCGGGCGCGGATACGTCGTCACCGTGCGCCATGGCGCCTCGACCACCTATGCGGCGGTGCGCAAGCGTTGCGAGTCGTGTCCGACGGTTCTGTCGCACGGTGAGCACTACATTCTCTACGCCATCCTCGACTTCATCGTCGATAACTACATGCCGGTGGTGGCGAGCATTCACGAGGAGGTCGAGGCGATCGAAGACCGGGTGTTCGCCGCCGTTCCCGACAAAGCCGACGGCGAGCGCCTCTACATGCTGCGCCGCGACCTGCTGCGGCTGCGCAACGCGGCCGTGCCGCTCGTGAACGTCTGTCGCCGGCTCGAGCACGCCGAGGTGATGTCGGTCGATGCAACCATGCAGCCCCTGTTCCGCGACGTGACCGATCACGTGCTGCGGGTGCAGGAAGAAATCGACATGTTGCGCGAGGTGCTGGCGTTCGCCTTCGAGGCGAGCCTGCTGAACGGACAGGCCGAGCAAACCAACATCACCCGCCGTCTGGCCGCATGGGCCGCCATTCTCGCGGTGCCCACGGCGATCGCCGGCATCTACGGCATGAACTTCGAATACATGCCCGAGCTCAAGTGGGGCTACGGCTATTTCCTGGTGCTGGGCGTCGTGGCGACTATCTGCGGGACGCTCTACGTGCGGCTGCGGCACTACGGCTGGCTCTGAGGTTCTTCCTCGCGCTCGAGCACGCGCAAGCGGCGCACCGTCAGCTCGTCGACTTCGAGCGCTTGAAAACGCGCCTTCTTGACCGTGACGCGGCCGACGGCAAGGCGGCCGATCGCTAGCGCGCCGATAGCGATCGCGCCGAAGGCCGCAGCGCCGAGCGCCAGCGCGATCATGCTGGCGGCGGGAGCGGATTCGGAGCGGCGAACGATCTCGCGTGACATCGGCGACCTCCATGGGCGCGCTTTCTATTGCGGCATTACGCCGTGGCGCTGCGGGTTTGTCCATTGTCACGGTCGTGTATCATCGCACGAAACAGCAAACAGGGGAGGTTTCGTTGCTATCAAGGATATTGCTCGCGCTCGCCGTTCTCACGTCTGCATCGATTGACGCTGGCGCACAGAGCTATCCCGATCGCGCAATCAAGATCGTCGTGCCGATCGGCCCGGCCGGCAGCTACGACATCGTCGGTCGGCTGCTCGCGGACCAGCTCTCGAAGCGGCTCGGGCAAAGCGTGGTGGTGGAGAACCGCCCCGGCGCGGGAACGATCGTCGGCACGCAAGCCGTGATCAACTCGCCGCCCGACGGCTACACCTTGCTGGTCGGCGGCTTGAGCAACATCGTTTTCAACGCCGGGCTCTATCAGAAGCTGCCCTACGATCCGCTCGTCGATCTCGTCCCGGTCGCGCTGGTGTTCAACATCTCCTACACGCTGGTGGCCTACAAGGACCTGCCGTATTCGACCCCGCAGGAGGTAATCGCGGCGGCGAAGAAGAGTCCGGGCGCGCTCAAGCTGGCGAATGCGGGGACCGGCACCGGCCAGCACATTCTCGGCGCCGCCTTCATGAAATTCACCGATACGAAATTCCTGGAAGTGCCCTACCGCGGCTCGGCGGCGGCATTCCCCGATCTGCTTGCCGGCCGCGTCGATCTGTTCGTCGATTCGACCCCGGCCGCCCTCCCCTACATCAAGTCGGGCCAGGCCAAGGGAATCGCCATTTTGTCCGCGAAGCGGACCGCGCAGATTCCCGACGTGCCGACCATGACCGAATCCGGCGTTCCCAATCTCGAGATCGAGTCGTGGATCGGATTGTTCGCGCCGGCCGGCACCCCGCCGGCCGCGATCGCCCGTCTGCAGCAGGCGATCGCGCAGGCGCTGCCCGAGCTCAAGCCGCGCTTCGAGCAGAACGGCGGCGAGGCGATCGAGATGGCGCCGGCGCGGCTCAAGCCGTTCATCGCGTCCGAATACGACAAGTGGATCAAGATCATTCACGAATCCGGGATTCGGCTCGATTAAGCCGCTTGTCGTCATGGCGTCGAACGCGCTTCGGCGCTAACATCGCCGAAAATAACCTGAGGGTCGCGGCAACGACGTGACCATGACGCTGGTGTCGCGACCCCTGTCTGCAGGAGGTACGACCATGGCGCAGCTACATGTTCTCATGGGCGCGGAATCGGTCCGCAGACGGCCGGTGGTCCGCAAGATCGGCCTCGCCGACCTCAAAGACGCGCTGGTGCAGGGCCTTGCCGATTTCTCGGCCACGCCGAGCCACGCCGTGTTCCTGTGTCTGATCTATCCCATCGTCGGGCTCATCCTGGCGCG
>JBKPUA010000050.1:0-3061 GCA_046735815.1 Pseudomonadota bacterium
CGTGCCGGAGGTCGGCGCTCTGCCCGACAACGACTATGGCCGGCTGGTACGGCGCGGGCGTGATCTCATCACCGCCACCTATGCCTATATCGGCCCGGAGGTGTCCGATCCCGCCAACCGCTTCGCCGGCAACAATCTCGCCTGCGGCAATTGCCACCTCGAGGCGGGCACCAAGAAGTTCGGCGTCCCGTTGTTCGGCCTGTTCGGCAAGTACCCGCTCTACAACGCGCGGGCGGGGGCGGAGATCACCATCGAGGAGCGGCTCGACGGCTGCATGACGCGCAGCATGAACGGCCGGCCGCTGCCGACGGACGCGCCGGCGATGCGCGCGCTCGTGGCCTACATCAAGTTTCTCTCGACCGGCGTCGCCCCGGGACAATTATTGCCGGGGCTCGGCGTCGGTTCGATGACGGAGCTTGATCGCGCCGCCGATCCCAAGCGCGGAGAGACGGGCTATGCCAGCACCTGTGCGCTCTGCCATGGCCGTGGCGGCGAGGGCATCCGCCGCAGTCTCCCCACCACCGATCTCGGCTACATGGTGCCGCCGCTCTGGGGCAACGACAGCTTCAACGACGGCGCAGGCATGGCGCGCTTGATCACCGCGGCGAATTTCATGCACTTCAACATGCCGCACGGCGCCGACTACCTGCACCCGCAGCTCTCTGTCGAGCAGGCGTGGGACATTGCGGCCTACGTGATCTCGCAGCCGCGGCCGCACAAAGCCGACCTCGACAAGGACTTTCCCGATCTCCTGGAAAAGCCGGTCGATACCCCCTACGGCCCCTATGCCGATGGCTTTAGCGTTGAGCAGCACAAATACGGTCCGTTCGCGCCCATCCGCGCCGCCATCGCCCGGCTCAAGGCGGAGAAGGACGCGGCCGCGCCGAAAGCACAATAGACCCATTTTGTAGTTGACTACGTAATGCACTTATGCTACAAGTGGCCATGCTCCAGAATTGCGCATGGGACCTCGAAATGCAGCGCGCCGCCATCGGGCCGGCCGCGCAGAGCGCACCCATGCCGGCGCGGCAATCCGCGGCTTCGATTTGCAATTGTGCAAGGCTCTCCGTTTCCGCGCCTGTTATTTACAGGGAGCCCTCGCCGGCAGGTCGAATCGAACGTGCAAATGCGCAAAGCCTAAGCCGCGCGCCTGGCTTCGATCTTGTCCCAGATCATCGCCGCCACGTCGGGGCCGCCGAGGTTCTTCACCGCCCGGATGCCGGTCGGCGAGGTGACATTGATCTCGGTGAGGTAGCCGTCGATCACGTCGATGCCGACAAAGAGAAGCCCGCGCTCGCGCAGCGAAGGCCCGATGCGCGCGCAGATCTCGCGCTCACGTTGGGAGAGCTCGGTTTCCTTCGGCGTGCCGCCGCGCACCATGTTGGAGCGCAGGTCGTCGGGCGCCGGGACCCGGTTCACCGCGCCGGCAAACTCGCCATCGACCAGGATGATGCGTTTGTCGCCGTCCTTCACCGCCGGAAGAAATTTCTGCACCACCCATTGCTCGCGGAAGGTCACGGTGAACAGGTCGTAGAGCGAGCCGAAATTGAGGTCTTCCTTGGCAAGGCGAAACACCGCCTCGCCGCCCTTGCCGTAGAGCGGCTTCATCACGATGTCGCCGTGCTCGGCGCGGAACGCCTTGATCTCGGCGAGCTCGCGCGTGATCAAGGTCGGCGGCATCAGGTCGGGGAATTCCATCACGAACATCTTTTCCGGCGCGTTCCGCACCTGCGCCGGATCGTTGACCACGAGCGTCTTCGGATGCACGCGCTCGAGCAGATGGGTGGTGGTGATGTAGGCGAGGTCGAAGGGCGGGTCCTGGCGCAGCAGCACGACGTCGAATTCTCCGAGCTCCACGCGCTTGGGCTCGCCCAGGCTGAAATGATCGCCCTGTTGGTCGCGCACCTTGAGCGGCCGCACGGTCGCGAACACGCGGTTGCCGATGAGCGCGAGCTTGTCGGGGGTGTAATAGGAGATGGCGTGGCCGCGCTGCTGCGCCTCCAACAACAGGGCGAAGGTGGAGTCGCCGCGGATGTTGATCCGCTCGATCGGGTCCATCTGCACGGCGACTTTGAGATGCATCGAATGTCCTCGGGACCAAGCGGCGGTCAGCCGCCGGCGTCGAACGCGGCGATGATATGGCGCGGAATCCGGCCCGGCGCCACCAGCATGGCATCGAAACGAATATCGCGGATGCGATCGTCGGGATTATGTGCCAACCACACCTCGGCGGCGCCGACGATGCGCGCGCGCTGCCGATCGGTCACCGACCAGGCGGCGTCATCGAGCGTTTCGCGCGCCTTGACCTCGACGAACACCAGCAGGTGCCGGCGCCGCGCGACGATGTCGATCTCGCCGAGCGGGCAGCGCCAGCGCCGCGCCAGAATGCGAAAGCCCTTGGCGATGAGGAACGCCGCCGCCCGGCTCTCGGCCGAGATGCCGGTGCGGAATGCGACCACGCGCTCCGGGCACGGCGCCGGCACCAGCGACGGGCGCGGGCGGTCATCATCGGCCATGGCCGCGGTCCTTGGCGAGCGCAAGCGCGCGTTGATAGACCTCGCGGCGCGGCCGGCCGCTCACCGCGGCGATCTCGGCCACCGCCTCCTTTACCGACAGGCGATCGAGTGCGGGGCGGATGAGCGCATCGAGATCGACCGCCTCAAGCTCGCGCTGGACATCGGGCGGCGCGATCACGATCGCGATCTCGCCGCGCGGCTCGGGCGCTTCGGCAGCTTCGCGCGCGAGCGCGCTGAGCTCGCCGTGGCGCACCTCCTCGTACAGCTTGGTGAGCTCGCGGCAAATCGCCGCCTCGCGCCCGCCGAGGCCGGCGGCGAGATCGGCGAGCGCGGCGGCGAGCCGCGCGCCTGTTTCGAACAGGACGAGGGTCGCCGGAATGCGCTTGAGCTCGCCGATGCGCGCGCGCCGCTGGCCTTCCTTGCTCGGCAGGAATCCCTCGAAGAAGAACCGGTCGGTGGGAAGTCCGCTTACCGTCAATGCCGCCAGTGCGGCCGAGGCTCCCGGCAGCGCTGTCACTGGGATGCCCGCGTCGCGCGCGGCACGC
>JBKPUA010000051.1:0-2516 GCA_046735815.1 Pseudomonadota bacterium
GCCGCCCATCATCGAGTTCATGATCGGTGCGCCGCCGTTGAACGGCACATGGGCGAGATCGATCCCGTACGAGATGTTGAGCAACTCGCCGGCAAGATGGCTGGTCTGGCCAACACCTGCCGAAGCAAAACTGTATTTGCCGGGATTGGCCTTCACCAACGCGATCAGCTCCTTCACCGTGGTCGCGGGAACCGAAGGATGCACGATCAACACATTGGATGAGGCCGCTGGGATCGTGATCGGCGCAAAGTCCTTGATGGGATCGAATGGGACATTGGTATAGAGGCTTGGATTGACCACGAAGCCGCTGGTGGTGACGAGCACGGTGTATCCGTCCGGCGCGGCACGTGCGACCGTGCGCGTGCCGATGTTTCCGCTCGCGCCGGCGACATTCTCCACATAGACCTGCTGGCCCCAGCTCTCCGACAGCTTCTGCGCGATCAGCCGCGCCACGATGTCGGTCGGTCCGCCGGCCGCGAACGGCACGATCACGCGCACCGGCTTGTCCGGATAGGTCCCCGCTGCGGCGCAGGCCCAAGGCAGCGTTGCGCCCAGCCCGGCGAGACGCAGAAATTGTCGGCGAGCGAGCTTCATCGTCGTCTCCCTGGGGCGTCCTGCTCCTGCGCGGCGTTTCTTTGTTTGGGCAATCCGCCGCTCGCCCGTCGCGTCCTACGGATCCCCGGGCGACGGATGCTCGGCTGCGAGCGTGCCGGCGCATGTGGCTCGCAGCCGCAATCACGTTAGTTTCTTGCCCGCACGCCTGCATTCGTGTTTAGGTCGATTTCTTTCGCGAGTAGGCCATGGTCAGGAATGCCCGGCTAGTGACCCGAACCCGAAGTTCGCGCATATCACGCCGCGAGTTCGACCGCGAACTTCGGGTTCAAAGGGGCACTAGAATCATAGAGTTGCTAGTGGTCCTCGATTCCGAAGTTCGCAAACGAGGGGTGCCGCTCAAATGATGCGAACTTCGGAATCGGACCACTAGTGGAATACGAGCGCACGCCCCGCCCGGTGGTGGCGATCGCCAATGATTTCCCCGCCGGCCACGTGATGGCGCCCCATCGCCATCGCCGCTCACAGCTGGTCTACGGCGACAGCGGCGTGATGCTGGTGGGGACCGAACAGGGCCGCTGGGTGGTGCCGCCGGAACGGGCGGTTTGGATCCCGACCGGCATGGTTCACGACCTGCGCATGCTGAGCCGCGTTGCTACGGTCACCATTTGGGTCGATCCCGATCCCGAGCTCGACCTGCCGCGCGACTGCCAGGTGGTCGCGGTCTCGCAATTGATGCGCAGCCTGTTGCTCGAGGCGGTCGACATCGCGCCGGAATACGTCGGCGACACCCGTGAGGGGCTGGTGATGTCGCTCCTGCTGCACGAGCTCGTTCGGCTGCCGACGCTGCCGCTGGGCCTGCCAGTTCCCCGCCACGAAGGACTGGCGCAGCGCTGCCGCGCATTTCTCGGCGAGCCCCGACCGCATGACACCATCGACGATTGGAGTGCGGCGCTGAACATGAGCCGCCGCACCTTTACCCGCTTGTTCCGCAAGGAGACCGGGCTCACGTTCTCGGCCTGGCGGCAACAGGCCTGCTTGTTTGCCGCCATGCCTCGGCTGGCAGCAGACGAAGCGGTGACCACTGTCGCGCTCGATCTCGGCTACGACAGCCCCGCCGCCTTCACCACCATGTTCAAACGCCTGCTGGGCGTCCCGCCCAGTCAATACTTCTCGCCCCGCATTGGCGGCGAAGGCAAGCACCACCGCTCCTGGTCCCGCGCTGGCGGCCCGACCGTGGCGGCCTAAGGGCGCTGGCCCATTCGCAAAAGAAATCGACCCGGCCGGAGAAGCACGCCTTAGCCGAGGCCATATTTTGCCAACGCCTGGGGCGCATGCAAAACGCCGCCGTCCAAAAAGCAGGAAGCGATGCCCAATCCCACCACCCAGGTCGCGATCGTCGGCGGCGGACCGGTCGGGTTGGTGCTGGCGCTGTTTCTCGACTTCCATGGTGTCAAGGCGACGCTGTTCAACACCGAGCCGGCGGAGCGCTGGCATCCCAAGGGCAACGGTCAGAACGCGCGCACCATGGAGCACTATCGCCGGCTCGGATTCTCCGATGACATCCGGCGTCTCGGCCTTCCCGGCGACCATCCGTTCGATCAGGCCTATTTCACGCGCCTGAGCGCGCACGAGATCTACCGCTTTCCCATGCCGAGCCGCGACGAGCGCATCGCCATGCGGCGGCAGATGCCGGTGACGGACCAGCTTCCCGAGCCGATGTTTCACGTCAACCAGATGTATGTGGAGCGCTACCTGCTGGAGCGGGCGCGCACGCGGCCGCATATCGACGTCCGCTTCGGCTGGCAGGTGCAGTGGTTCACCCAGGACGAGAGCGAGGTCCGCCTGCACGCCAGCCGCACCGACGGATCGGAGGCGACGACCTGGACCGCGGCCTATGCCGTCGCCTGCGACGGCGGCCGCAGCTTCGTTCGTAAGACGCTCGGCATCGGCTACGAAGGCGA
>JBKPUA010000052.1:0-32731 GCA_046735815.1 Pseudomonadota bacterium
TAGGGCTCGTGAAAATTATGCGGGAATCGCTCGAGCATGCCGTCGTAGTCCGGCTCGTCGCCGAACTGGAGCGAGTCGATCACCACGAGGCGGCCGCCGCGCTTGAGCACCCGCGCGAGCTCGCGAAAGACGGCGCGGCGCACCTTGGGCGGCAATTCATGCATCATGAAGATGCTGGTCACCGCGTCCTGGCTTGCGTCCCGCAGCGGAATGGCTTCTCCGTTCGCGACCGCGAGATCGAGCCAGCACCAGCGCCGCAGATGACGCCGCGCCTCGGCGAGGTAAGCGTCCGACAGGTCGATGCCGATCACCGGTAGCCGCGGCCAGGCCTGTTTGGCGGCGTCGAGAAAACGTCCGGTGCCGCAGCCGACGTCGAGCAAGCGGAAGCGGCGCTGGTCGCGCCCGGCGAAGAGCTCGGCGAGCGGCGGCAAGGCCTGGCGTCGGATCACGTTGGCCGAGCCGTTGAACAGCACCTCGACCTGGGTGTCGTAGCGCTGCGCCGATTCCTCCGTCATCCAGCCGCCGGACTGGAAATGGAAATTCTGCAGGTAGTAGCCGGGGCGCTTGCCCGGCGCCACCTCGCTTTGCACCTGCCGCACGTCGCGGCGCTCGCGCCGGCGGTGGACCACCGGCAGGTCCGCAAAGAACAGGCGCGAGCGCTCGAGCAACATCGGCAGCGAGCCGTCATGGTCGGCGGGCATGGGATAGAGGCCGGCCTCCACATTGGCGAGGTCCTGCCGGAACAGGGTGGCCATGTCGGCGTAGAGCCGCGCCCGGTCGGGCCCCGACGCGCGCGCCGGTGGGCGCGGGGCGGCGCTGGGGGCGGTGGCGCCGGTGCGCCGCCGCGCCGCGGCGGACAGCTCCCGCATGACCATGCCGTGCCCGATATACCAGGCGAGGCGCGGCAGCTGCCGCGCGCCATAAGCGAGGCGGGTGGTGAAGCGGGAGACGGGATCGGCCATGGCTTCCGGGCCCGCGCTGGAGGATAAGCTATCCACTCATATGGGCGGCGGCAGCCCGCGCTTCCAGCGCCGCCGCCACGGCCGTTGAACGGCGCGGCCCACGGGAGCGGTCTTTTTTGCCGCGTCTGTGAATTGGATCACAAGCCTTCCGCCGCTGTGCTCGCAACTAAAGATCATGCAATGCCGGGACCCATGGCAGGAAGACGTCGACGCCACCCTCTCCCGCACCTGCGGGGAATGCGGGCGCGACATGACGCTCGCGGTCGCGCTGCCCCGCCTCGGCGCCCTTCCCGCATTGCGAAGCTATCGCTGCACCATCTGCGGCAACGTGGAACTCGACGTGCTGGAGCATTTCGGGCCGCGGCCGCGCAGCACAACGGTGCGCCAGCCGCGACCTTGAGTCCACCGCCGCCGCGTAGCGGCCGCTCCGCCGCTGCTCCTGCGATGATCGCCCCGGTCTTACTATTGCCGCGTTGCGCGTGTCACAGCGGCATCTCCGTCTATCTCGCGGAGCAGACGAGCGGCGATGACGATCCTCGTCACCGGCAGCGCCGGCCATCTCGGCGAGGCGCTCATGCGGACGCTGCGCGCGCAAGGACGGCGCGCGCTCGGCCTCGACATCAAGCCCTCGCCGTTCACCGACCGCGTCGGCTCGATCTGCGACCGTGATTTCGTCCAGCGCTGCATGGGCGGCGTGCGCGCGGTGATCCACGCGGCCACCCTGCACAAGCCGCATGTGGCCACCCACGGCAACCGCGATTTTCTCGACACCAACGTCACCGGCACGCTGATCCTGCTCGAGGCGTCGGTCGCGGCGGGTGTGAAATGCTTCGTGTTCACGAGCACCACCAGCGCCTTCGGCGCGGCGCTCACCCCGGCGGCCGGCGCGCCGGCGGTCTGGGTGACCGAGGATGTCGTGCCGATCCCGCGGAACATCTACGGCGTGACCAAGGTCATGGCCGAAAGCTTGTGCGAATTGTTCTTCCGCCGGCGGCATCTGCCGGTGATCGTGCTGCGCACCTCGCGGTTCTTTCCCGAGCCCGACGACGACGCGACCATCAGGGAAAGCTACGAGCTGCCCAATGTCCAGGCTAACGAGATGCTCCATCGCCGGGTCGATCTTGCCGACGTCGTCAGTGCGCATTTGCTGGCGCTCGAGAAGGCGCCGACCATCGGCTTTTGCCGCTACATCATCTCGGCGACCACGCCATTCACGCGCGATGATCTACCGGCGCTCGCCCGCAACGCCCTCGACGTGGCGCATCGACTGTTTCCCGATTGCGCGGCGCTCTACGCCGCGCGCAAATGGACGTTGTTCCCGACCATCGGCCGGGTCTACGTCAATCATCTGGCGGTGGCGGAGCTGGGTTGGCGGCCGCAATACGACTTCCGTCACGTGCTCGATTGCCTGCGCGCCGGCAAAGACTTTCGCAGCGCGTTGGCGCGCGAGGTCGGCAGCAAGGGCTACCACGCGACGGCGTTCGCGGATGGGCATTATCCGGTGGCGTAGGATGGGGTTGAGCCATAAGCGCGTTCACGCGCGTCCGCGACGCGCTATGGCGAAACCCATAATTTCCCGCGGCCAAATGGCGGTGGGTTTCGCGTTCCGCTCAACCCACCCTACGAAGGCGCCCCGCTCAAATCCCGAACAGCTCCTTGAGCGTGCGCGCGGTCGAGGCTATCGACTGCGTGTTGGCGCGCTCCTCGGCCTTGTTCTTCGGGGTGGAGAAGCCGTGGCCGGTGCCGCTGTAGACCTCGAGCTGGAACGGCACCTTGGCGGCGCGCAGCTCCTGGACCACTTTGTCGACGGTCGTCAGCGGAAAGCCCTCGTCCTCGGCGCCGTGCAGGATCAGGAACATGCCCTTGGCGTTCTTCGCCCATCCCGGCTCGTGGTCGCGAAACGAGCCGTGGATCGCGACATTGGCCGTGAGCGGCGCGCCGGTGGCGCCAAACTCGACTCCGACCGCGCCGCCGAAGCAGTAGCCGATGAGCGCGACCCGCGAGGGATCCACCATGGGGTTCTTGACAAGCGTATCGAAGCCCGCCTGGGTGCGCGCGCGCATCAGCGCGCGATCCTTGGTGTAGATCGCGGTCTGCGCCTGCATCTCGGGGACGTCCTTCGGCAACACGCCCTGGCCGTACCCGAAAATGTCGGTCGCGAACGCGACGTAGCCGAGCTTGGCCCAGGTCTCGGTGAGGGCCAGCGTCTTCGGCGTCATGCCCTCACGCGCATGGACCACGAACACGGCGGGACGTCGGCCCGTCATCTTGTCGTCGTAGGCCATGTAGGCTTTGAGCTTGGTGTCGCCGTGGCCGTACTCGACCCACTCGGTCTTCATCTCGGCCCGCGCCGGGCCGGCGGCGATCAGGACTATAGCGGCCAGCGCGGCCGCAAACAGCCGGAGCATCGTCATGGTAACCTCCCCAGGTTGAGATTTTTTCAAAAGTTTCGCGCAGGGGAGGACTGGAGTCCAGGTGGCCGGTGTTTGTCTCGCGCGTGGTCTTTGTGCATGCCGTCGCGCCGGCTATGCTTTCATTGAAGATCATGTCCGCGTTCTGGGGGCGGCCCAGGGGACAGCGACCATGACCAAAGACGTACGGGATCGGAAACCGTCCAGTCATCGTACCATCAGCGCATTCCTGGCCTTGTGCCTGGGCATTGCGCTGTGCAGCTCCGCTGCGCACGCGCAGTCGGTCGCCTTCATCAACCCCGGAAAATCCGACGAAGTTTACTGGGCGACTGCTACGCAATCCATGCAGGCGGCCGCGCGCAGCCTCGGCATGAGCTTCGAGGTACAATACGCCCAGCGCGAGCCGCTGAAGACTCTCGACATTGCCCGCACCCTGGTCGGCCGCACCGGCGAGGCGCGGCCGCAATATATCGTGATCACCGACGACTATTCTGTGGCCGACCAGCTGGTGAAGATCATCGACACCGCCGGCGCGAGGACCTTCCTCGCCTACAGCACGATTCCCGTCGATCAGCGCGCCGGCATCGGCGCGCCGCGCGGCAAGTACAAGGGCTGGCTCGGCTCGCTCGAGCCGCAGGCCGAGGACGCCGGCTACATGACCGCGCGCGCGCTGATCGAGCGCGGCAAACGAGATCAAGCCTTCGGGAGCGACGGCAAGCTGCAGATGATCGCCATCGCGGGCGACCGCTCTACACCCTCGTCGATCAAACGCAATCAGGGCATGCGCCGCGCGGTGGCTGAAGATCCGCGGGCCACGCTCGTGCAGGAGGTCTATGCGGGTTGGACGCGGGAAAAGGCCGCCGACCAGGCCGAGGCGCTCTACCAGCGCTATCCGACCGCCAGGCTCATCTGGGCGGGCAACGACCTGATGGCGTTCGGCGCCATGGCAACGTGGGAGAAGCGCGGCGGCAAGCCCGGCATCGATGGATGGTTCAGCGGCATCAATACCTCGACCGAGGCGCTCGAGGCGATCAAGTCCGGGCGCCTGACCGCGCTCGCCGGCGGCCACTTCATCACCGGCGCGTGGGCGCTGGTGATGATCTACGACTATCACCACGGCCGCGACTTCGCCGACGAAGGGCTCGAGCTGCAGCGCCCGATGTTCGCGGAATTCACCCCGCAGCTCGCCGACCGCTACATCGCGCGCTTCAGCGGCGGCTTCGATGGCGTCGACTTCAGCCGTTACAGCAAGGTGAAGAATCCGGGGCTCAAGCGCTACAACTTCGGTTTCGCGCAACTGCTGCAATAGAGCATGATCCCAAAAATTGACGCCGGTTGTCAGGAAGGGAATGGAGATCATTGATGTGCACGAAATGCGCGGCGACGCGCCTGTCACGGCGAGATTTGCTGGCGATCGCGACGGCGGCGGCCGTCGTCGCCACGCTCCCGCCGCTGCCAACTTTTGCACAATCGCCGGCGCCGCCGCCGAACGCGATAAGCCCCGACGACGCGCTCAAGCGCCTGCAAGACGGCAATGCGCGCTACGCCGCCAACTCGCCAACGAACAAGGACTACTCGGCCGGCCGTGCCGCCCGCGCGAGCGCGCAGTACCCCTTCGCCAGCATCGTGAGCTGCGCGGACTCTCGCGTTGCTCCCGAGCTAGCCTTCGACCAGGGCCCGGGCGATCTGTTCGTCGTGCGCGTGGCGGGGAATTTCGTCAATGAGGACGGGCTGGCGAGCCTCGAATACGGATCGCTGGTGCTCGGCGTTCCGCTCATCATGGTGCTGGGGCACAGCAACTGCGGCGCCGTCAACGCCACCATCAAGGCGGTGAAGGATGGCACCACGCTGCCCGGCCACCTGCCCAGCCTGATCAATGCGATCCGGCCGGCGGTGCTAGCGACGCAGGCGAAGAATCCTGCCGACCTGCTGGCGGAAGCTACCGCCGAGAACGTGCGGCTCAGCGTCAAGACGCTGCTGACTGCGAAACCGATCCTGTCGGACCTCGTGAGCGCCGGGAGGCTCAAGGTCGTCGGCGCGGTCTACGACATCGCCACCGGCAAGGTGACGGCGGTGTAGTGCAGCGATCCGGCCCGAGCTGGGCGAAGGTGCGCGGTCCGGGTGATCGCGTCCTTTCGATCAGCCGGCGTCGCGTCGCTCCTCGCAGCCCTCCGTCGCCACCTCAGTCGGCGCCAGCGACGGCAGCGCCGCCACCGGCGGCAATGATGTGCCGCGCAGCGCCAGCACCAGCTCGCGGATGCCGAGAATGACGAGCGAGAGCGCGAACGGCACGATGTAGTAGAGCATCCGGAACAGAAGCAGGCCGGCGACCACGTCCTCCCGGTCGAACTGCCACAGCGCGACCAGCATGGCGGCGTCGAACACGCCGATGCCGCCGGGTGCATGGCTGGCAAAGCCGAGCAGCGTGGCGGAGACGAAGATGACCGCCAGCGTGACAAAGCCGATATTGGGCTCCTCCGGCATCAGCACGTACATGGCGAGCGCGCAGAAGCCGAGATCGACGATGCCGATCCCGATCTGCAACAGGGTGAACGGCCCGTCTGGCAGGGCCACGCTCCACCCTTCGCGGCCGACCACCCGCGGCCGCCGCCATACCCAGACGACGTAGAGCGCCAGTATCAGCAAGATCACAAAGGCGCCGGTGCGGTTGAGCCAAGCCGGCAGCTGATCGATGGCGGTGGCGGCGAGCGGCGCATAGGCGATGCCCAATCCCAGCACGGTGGCGTTGCCGAGCCAGAAGGTGAGCCCGGCCACGAAGCAGATCTTCGCCACGTCGATGGCGGTGAGCCCCCACGCGGAATAGACCCGGTAGCGCACCGCGCCGCCTGTCAACACGCTGGCTCCGACGTTGTGACCCACCGAGTAGCTGGTGAAGCCGGCGAGCGCCGCCCCCCAATACGGCACGTCGATGCGGCCGATGGTGCGCAGCGCGAACAGATCGTAGAACGTGAGCGTGAAGTATCCGCCGGCGACGAACAGGGCGGCGAGCGCGATGTCGCGCCAATCCGTGGTGACGAGGGCTTCCACCACCTCGCCCCAGCTGATCGTGCGCAGGATGCGATAGAGCACGGTCGCCGCGATCGCGATGATGGCGATGCTGAGCACCACCCCCACCCGGTTCCAGCCGATCTTGCGGTCGCAAAACAGCGCCGCCCGATGCAGCGCATCGAGCACGCGGCGCTCGCGATTCCGTGATCTCTGCTGTACCGGTCGATCCGTCACGCGCGTTTCCGGGACTTCGGCATTCCCCCGAGATATCGTCGTTGCAACGCCTGAATTCCAATCCCGACGTCGCGACGGGCGCCTTGAGCTGGCGTTCCGACCGATGATTGAGAACGACTAGCAAAACTCGTGCAACGGGGCGAGGCCCGGTTCTGCGACACGTGGGCTCGTTCGGCGGGGATTGCCTTTGCGCCATCTGCCGGCCCGCTTGATGGTCTGATCGTCGCGCGCCGGCTCGCCGGCTACGGCCGGCGCGACAACCTGACGGCAACTCGGCCACGGCTTCTTTGAACACCGCTGGAGCGGCTAAAACCGCTTGCACACCGCGTTGCCCCACATATCGGTCCAGCGCATCGTTCCGATCGGGCAGCCTTGGGACGTGTCGTAGTACTGACCTGCGCCCGAGAGGCTCCTACAGGTGCGGTTTCCCCACATGTCGGTCCACGGATGCGTGCCGACGGGGCAATTGTTCAAGCTGCCTTGAATGCTACCGGTCGAGCCGTCGCCGAAGCGCTTGCAAATTTGGTTGCCCCACAAGTCCGTCCACGGGAAGGAACCGATGGGGCAGTTCGCCAAGGCGACGCTCGGCGGAAGTGCAAACAATGCCGCTGCAAACAATACCCGGTACATGGCAACGCTCCGTGCATTGCGGATGGGATCGAAGTCCTTTCAGCCGCCGGATTTAGAACAAAACAAGAACAAAAATCAAGCCGCGGCCCGCGCAAAACGCGCAGGTGTCGACGGCACGGACTCGCGCACGCTGAATTGAAGCTTCGAGGCCGCGCATGTGTCGGCGCTCGGCGTTGTCATCGGGAAATGCCCTCCCGATCTCCATCCTCGCGCGACGAGCAAGCCTGAGCGCCGAATAGCATCAGGATCACATTGCAGTCTTCGTGATCTCCGCCAGAAAAAGGGACCGCACCCATGACGACACCGGTCATATTGTCGAACGACCGCGCACCGCGGCCGTGGATGCACCGCCGCGGCTTCCTCGTGGGCGCCGGCGCGGCGGGAATGGCGCTCGGCACGACATTGGGACGGGCGTATACCCAGATCGCGAATGGGGCTGACTATTCGCTGCGCATCGCGCCGCTGCGCCTCGAGCTCGCGCCCGGAAAAGTCATCGACACCTTTGCCTACAACGGCGCCGTGCCCGGTCCGGTCCTGCGGCTGCGGGAGGGAAAAAAGGTCAGCATCGACATCCGCAACGACACCGACATCGACGACATCGTGCACTGGCACGGCCTCTACCTGCCCGCCGACGCCGACGGCGCGATGGAGGAAGGCTCACCCATGGTCGAGCGCGGCGGCACGCGGCGCTACACCTTCACCGCCAAGCCCGCAGGCACACGCTGGTATCACAGCCACGACGTCGCCGGCCGCGACCTCACGCGCAGCCTCTATTCCGGGATGTACGGGTTCCTGATCGTCGAGCCGGCGAGCGATGGCGGCCGCTACGACCAGGAGGTGTTGCTGGCCGCGCATCACTGGGAAGGCACCTGGGTGAGCATGCAGCATATCCGCCGAGGCCCGCCGCCCGACAACGGCCTCGAGGTGCTGTATGCCTCGGCCTCGATCAACAACAAGATGCTGGGCCACGGCGAGCCGGTGCGCGTGCGCGCGGGCCAGCGCGTGCTGTTCCGGCTGCTCAATGCCAGCCCGACCGAGAACGTGAGGCTGGCTCTCGCCGGCCATCGCTTCAACGTGGTGGCGCTCGACGGCAATCCGGTGCCGTCACCGCGCGAGCTCGACGTGGTGTTCCTGACGCCCGCCGAGCGCGCCGACGTGATTGTCGAGATGAACCGCCCCGGCGTCTGGATCCTGGGCGATATCAGCGAGGAGCAGCGCAAGAAAGGGCTCGGCACCGTGGTCGAGTATGCCGGTGCGAGCGGCGAGCCGCAGTGGTTGGCACCGACGAGTTCCGACTGGGACTACACCGTGTTCGGCCACGACCGGCCGGTGCCCGCGCCGGATGAGCGCATCGAGCTACGCTTCGACAAAGTGCCGGGCGGCCGCGGCGGCTATAACCGCTGGAGCATCAACGGCAAGTCCTGGCCAACCACCAATCCGCTCTACACGACCGAGCGCGGCAAGCGCTATCGCCTCGCGCTGACCAACAACAGCGGCGACAACCACCCGGTCCACCTGCATCGCCACACCTTCGAGATCACCAAGGTGGGCGACAAATCGACCGCCGGCGTAATGAAAGACACCGTCAACATGACGCGCTACAGCACGGTCGAGATCGATTTCATCGCCGACGATCCCGGACCGACCCTGTTCCACTGCCATCACCAGGATCACCAGGACGAAGGCTTCATGGGCCTGCAGACCTATTTGTGATCTGCGAGTGCGCGCGTCACCTCGGCAGCCCCCGCGCAGGCGCTTTCTCCGCTGGCGTGGCCGGTTGGGCAGCGGCGGCCTTGTCCTTCGCGGTCGCGTCAGTACCGGGCGACGACGCACCGGATGCTGGCGGTGGCGTCTGTGCGCCGGCACCGCCGAGAATGATCGGCAGGCCATCCTTGCCGCTGCCGATGACCACCACCTTCGCATTGGTGGATTGCGCGAGTTGGAGCGTCGCCTCGATGCCGCGCCACGCCAGGTAGGAATCGGAGATGCCCTGGCTCACGATCGTCTGAAATTCGTGGATGCCTTCCGCCTCGATCTTCTTACGCTCCGATTCACGTTTTTCGCGCTCGACGCGGAACCTGTATTCCTCGGCGATGTAATACTGCTCGATCTTGCGGTTGATGGCGTCCACCACGAGCTGGGGCAGTTCGATGCCGTAGACCAGCGTGTCGTAGAGCACGACGGTGTCTCGCATGGAGACGCGATACTGCTCCTCGCCCTCGCGCTCCATCATCTTCTCGCTCAAGCGGTCCTCGACCAGGCTGCGGATCTTGTCCTGAATTTCCTGGCGCGCGGTCGAATAGACCTGCTCGGCGTTGTATTGCGCCATGACCTCGCGTGCCAGGCTGCCGATGCCGGGGCGGACCAGCAGATCCACGTAGTTCGGCCCGACCGCCTGGTGCAACACCGGGACCGCGTCCCGCTGCAGCCGAAACCGCACATTCATGGTTGCGCTCAGGCTCACACCGTCGCTGGAGATGGCGTTGTAGGTCTGCGTGATCGACTGCAGCCGCAGGTCATAGATGTAGAGCTCGTTCCAGGGCAGGATGAGATGCAGGCCCTCGTCCCGCAGCTGGCGCGGATCGAGCACGGTGCCACCGCCGAAGCGCTTCCACAGCACCCCGACATGGCCGCTGGGAACCGTCACCGCCATATACGGAAAGAGCACGACGACCACGAGGGTGACGACCATCAGGTAGATCACCATCATCGGGAGATGGCGGTCGATGAGCCGCCGCCACCTGGACTCGGGCTTCGTGGGCGCGAGCGTCCCGTCGGGCGACAAGGCATATGCTTTCATCAGCCGTTCCCTCCAGATGCCCCCGACGAGAAAAGCCTTGCTCGATGCGAGGCCGGCGCGCGCAGGGCGGCAACGGGATCGGACGCTTCTGCGGCGAGCTCCGCCTCGTGGCGGCCGCTCAGCCATACGCCCGAGCCATCGCGGGCGCAAACTCGCTGCAGGCGCGCCTGGTCGCAAAGCTCGACGACCACAGCCCATCGACACTCGGCTGGGTCGGATCGGCATCCCTCGGGAGCCGCCGGCGGCAATGATAGTGGGCGCGGCTGAAGCGATCAATCGGCTGCGACCATCCTTCCCGGCGCGTCTCCCCTTAGCTGGGGGCTGCGATCACCCGATCGATCCAGGCGACGAGCACATCCAGCATCTCGTTGCGCACCTCTCCGTCGGTGCGGCCGCTGCGGACAGGCACATGAAAGGAATGGTCAGCATCCGCAAACAGCCGCAGGGCCGCGCGGGCGCCGAGCGCCTGGCAGAGCGGCTCGAGCTCATCGAGCGACGCCAGATTGTCGCGCGTCCCCTGCAGAAACAGCATGGGTATCCCGATGTCGAACAGGTGCTGGCCACGGTCCCGGGATGGCCGTCCGGCCGGATGCAGCGGGAAGCCGAGGAAGGCCAATCCGCGCACTGCCGGCAGCGGAGCGGCGGCCTGGGCTTGCGATGTCATGCGCCCGCCGAACGACTTGCCGCCGGCGATGAGGGCAAGGCGCGGGAGGAGACGCGCAGCCTCGGCCACCGCTGCGCGTACGGTAGCGTGGGCGACCTTGGGTGGGTCGGGACGGCGGCTGCGGCGCTCCATATAGGGGAACTGGTAGCGCAAGCTCGCGATCCTGCGCTCCGCCAGCCCCGCCGCGACGCCGGCCATGAATGGATGCGCCATCCCGGCGCCGGCGCCATGCGCCAGTACGAAGCACGCCCGCGGTTCCGCCGGCGCCTGCAGCAGGCCGGAGACGTGCGTCGTTTCGCTGACGGCGATGGTGACAAGCTCGGCGTCTGAGGGTGACATCGTTTGCTTTCCAGCGATGGGCATTGCGTGAGCTCTTGCCTATATTTCATGGGAAACCATTGAAAGCTCGCAAGCGCACAGGAGGGATCGATGTGCCGGAATATCCGCACGCTGTTCAATTTCGAGCCGCCGGCGACCGAGGACGAGATCCGCTCCTCGGCGCTGCAGTTCGTACGCAAGCTCTCCGGATTCACCCACCCCTCGAAGGCGAACGAGGCGGCGTTCGACCGCGCGGTCGAGGAGGTTTCGGATGCCGCTCGCCGGCTCATCGCATCGCTCGAGACCACGCGGCCGCCGCGCAACCGCGAAGACGAGGCGATGAAAGCACGCGCGCGGGCGCGCGAGCGGTTCGCATGATCGGGCAATGAGCGCGCACCAGCCTCACGATCATTCGGGCCATACCCACGGCGGCTCGGCGCATGCTCACGCGCCGGCAGATTTCGGACGTGCCTTTGCCCTCGGCATCGTCCTCAATCTCGGATTCGTCGCCATCGAGTTCATCTACGGGCTGATCGCCAATTCGATGGCGCTGCTGGCGGACGCAGGGCACAACCTTTCCGATGTCCTGGCGCTGGTGATCGCCTGGATCGCAAGCGTGCTGACCAAACGGCCGCCGTCCGGGCGCTACACCTATGGGCTGGGCGGCTCGTCCATCGTGGCGGCGCTGTTCAACGCCGTATTCCTGCTGCTGGCGGTGGGCGCGATTGCATGGGAGGCGATCCTGCGACTCGTTCATCCCGAGCCGGTGGCGAGCGGCACGGTCATGATCGTGGCGGCGATCGGCATTCTCATCAACGGGCTCACCGCATGGCTGTTCGCCTCCGGCCGCAAGGGCGACCTCAACATCCGCGGTGCATTCGTGCATATGGTGGCCGACGCCGCCGTGTCGGCGGGCGTGGTCGCCGCTGGCGCGGTCATACTTTTCACCGGCTGGCTCTGGCTCGATCCGCTCACCAGCCTGGTGGTCGTCGGCCTGATCGTGTGGGGTACCTGGAGCCTATTACGCGAGTCATTCGCGATGTCGGTCGCCGCGGTTCCCGCCGCGATCGATCCGCAGGCGGTACGGCGTTATCTGGAGTCCTGTCCCGGGGTCGCCGCCGTGCACGATCTGCACATCTGGCCGATGAGCACGACCGCGAATGCGTTGACCGCGCATCTCGTTTTTCCCGGCGGCCATCCCGGCGACGAGTTCCTGATGCGGTGTTCGACCGAGCTGCGGCGGCGGTTCGGGATCGGGCACACCACATTGCAGATCGAGATCAGCGAGGCGACCGCCTGCCACCTTGCGCCCGATCACGTTGTGTGAAGGCGCGGCGTGCCACGATCGTCGTTCCCGCGAAAGCGGGAACCCATATTCCAGAGGCCGCGGCGCTTGGCACAATGGGTCCCGGCTTTCGTGGGGACGACAGCGCAAGAAATCACACCGGCTGCTGCTCGAGCTCTTCGCCCATGGCGACCGGATGCAGCATGGCCTCCTTCAGCTTGATGACGTCGAGCTCGCGCTCCCATCGGCTGATGACGATGGTAGCGACGCCGTTGCCGACGAGATTGGTGAGCGCCCGGCATTCGCTCATGAACTTGTCGATGCCGACCAGGATGGCGAGCGATCCGATCGGGATGTCGGGCACGATCGCCAGCGTCGCCGCGAGCGTGACGAAGCCTGCGCCGGTCACGCCGGAGGCGCCCTTGGACGTGATCATGGCGATCGCCAGGATACTGAGCTCCTGGCCGATGGTCAGCGGCGTGTTGGTCGCCTGCGCGAGAAACAGCGTCGCCAGTGTCATGTAGATGTTGGTGCCGTCGAGATTGAAGCTGTAGCCGGTCGGGATCACCAACCCGACCACCGACTTCGAGGCGCCGAGACGCTCCATCTTCTGGATCATGTGCGGCAGCACGGTCTCGGACGAGCTGGTGCCGAGCACGATCAGCAATTCGTCCTTGATGTAAGCGATGAAGCGCAGGATGGAGAAGCCGGCGAACCGCGCGATGGTGCCGAGCACGACCAGCACGAAGATCAGGCTGGTGAGATAGAACGTCGCGATCAGCTCCACCAGATTCAGCAGCGAGCCCACGCCATAGGCGCCGACGGTGAAGGCCATGGCGCCCAACGCGCCGATCGGCGCCGCCCGCACGATGATGCGGATGATGCCGAAGAAGACCTTTGCCATAGCTTCGATGACGCCGTTGATGCGCTCGCCCAGTTGCCCAAGTTGCGAGATGGCGAAGCCGGTGAGGATCGAGACCAGCAGCACCTGCAACAGGTCGCCCTTGGCGAAAGCGCCGATGAAGGTTTCGGGAATGATCGCCAGCAGGTGCGCGACCATGCCCTGCTCCTTGGCCTGGTGGACGTAGCCCGCGACCGCATTGGGATCGAGCGTGGCCGGGTCGATGTCGAAGCCCTTGCCGGGCTCGAGCAGCTTGCCCACCAATAGCCCGAGCGCCAGCGCAATTGTCGACACGGTCTCAAAATAGAACAGCGTCTTGACCCCGACCCGTCCGACTTTCTTGAGGTCGCTCATCGAGCCGATGCCGTGCACCACGGTGCAGAAGATCACCGGCGCGATCATCATCTTGATGAGCGAGATGAAGCCGTCGCCGAGCGGCTTGAGGGCGACGCCCGCGTCGGGAAAGTAGTGGCCGATGAGGATGCCGACCGCGATCGCAATCAGAACCTGGATGTAAAGGACGGAGTACCAGGGGCGCGAGGGCGTGGCCATGGGCTAGTGTCCCGATTCCGAAGTTCGCAAACCCTTGCGGCACCCTCTGATGCGAACTTCGGAATCAAAGGGACACTAGCAACTCTATGATTCTGGTGCCCCTTTTGAACCCGAAGTTCGCAACCGCCCCTGCAGCACACGTGTGCGAACTTCGGGTTCGGGGCACTAGGCCCGGCGGTCCTTGTCGGAGCTGCCCGCGGCAAAGAACTCGCGCAATTCGCGATAGGTCTCGTCCGGCGCCTCCTCCGAGAGATAGTGGCCGCACGGCAGCGCCTTGCCGGCACGGATATCGGCGGCATAACGCGGCCAGATCTCCATGGATTTATGATTGCGGCCGACGCCGCCGGTGGCGCCCCACAACAGCAGCAGCGGACAGGTAATCTTGCGGCCGGCGGCAAAATCCTCGCTATCCATCGCGAGATCGATGCCGTGTGTCGCGCGATAATCCTCGCACATGGCGTGAATGGTCGCGGGATTGCGGAAATAGCGCTTGTATTCGGCGAGCGCCGCCGGGTCGAAGAAGCTCAGTCCCTGCGCGGTCTTCGAGAGCTTCCTCTCGATGAAGTAGTCGGGGTCGGCGCCCATCAGCCGCTCGGGAAAATCGTAGGGCTGGATCATGAAGAACCAGTGCCAGGAGAAGGTGCCCCACTCGCGCGTCACGTTGTTGAGCAGGTGATGCTGCGGGATGATGTCGAGGATGGCGGCGCGCAAGACCTTGTCCGGATGGTCGAGGCACATGCGGTGGAGCACGCGGGCGCCGCGATCGTGGCCGGCGGCGAAGAAACGCTCAAAGCCAAGCGCCGCCATGACCTCGACCTGGTCCTGCGCCATGGTGCGGAACGAGTAGCCGCTATGGTCGGCGCCGCCCGGCGGCTTTTCCGAATCGCCGTAGCCGCGCAGATCGGTGGCGACCACGGTGAACTCGGTCGCGAGCCGCGGCGCCACCTTGTGCCAGGACACGTGCGAGAACGGATTGCCGTGCATGAGCAGCAGCGGCGGTCCCTTGCCGCCATACACCGTGACGATGCGCCCGCCGCTGGTCTTGATTTCGCTACGGGTGAAGCCTTCGAACATTTACCAATGCACCACGCCCGTCACTTCGCCGCGATACCCGCCGCCTTGGCAAGCGTCATGGCGATCGGCGCTTCGCGCGCGATGCGGGCGTCGAAATCCTCCGGCTGCATGATCATCTCCTCGACGCCGAGCTTGGCGAGCTTCTCCTTGACCGCGGGATCCTTGACCCCGCTCACGGTCTCCTGATGAATGCGGCCGATGATGTCGCGCGGGGTCTTTTTCGGCACCACCATGCCGATCCAGAAATCGAAATCGGAATCGGGGAAGCCCGCTTCAACTGTGGTCGGCACGTCCGGCAGCGCGGAAGCGCGCTTCGAGCTGCTGACCGCGAGCGCGCGCAGCTTGCCTTCGCGGATGAACGGCATCGCCGGGGTGATCGGGCAGAAGTAGAAGTCCACGCGTCCGGTGAGGACTTCGGTCAGCGCCTCGGGTGCGCCCTTGAACGGAACGAGCTGGCCCTCGAACTGCGCCGCCAGGCGAAAGCGCTCGGTGGTGAGATGCGGCGGGGTGCCAATGCCGGCCGCGGCGTAGTTGATTGAGCCCGGCTTGGCTTTGGCCAAGGCGACGAGCTCTTTCAGAGTCTTGATGTTCTTCTCCGGCGAGATCACCAGCACCAGGGGCACGTTGCCGAGCGGCGTGACGCCGGCAAAGTCCTGCACCGGATCGTAAGGCATTGGCTGGATCGCCGGCGCGGTCACCAGTGCGTTGGAATGCACCAGGATGGTGTGGCCATCGGGATCAGCCTTGGCGACGGCACTCACGCCGATGGCGCCGCCCCCGCCCGGCCGATTCTCGATAATGATGGGCTGGCCGACCTTCGCCGACACATGCTCGAAAACCGTTCGCGGCAAGAGGTCGGTGGCGCTGCCGGGAGAGAACGGCACGATGACCTGGACGCGCTTGCTCGGCCAAGTCTGCGCCGCGAGCGGAGCGGCCGCGAGTGTCGCCAATGCCGAGGCAAGCGCGATTATTGCTGCAACAGAAGCCGATGTGCGCGCGTTTGCCCGCGTGTGCATTTTCATCCTCCCGCTGCGCGACCCATGCGCGGCCAGCAAGCGCACAAGCGTAGCCGATCGCGCTGCGCCCCACCACCGTCAAAGCCGATGGGTATCAACGCGTGAGGACGATGAATTCGGTGTAGCGGCCGGTCTCGCGGCCGAGGCCTTCATCGGAGACCACAAGCGATGAGCCCGGAATCAAGAGTTCAACGATGCGATCGACCGCTTCCTTCGGCATCTGGATGCGGTTGAGCGCTTCCGCCGCCGTCGACGGCGGCTTCGTCCGCGTCGTCGGCCTGGGCGTATCTTTGAATCGCGGCTCGCGGTATCGCGTTCGGCTCTCCCATGGCTCCGGCGGCGCCCACGGATCGGTCGCGATGGTCATGAGATTCCAGCGCATGCGCGACCCGTCCTCGCTCATGCCCAGCGCCGTGAAGACGTGGGTGCCGAGCGGCTGATCGGGCTCCGCGATCGCGACCGGGATGTCGAACAGCGGCACCATGCCCTGGCGAACGAAGATCTTCATCTCCTTGCGGCTGACGAACACCGCGACCTGGCCACTGCGTTTGAGCGGCTGGTCGGCCGCCCGCGGCCGCGGCGCCATCGGCTTGGGCGGATCGACGGCAGGCGTAGGCTTGACGAGGTCGTCCGCGGCATCGGACGCGGCCTTGGCCACGTCGTTTTCCGCGTCCGTTGTCGTCGCCTGCGACAGCACGATCGGCCGCGCGGCGCCCTGCCCGTCGCTGCTCGCGTTGGCGGCGACTTGCGGCTCGCTCGGCTTGGGCTTCGGCACGAACAGCTTGGGATGCTCGAAATTGACCGGGGTCACCTCGTTACGCGCGATGATCACCCGCACGCCGAGGTTGGTGATCGGCCACAGCTTCTTGGCGAAATCTGGCGACATGCGGATGCAGCCGTGCGAGGCCGGATAGCCCGGCAGAACGCCCTCGTGCAGCGCCACCCCCGACCAGGTGATGCGCTGCATGTAGGGCATCGGCGCATTGCTGTAGAGGTTCGAGTGATGATAGCGGTCCTTCTCGATGATGCTGAACACGCCCATCGGGGTCGGATGGTCGGGCACGCCGGTGGAGACCGGCCCGTGCGCGACCGGCACGCCGTTGCTGAACAGGGTCACTCTCTGGCTGTCGATCGAAACGACGATCTGCAGCGGCCCTTTCGGCATGTCGCCGAAGCTCGCCGCCTTGCTGGGCTCGCCCCGTTCCGGCCTGCTCGGCGTCGTCCGCGCTCGGCGGTTGGGAGCGTAGCCCGGATAGCTGAAATAGCCGTACCAGCCGTAGGGATTGAAGCCGCGCGGTGCGGCATCCGCCGGGGTGCCTAGACCCATGAGCAAGCTCAGAGCCACGCCCGCGACCAATGCGGTGCGTAGCGTACGAACTTCAGATGGGAGTGCTCCCCCCGCGAATTTCGACAACGCGTCACTCCTGATCGTTTCGACTCCCGCCGTCCGGCAACTCCGGCTGCCATGATTCGGTTTCGAGCATAAGCACGCCAGTGTCCCGATTCCGAAGTTCGGAAACCTTTGCGGACCCCTCTGATGCGAACTTCGGAATCAAGGGGACACCAGCAACTCTATGATTTCTAGTGCCCCTTTTGAACCCGAAGTTCGCAACCGCCCTTGCAGCACAACGTGTGCGAACTTCGGGTTCGGGGCACTAGCGGCAGAGTCGATGAACTTATCGGCAAGAGCGAGGCGCAATCTCGGCGCAGGCTGCCCCTGATTTGGTAAACAAATCTTAGCCTGCGCCGATCGCCCTCGTGCGATTGTGCAGCGGTAAGGAGGTGCGGACTGGGATCGCTCGCTAGTGTGGTGGATTTGAAGTTCCTATCACTATAGTCGCAAGCTCGCATAGGAACTTCAAATCCAAAACCACATCTCAGAAACTTGCTAGACTCAGAAACTTGCTAGTGCCCCTTTGATTCCGAAGTTCGCATCGGAGGGTGCCGCCAGGGTTTGCGAACTTCGGAATCGGGGCACTAGCGCCCGAGCGCGCGCGTGATGGTATCGAACAACTCCTCGACTCGATCTGGCGCGAGATTAGATCTTGCTGCCACGCATAGTTGATGGGGTCTGCAGCCCGGACGACACGCTTCGACCCCAAACGGAAGGAGTCGATTTCGCCCGCCTTGGGCAACCCGGCGGCAGTCTTGGCTGCGAGCAGCACGCGGTAGATTTCCCGCACGATCTCGGGAGTGTGGAACATTTTTCGCCCGCGAGGCGAGGGCCTTGTCTGCGCCGCGCGTGGCGGCTCGCAACCGCATCCACGCGAGGCGGCGCGGAGCGCAGCAGTTCTGCTATCTTGCCGCATCCCGCCGAGACGCAACGCCCATGACCCTGATCCTATCGAATGAAGACGTCGAGAAGCTCCTGACGATGCGGGAATGCATCGAGGTGATGGAAGAGGCCTACGTCGAGCTGGCGGAGGGGCGTGGCGTGTCGCGCACGCGGTCCGACTGCTTCACACCGACCGCACGGGCAGATGCGCTCTACAGCCTCAAGTCCATGGACGGCGTGATCCCCAAGCTCGGCGTCGGCGCCGTGCGGATCAACTCCGACATCATCACCTGGCCCAAGCGCGGCAACAATATGCGGCGCGAGAAGGTCCCCGCAGCGCCCAACCAGCGTTACGTCGGCTTGGTGCTGCTGTTTTCGGTTGAGAACAGCGAGCCGCTCGCGATCCTGCCCGACGGCGTCCTGCAGCGCATGCGCGTTGGCGCGGCCAACGGGCTCGGCATCAAGTATCTCGCCCGCGCGAACGCCGGAACTGTCGGCATTCTCGGCTCCGGCTGGCAGGCGGGCGCGCAGCTCATGGCCGCCTGCGCCGTGCGCGACGTCGGGACGATCCGTTGTTTCAGCCCCAACGCGAAACACCGGGAGGCCTTCGCCGCGAGCATGGGCGCGCTGCTCGGCGTCGACGTCAGACCGGTAGCGAACCCGGAAGAGGCGATCACCGGCGCCGACATTGTGATGTGCGCCACCAATTCCATCGATCACATCTTCTTCGAGGGCTGGATCGAGCCCGGTATGCATTTGAGCTCGATCAAGCGCCCGGAGATCGAGGTCGCCGCAATCAAGCGCGCCGACCGCGTCGTCATCCATTGGAACGACCCGGCGCCGATCCATGTCGCGGCCAAAGGCGTGACGATCGAAGAGAAGGTAGAGGGGCGCGGCTGGCAGCTCGCCGAGGAAATCGACTTCAAGCGTCTGCCGACGTTACCGCAGCTCGTGGCCGGCCGCGCCGACGGGCGCAAGTCGGACGCCGAAGTCACCTGCTTCATCAACAATATCGGGCTCGGCTACCAGTTCGCCGCCGCTGGCGCGCTGGTCTACCGCAAGGCCAGAGAAAGCGGCGCCGGCCATCACCTGCCGACCGATTGGTTCACCGAGGACGTGCATCCCTGAAGCCGAAAATGTACGCGCACGCCTCAAGGCAAGTGCCTCGAGGCCACACCCAGCGAAAAGAATTTGGATCAGCCCTGGCCGCCGGCCGACAGAATGGCGCGCGTGGTGTGATCCGGGCCGAAATCGTCGGCACCGTCGATGGAGAGGAGCTCCGCCAGCCGCGTGCGCGCGCGATTGACGCGGCTCTTGATCGTCCCCACCGCACACTCGCAGATGGCGGCCGCTTCTTCGTACGAGAAGCCCGACGCGCCCACGAGGATGAGCGCCTCGCGTTGATCCGGCGGCAGCTTCGCGAGCGCCACGCGAAATTCCTGAAACTCCACGCGGCTATGCTGCTCGGGATGCGACTTCAGGCTCTCGGCGTAGCTGCCGTCGGTGTCCTCCACCTCGCGCCGGCGCTTGCGATACTCGGAGCGGAACAGGTTGCGCAGAATGGTGAAGAGCCAAGCCGACATGTTCGTCCCTGGCTGAAACGAATCGATGTTGGCCATGGCGCGCAGCAACGTTTCCTGCACGAGATCGTCGGCGCGGTCGACGTTGCCGCAGAGGGAAATGGCGAACGCCCGCAAGCTCGGAACGGCTGCGAGCATCGCGTCACGTACGGATGACCGCATCGTCATTGGCTCGATCCCTTGTCGTGGGGGAAGCTTTTCGCGGTGACGACCCGATCGGGCTCGTCGTCGGGCCGGGCTTGCGCTCGTTCGGACGCGAGCGCCGCATCGGCTTCGCCCGAGCGCGCATCCTCCTCGAGCTCGTCCATCAAATTCTTGAACCGGTCCGGCACGCCTTGACGCACCACGTCATCGTACACCCGTTGCAGGATGTCACCGAGCCGTCGCTGGTCTTCGCGGCTCAGGCGCCCTCCGGGCTTTCGCATCGCGGCTTCGGTATGCATTGTCGCCTCTGGCTCCAGCGGTTGTCCTGCCGAGAACTCTGACCGAACCAGCTTCTGCCCCGCCGATCCCGGCCGAACTGCCTTCTGTTCGTTCATTCTATTGTTGCCGGTACGGACTCCTCCCGCCCGGCCCCTCTGTGCTCGTCAGATCATAACGTCTTGCAAAACGCTTCGTTCCGTCCCATGGAACTTTTTTCCAACAGCATCGTTTCCGCCCAGCGACTTGTGGGAAATGACGGGAGGGTCTCGTGCCCAACTCCTCAGCGGTAGCACAATACCTGCCCTTTTTGCGCCGTTATGCTCGCGCCTTGACCGGGAACCAAGCCTCGGGCGACGCCTATGTCGCCGCCACGCTGGAAGCTTTGATCGCGGACCGGGCGGTGATCGACGACCCGCGCGGCCCACGCGTTGCCCTTTATCGACTTTTCACCCGAATTTGGAACTCGCTAGCCATCAATGGCGCGGACGGCGCGTCCGAGTCGGCCCTGCCGGGCGAGCAGAAGCTCGCCAACATCACCCCCCTACCCCGCCAAGCGTTCCTACTGGTCGCGCTCGAGGGCTTCTCGGAGCTCGATGCGGCACGTGTGCTCGACATCGACGTGATGAAGCTGCGCGGGCTGGTCGAGGAGTCCGGCCGGGAGCTGGCGGCCGAAATCGCGACCGACGTGCTGATCATCGAGGACGACACCTTCATCGCCATGGAGCTCGAAACCCTGGTCGAGGGACTGGGGCACCGGGTGCTCGGGGTTGCCCGCACTCACGCCGAGGCCTTGGCGCTCACCAAGAACAAGCGCCCCGGCCTGATCCTCGCCGATATCCAACTGGCCGACGGCAGTTCCGGACTCGAGGCGGTCAACGAGCTGTTGGCGTCGTTCGAGGCGCCGGTGATCTTCATCACCGCCTATCCCGAGCGTTTCCTGACCGGCGAGCGGCCGGAGCCCGCCTTCCTCATCGCCAAACCGTTCCAGCCGGCGACTGTGTCGGCAGTCGCAAGCCAAGCGCTGTTTTTCGAGCGCACCGCCAAGCGGCGCGACCGCCGCGTCACGGTCTGAGGGAGCCCAAGTCCGCGCTGTTGCGTCAGCGACGGTGGCTTGCCAAGCCGACAAGAATCCCGACGCCGACCGCCACCGCGAGAATCACGAGCGGGCGACGCTCGACTTCGCGTGAAAGACGCCGCAGCGCGTCGCTGCCCAGCTTTGCCGCTTCACCGCCGATCCTGGCAGCCTCGTCGGTTGCAACGCTGGCACCACCACGAAACTGCTCGGCAATGCTGGTCAGGCTGGCCGCGATGCGCTCGCCGACACGGTCGGCAGCGTCCGCTGTGCGCGCAGATGCGCGGCCGCCCAGCCGCTCGAGGCGCTGCTCCAGCCCGCGCAAGCGTCGCTCGATGTCGCCGATATCGACAGCAAGCGCGCGGGAATATCCGGATCGAAAAGACATCGAACGCCTCATCTAGAACGAGGAATGCCTAAGGCGCCTTCGGCGCCCACGTGCGCACGACAAGGCGTCGCAACGGCGCTGCCGTTTCAATTGACGCTCTTGAGCCACGTATCGATGTCGCGCTCTGCCTGATCTTTCGCGACGCCATAGCGTTGCTGCAGCCTGCCAGTGAGCTCGGTGCGCTTGCCCTCGATCACGTCGAGGTCGTCGTCGGTGAGCTTACCCCACTTCTGCTGCACCTTGCCTTTGAACTCTTTCCAATTTCCTTGGACACGATCCCAATTCACTGTTCCGCTCCTTCTTGTTGACAGTTTTCGAGATGGCGAAAGAACCCCGAGCCGCAAGCAAAAGTTCCAATAACGGCGGCAGCCTCGATGCGGTGCTCTGGAAACGATGCGGTGCTCTGGAAACGATAGGGGCGTAGCCGACTTCAATGTCGACTACGCCCTAGATAACCGGCCGAGCACGGGGAGGGGGAAATGGGCGGCCGGCTGCCATAACAATGCATGACGTGGCGGTTGGTTCCTGCGGCGGCGCAAACCGCGCCCCGCCGGGTGCCAATTCGTTTATTGCAGGCGAGCCTTCGCCTCAGCGGCCTGCCTTATCCCCGGGCGCGCATCTCCGCTCGGCCTTGCGACTTTCGTCCCGGGTATCCCTCAGCCGGCCCAGAAAAAAATTATTTCTGATCAACGTCTTACAGCGGCTGGCAGGCTGCCGGCAGCGAGCGCGAAAATTGCGTCGGCAAGGCATGAACCTGGCGTCGGGTCAACGCGACTAATGGGGACAGGGATCGTGGGAGCACCCCATGCGGCGTTATTCTCGGTTTGTCGTCGGCTGCGGCGGCGCGGCCTTTGCCGTCGCGTCTTTCCTGGCCGGCCTGGAAGTTTCCGCCACCACTGCGGCGCCTTCGCTCAGCCAGAGTGCACCGATGGTGAACCGTACGCTCAAAGGCGACCGCATGCCGGTCGCTACGACGAAGAGCCTCAACGCGGTGAACGGTCCGGTCGAAATCAAAGCGCCGGCGCCAACTCCCAAGCCCCGGCTGCCTGATGGGTGCGAGCCGGTGATCAGCCAAATCGGGCAGTCGCCGCTGGCGCAAATTCCGGGGCGCTGCATTTCCTGACGCTCGTCAGCCCGCCGCCCTTTTCCGAGATCTCGTCGATGGCCCCGCCCGCGTGCGGGGCGATCTTTCCATCCCACGGCGCGTGCGCCGACCGGTCTGTTTCCGATACGATCGCCGCCGGCGCTCGACGCTGAACTGAGCGGCTCTGGACGACACCAAGCGAACCGACTGCGGCGCCGGCTTGCTGGCTGCTCCCTGTCATCTCTGCAATGGATGTCGCAGACGGAATTCCGCCGAACAGGGAACGACGGACGAAAACTTGACTTGAAAGGACCAGAGGGAAGAATTCGCACGCGCGGCCCCTTCATTGGCGAGAATCTTCCGTTCCCGCGGCCCGTTTGGAACCTAGGCCACGAGATAAGGCAGAACCATTAGCCGGCAGTGTGAAAGTGCCTGAAGCAAAACCCAACGTTGAAGTGGGGCAGGCCGGCGCCTCCAAGCGAGGGCGCAGCCCTGTTGCCGTGCTTGAATCGTTTCAAGCGGCGATCGAGGCCGGCTTTGCAGGAGTATGGTCCTGGGACCTTCGCTCCAATCAAATGACCTGGTCGACGCGGCTCGAGGACTTCCACGGTCGTCCCGAGAGCGGCCTCGACGGCGCGCTGTCGATCACTCCGCAAGAGCTTCCGGCGCAGGACACAACGGGGATCCTCGCCGCGATTCGCAACACCTTGCAGACGCACGAGCCCTGTCGCCTGGAGTACCGCTTGCCGGGCCGATCGGAACAGGAGGAGCGCTGGTTCGAAGCGTCGGTCACCGCCATCGTGCAGGACGGCGTGGCGGTGCAACTCCTCGGCATCTGTCGGGATGTGAGCGAGCGCCTGCGGGTCAATCGCGAGGTTCGCGTCCGCGCGCGCCAGCAGGAAACGCTGGCCCGGCTCGGCGAACGCGCGCTGACCGAAGTCGATCTGCAGAAATTTTTCAATGAAGTGGTCAGCACGGTCGGCGAGATTCTCGATGTGGAGCTGGTCAAGATCCTTGAATTGCTTCCGGGCGACGCCGAGCTTTTGCTGCGCGCCGGCATTGGGTGGCGAGCCGGGCTGGTGGGGAGCGCCCATGTCTCCACCGGCCGCGACACTCAGGCCGGCTACACGCTCGCGGCGGGCCGGCCGGTAATCGTGGAGGATCTTGCCTCCGAAGCCAGGTTTACGGGCGCGTCATTGCTGCACGAGCACGGCGTGGTCAGCGGCATCGCCGCACCGATCGCGGGGCGCGATGGCCGTGCCTACGGGGTGCTTTCCGCGCATACCGGCAAGCGGCGCAGGTTCAACGACTATGACGTCTCGTTTCTGGCGGCCGTGGCCAACGTGGTGGCGGGCGCCATCCAACGCCGGCAACTGGACCAACGCCATGAGCTGATGATCCGCGAGCTGCGCCACCGCTCCGGCAACCTGTTTTCGCAGCTGCTCGCCCTGTTCTCGCAGACCGCCAAGAACTCGCGCACGGTGGCGGAGCTGGTGGCGAAATACGAGGCGCGCGTGCTGGCGCTCGCCAATGCGCACCGCCTCATCACCGAAGGCGGGTGGAGGTCGACCTCGCTCAACGAGTTGCTCAACACCCTGCTCGCTCCGTTCCTCGATCGCATCTCCTTCACCGGACCGGACGTTTTTCTCGAGCCCGATCCGACCTTCGGCCTGAGCATGGCGGTGCACGAACTCGCGACCAATGCCAGCAAGCACGGCAGCCTTTCCGAGCCGGCCGGCCGCGTCGATTTGACTTGGTCGGTGACGCGCACGCAGCAGGGTCTCACGCTGGTGCTCGACTGGAAGGAAAGTCGCGGGCCCGCGCCCCGGCGCAGCAGGCGCCCGGGCTTCGGCTCCCGACTGATCAGCATGGTGATCGAGCGCCAGCTCAATGGCCAGGTGGAGCAATCGTTCGGGCCGAAGGGCCTACACGCCAAGCTCACCGTTCCGCTCACCCACGAGCGATGGCCCGGCGGCACGCGCACGACGCCGCCGGTCGATCGGCCATAGACCGCGCAGTCCTACTTCTTCTTGGCGTTCTGGTACGGATAGATGATGTCGCCGGTCTTGTACTCGGTCGGCCACAAGATGACTTGATGAGTGGTATCGCGGAACTGGGCGAGATCGTTGCCTGCGACACCCTGGAATTGAGTGAAGAACTGCCGCGACTTCGTCCATTCCCCGTCCTTGCCGAAGGCAATCTCGCCGGCGACGGTAGAGAACTTGTTGGCATGGATGTAGTCGGCGAGCTTGCTGTGATCGAGGCTTTTCGTGGCTTCGACCGCCTGCGCCAGCACCTCACCCGCGGCATAGGCGAAGGGGGTGAATCCGTAACCCAGAGGATCGATGCCGAGCGCGGGCGCCTTGGCCTGATATTTCTCCAGCATCGCCTTGAGGCCGGGGAAGTTGAGCGTAGGCGCCGGGATGAAGCTTTCCATGATCACCAGCCCGTTCATCAGCGGACCGAGCTGCATTTTGATCGGCGTGGCGAGAAGTCCGATCATGGCGCCGCCGAACATCTTGGGGTTCAAGCCGATTTCGTTCGATGCGCGGACGATGCCGACGGTATCGGGTGGATAGGCGCAGACGAAGACGAGATCCGCATTGGTGGCCTGAATGGCGCGCACGATCGGGACCATGTCGGTGGTGCCGGGCGGATAGCCCTTGTCGTAGACGATGTCGAAGCCGCCGGCCTTGGCATTCTCGCGCGCGCCGTCGCAGGCGGTCTTGCCGAATTCGGCGTCAGCGGCGACGAGCGCGACCGTCTTCGGCTTGGGCGTCTGCGCCGCCGCGATCTCGAACCAGCCCCGGGAGAACGCCAGCGTTCCCTCGTCGCCGCCGGGCACCATCGAGAAATACCGCGAATAGTTGAACTGCCGGTTGACGTTCACGCCCAGCATGCTGATGGTCATTTTGTTCGCCTGCATGATCCCCGGCATCGCTGGGGCGATCATGTTGGTGGCGTAGGGCCCGAGCAGCAGGTCGACTTTGTCGACGCTGATGAGCTTGGTGTAGATGCCCGGAACGTTGTTGGGATTGCTCTGGTCGTCGTAGTAGACGAGCTCGACCGGCCGCCCCATCAGCCCGCCTTTGGCGTTGACGTCGTCGCGCCAGATTTCCAGCGCCAGCAGGTTCTGCTTGCCGTTTGGCGCCACCGCCCCGGTCAGCGCCATGCTGAACCCGACTTTGATCGGATCGGCCGCGCGCGCCGGGGACAGGCTCGTCAGTAGAGCCAATGCGATTGCAAGCGAGGCGCACGCAACGGCGCGTCGTGTGATGGCAAACATGGACCGATTCTCCTCCCGGCCCCCGGTTGACGGCCGCGACCGCCCGAGGGCCGTTTCACGTTTGGCTACGAAGTCTAGCGTGGCAAAGCCGTACCACAACACCCATTCCTCCCCGGGGCGGCGAGAGGATTCGGAACCGAGTCGCAAACTCCTGAGGGCGCGACTCAAGAAATCAGTGCCTTGGCAATATTGGAATCGGGCGCTTCGCCGCACCGTCACCGCAAAATCGGCACTCGAAAGTGCAAAATTCGGCGCGTTCGCGCGGGCCCAAGGCGATGCAGGTGATATTTGTGCAACAGTGACCCGGAAATGATTAATGCTGCCAGTGAGTCCAGCGCTTTTCGATTGTGTCGTGCAGGCTGTTAGAGCATTTTTAAGCCGTGCAGCGGTGGAAACCGCTCTGGCTAAGTGATGGTGCGAAGACAGGGGGGCGTCCCTCTCGGTTACCCCATCCGGGGTCCCGCAAGGCGATGCTGTCCAAACACGAAGGGGATTAGTCATGCTGAAGATTCTAACCGTAACGGCTGCATCCTTGGCCATGCTGAGCGCAGCCGCCGCAGCCGACCTTCCGCGCAAGGAGCCGCCGCCTCCGGTGGCCCCCGTCGGCAAGGCCCCGATCGGCAAGTTCCCGGTCGGCAAGGTCCCAGTCGGCAAGTATCCTGCGCCGGTCGTGACCAAGGGCTGATGGACGTAATGTGACCGAAGGGGTGCTCGCGTCGGCTGCTCTCTTCACAACGTAAGAAGCAGACGTGTCGTGAGCACCCCCCGGTTATCGTACCGAAACGCGCTATACGCTGACCGCTTCAGTCATCCCTGAAGTGGATCGAGGGTGAGGGGGATCCGGCAATGCGACTTCCTGGGGACAGAACGCGCAGACTTGCCTTCGTGGTGAGTGTTTGCGCGGCCGCGATTTCGGCAGGGCTGCAAGTTCAGCCGGCCAGCGCGCAAGACACGAGCGCCGCATCACAAACTGCCGGCAAGGCAGTCTATTACGTCGATTTCCGAGCGCGCACCGCGGCCAGCTACGGCCATGCCTTCATATGGTATGGGCGCAGCGATCGGCGCGAGATCGAAGTCGCGGGCCTTCATCCCGCGAGCGAGAGCGTCGTTCCCTACATCATCGGTCACGTACTCCCCGTTCTTTCCGAGACGGGCAAGAGCTATGGCGACCTCGACGAGGAGTATCTGACCGCGAGCTACCGGGTCTACATGACCGAGGCTCAGGCCAAGGAAGTGTTTGCCTATATCAAGCACCTGCAGGCCATCTCGCCGGTGTGGAACGCGGCCACATGGAACTGCGTCGCGTTCATTCAGACCATCGCGAGCCACATGGGCCTGCGGACGCCGGGTAACCACCTCCTCTATCCGGAGGATTGGGTGAACCAACTGCGCGCGCTCAACGGTGGCCGGCGCATGATGCCGTCGTCGGCTGGTGGCCCGCAGGCGCAGGCCCCGGCGTCGCGTCCGGCGGCTGCGGCACAGGCTCCGGCCGCGCGGCCAGCGGCGGCGGCCCAGCGGCGGCCCGCGCCCCCTCCTGCTTCGCAGGTGGTGGAAGCCAACCCGCGCACCTGACGCCAGCGTCAAGTCCCAAGCAAAGTTGCGGCGGAGGCCTCGAGCCTCCGCTTCCTTTTTTGCCGTCAAACTTGTCAGCAATGCCCTACCGGCGTGAGTGCGACTCGCCCATGGGAACTTTTGGGCGCGAATTCCGTGCTTTTTCCGTATCCGTCGATTGTGCTACAGTTGCGGTGGACGACGTGATCTCCCGCTAGTTGGCCGGGAGGGGGGTGTAAAGGCATGGCGGGTGCATCGGCGCGGCCCAAACGGCGCTTTCAGCTCGTCCTGATCAAGCCGTCACATTACGACGACGACGGCTATGTCATTCAATGGATGCGCGCGTTCGTGCCGTCCAACACGCTTGCCGTCCTCTACAGCCTGGCGCGCGATTCGGCCCAACGCGGCGTGCTCGGACCCGACACCGCCATCGACGTGACGGTGATCGACGAGATCCACACCCGCGTCAAAATCGACAAGCTGCTGGCGCAGTTTCGGCGCCACGGCGGGTTCGGCCTGGTCGGCGTCGTCGGCGTGCAGACCAACCAGTATCCGCGCGCGCTCGATATCGCCCGCCCGTTCCGTGCCGCCGGCGTGCCGGTGATCGTCGGCGGATTTCACGTGTCCGGCTGCCTCGCTATGCTGCCGGAGCTGCAGGCCGACCTCAAGAAGACCCTCGACATGGGTGTGAGCATGTTCGCGGGCGAGCTCGAGGGCCGCATGGACCTCCTTCTGCAGGACGCGGCCAGCGGCACGTTGAAACCGATCTACAACTACCTCAAGGATCTGCCGTCGCTCGAATCGGAGCCGACCCCGATCCTCCCGGTCGAGCATCTGCGCAAAACCTTCCAGGCGCTGGCGAGCTTCGATGCCGGCCGCGGCTGTCCCTACCAGTGCTCGTTCTGCACCATCATCAATGTGCAGGGCCGCAAATCGCGGCGCCGGTCGGCGGACGATGTCGAGCGCACGATTCGCGAACACTACGCGCAGGGCATCCGGCATTTCTTCATCACCGACGACAATCTCGCCCGCAACAAGGACTGGGAAGCGATCTTCGACCGGATCATCATGCTGCGCGAGCGCGAGAACATGTACATCCGGCTGATGATCCAGGTCGACACGCTCTGCCACAAGATTCCGAATTTCATCGAGAAGGCGGCGCGCGCCGGCACCAACCGGGTCCTGGTCGGCCTCGAGAGCATCAACGCCGCCAATCTCCTTGCCGCCAAGAAGCGCCAGAACAAGATCACCGAGTACCGCAAGATGCTGCTCGCCTGGAAGAATGCGGGCGCGATCACCACCGCGGGCTACATCCTCGGCTTTCCGTTCGACACGCCGGAATCGATCCGCGAGGACATCGCCATCATCCAGAAGGAGCTCCCGCTCGACATCCTCGAATTCTTCTGCCTCACGCCGCTGCCCGGCTCGGAGGACCACAAGGTGCTGTGGCAGAAGGGCGAGTGGATGCACGAGGACATGAACCTCTACGACGGCGAGCACGCCGTCTCGCACCATCCCAAGATGAGCAAGGAGGAATGGGAGCAGGTCTATCGCTCGGCCTGGGAGACATTCTACACCCCCGAGCACATGGAGACGATCCTGCGCCGCGGCGCCGCCACCAATTGCAGCATGTCCCGCCTCGTGAGCTTCGTTTTCCTGTTCAGCTCCTCCGTTCCGCTGGAGAACGCCCATCCGTTGCAGGGTGGCCTGCTGCGCCGGAAATATCGGCGGGACCGCCGGCCAGGGATGCCGATCGAGCCGATCTGGTCGTTCTATCCAAAATATGCCTGGAACTTCCTGACAAAGTACACGCAGGCGATACGGCTTCTTCTCCGGCTGCACAGGATCAACCGGCGGCTGCAGAAGGACCCGAACCGCTACACCTACACCGATCTCGCGATGACCCCGGTCACAGACGATGAGACCGAACGGCTCGAATTGTTCACCCACAGCGACGCCGCCCGTCAGGCGGTCGCCCACGCGCACAAGATCGAGCAACTGGTCGGTCCGCATAAAGCTGCGACCGTCGTCGCGTCCGCCTGACGCGGGCATTTCCCAGCCGCCGCCGGGTAGCCGCCGATGATGCGACCGCACGCCGGCGACGCACGCCGAAAGCACTGGGGCAACATCCCGGCACGCCTGCTGGCCGGGCTCTATATGTTCGCCGTCGGAGAGACTCTTGCCCAGACGCCGGCGAATCTGTCGGACGCCGAGGTTTGTCTCGCCGCGAATCGCAGCCTGTCCTTGGGCGCGCCGCTGCCGCGCACCATGGCGCGGCTCAATGTCGGCGAGCCGGTGCGGATCGTCGCGGTGGGATCCTCGTCCACCACCGGGCTGTGGGTGTTGAGCCCCGACGCGACCTACCCCGAGGTGATGCGGCGCGAGCTTGCGCGGCTGCGCCCAAACGCGCGCATCGAGGTCGTCAACAGCGGCCGTATCGGCGAGACCATCGGCGGCAGCATCGGCCGCTTCGACCGCGACGTGCTCGTCCACCGACCCGATCTGGTGATCTGGCAGCTCGGCACCAATGATGTGGCCTGGGGTGGCCGCGCCGACGGCCTCAAACAGCATGTCGTCGATGGCGTCCGCAGGCTCAAGGCTTCCGGCGCCGACGTGGTGCTGATGGATCTGCAATACGCGCCGATCGTGCTCGCCACCTCCGAGCATTCCATCATGCAGGCGACCATCGCCGAGGTGGCGCGTGAAGAGCGCGTCGGCCTGTTTTCGCGCTTTGCCCTGATGCGCCGCTCCATCGAAGCCGGGCTGCGCTCGGGGGCGCTGGTGTCGTGGGACCAGCTGCACAATTCCGCCGCCGGCTATGATTGCGTCGGCCGCGCGCTCGCGCGCGCCGTCCATGCGGGGGGCCGCTGACAGCGTAGCGAACCCCGCCGGCAACTTTCCTGCTAAGAACGGGGCTGACGCCCGCCGCTGCGATCGTCTCCGTCGAGTCGATGGGCATGTGGCACAAAGCGGGGACATTGCGACCTCAAGATGGTGACCGAGACAAACGCAGCCTTGCGTCCGGCGATCGTCGTCACCGGCGCCTCGTCCGGGCTGGGACAGGCGATCACGCGCGTTGCAGCCCACGAAGGCTCGTTCCTGTTGCTCGTGGGGCGCGAGCGCGTCGCGCTCGACGCGCTCGTCGCCGAGCTTGCGGCCGGCGGCGCGCAAGCGGCGGCGCTTCCACTCGACCTCACCGCCCCCGGCGCCCTCGATGCCATCGAAGGCGCGCTCGCCGAGCGCGGCCTCTACTGCGACGTACTGGTAAACAGCGCCGGCTTCGGCGTGTTCGGTCCGGCCGCGCAAGCCTCTCGCAGCGAGCAGCTGAGCCTGCTCGACGTCAATATCCGCGCCCTGACCGAGCTCACGCTCCGCGTCCTGCCCGGAATGCTCGCGCGCGGCCATGGCGGCATTCTCAACCTAGGCTCGATCACCGGCTACGCGGCCGGGCCAAACATGGCGGTTTATTACGCTTCGAAAGCCTATGTGAACTCGTTCTCCGCGGCGCTCGCCGCCGAGGTCGCCGGCACCGGCGTCACCGTCACCTGCCTCGCCCCGGGCGTGGTGCGAACCCCTTTCTTCGAGCGCTGCTCGGTGGGGCAAACCTGGCTCATGAAGCTCATGCCCCGCTCCAACCCGGCCGACATCGCCGCGGCGGGGTGGCGCGGCTTCAAGGCAGGCAAGCCCATGGTGGTACCGAGGCCGATCGACCGGTTCAGCATTCTCGTTTGCAAGCTGTTGCCGGCACGGGCCATCGCCGGCTTCGTCGCCGCCCTGCAGCGCCCGCGCTGAGCTACCGCACAGAGCTAATAGACCCCCGGCAGGACGCGGGCGGTGCGCGCCATGTAGCGCCGATACTCTTCGCCGAAGGTCTCGATCATCAGCGCCTCTTCGCGCCCCACGCGCAGGAAGAACAGCGCCCCGAAGCCGACGAGCCCCGCCGGTCCGCCGATCCAGTTCGGCAGCAACAGCGCCTGCGCGATGGCCCAGAGCCAGAACGCGGAATACATGGGATGGCGCACGTGGGCGTAGACGCCGCTGGTCACCAGGGTGTGCTGCTCGCGCACTTCCAAGGTGACCGACCAGTTGCGCCCGAGATCCTTGTGGGTACGATAGAACAGCCACAGCGCAGCGGCGAAGACCGCGGCGCCGAGCCACGCCTGCCACGGACGGAAGGCGTAGTTGGCGAAGGCTGGCGCATTGCCGAACACATAGATCGCCGGAAGGATGCCCAGTCCGGTGGCCGAGATCGCCATCAGCACACTCTCGCGCGCGCTGTCGCTGCGCCGGCGCTTGGGCGTGCGCCGCGAGCGGCGGTCATGAGGATAGCGGATGATGAACCAGCCGACGACGCCGATGACCCAGATCACCTTGGCGACGAGTGGCGTCATGTCGGGGCATGCGCGGCGACCGTGCGGCCCGGCGATCGCTCATGGTAGCTGCCGTCGGTGGCGATGAAATCCAGGAAGCCCGCCGGCGCGGTGGTCCAGCCTGCAAAGGCGACGGGACCGTTCACCATTAGGTAGTAGTCATAGGGCGCGCGGCGATCGTTGGCCATGACGGAGCGGTAGTGCAGCCGCAGCACGCTGCGCCGCGAGCGGGCGAAGGTTTCCGGCTGCACCATGTCGTGAATCTGGACGCGGCGGATCACCGGCTTGCCATCGATCCGGTCGTCGGGGATGCGTTTGAGCGCGACCGGATCGAACTTGTAGAAGCTGATGGTGTCGTCGCGCGACTGGTACTCGGCCCAGGCGATCGACGGCTCAGCGGCGATGCGCGCAATTTTGCGCCGCATCTCGCCGGCGCGCGGATGCAACGCGAATTTCGGGATGGTCGCGCCGACGGTGAGCACGCAGAGCGTCGCGCCATGGCGGCCCACGTCGGGATCGCGCGCGAGCGCGCGCACAAGGATGTCGAGCACGAGCATGGCGCCCAGGCTGTGGCCGACCAGCACGATCTCGTCCGCCGCGCCTGTACGTGCCTGGGCGACGACGGTCGCGGTGAACGAGTCGAGCCGCGCATCGATATCGGGACGCCGACCGTGCAGGTAATCATGAGCGCAGATCCAATCGTCTAGCAGCTGCTCCACCCGCCAGCGCCGGCCAGGCCATCGCATGAGGCCGAGAAAGACGCCAATGCCGACGACGAGCCCGAGCACGACCGCGCCGACACCATCGAGACCGATGAAGCCTGTCAGTAGCCGCGCGGCGAACCAT
>JBKPUA010000053.1:0-8659 GCA_046735815.1 Pseudomonadota bacterium
CTGCAGGACGCCGATCTCGATGACGAGCATCATTGCCACCTGCACGATGGTCCAGGCGAAGACCTGGTCCATCTGGATCAAGTCGGAGGCCTGGCGCAGCCGATAGCCGACGCCGCTCGAGGCGCCGAGCGTCTCCGCCACGAGGCTCACCCGCCAGCCGAAGCCGAAGGCCAGCCGCGCGCCGGAGAAGAAGTAGGGCAGGATCGCCGGCAGATAGATCTTCATCAGGGTCTTGCGACGTGAGAAGCGCAGCGCTTGCGCGAGCTCCACGTAATCGGCGTTGACCGCCTGAGTCCCCTGCCAGACATTGGTCACGATCAACGGGAACGCCGTCATCAGCACCACGAAGATCGGCGTCATAGGCGAGAGCCCGAACCAGATGATGGCGAAGATCGCCCAGATCGCCGACGATACGGTGTTGAGCACCGGCAGGACCGGCTCGAAGAAGGTGCCGAGCGCGCGGTGCGAGCCGAGCAGAATGCCGCCCGGCACGCCGATGGCGACCGCGATCGCAAAGCCCGCCAGCACGCGTCCGAGCGTGGTGAGCAGGTTGATGGGCAGATCGCCGCTCTGCGTGAGCTGCACGATGCGCGTGAACACCCGCTCCGGTCGCGGCAGCACGTAGGGCGGCGCCGCGAGCGAGACGAGCCACCACATGCCGAGCAGCAGCAGTGCCAGCGCGAGCCGCTGCAACACGACCGGCACCCGTGCCGGCCGGGCGGCGGTGAGGGTCGCGGCGGTCATGGCGCGCGCTTGGCCTGCTCGAAGGGGCCGGTGACGAACAGGCTGTCCGGCACCCGCCCTTCGATGGTCCCCCCGACTCGGAAGATTTCCGCCATGGTCTTGAAGGTGGCGACGTCGGCAGCCTCCATGCTGGCGGTGTAGATGTCGTTCCACAGCCGCGCATAGGAGGTCGCGTCCTTGGCGTCGAGATTGCTTGCTTGGCGCAGCATCTCGGCCGCCTTGTCGGTCTGCTCGCGGCCGAAGCGCGTCGCCGCGATCATGGCGCGCAGGAACTTCACCGTCGCGTCGGGATGTTGTTGCGCGAAAGTCTTGTGGACGATGGTCGCGGCTAGGATCGGAACGGCATCGGACTTGGTCATCTTCTTCCATTCGTCGACCACGCGGCCCAGCACCTGCAGCTTGAGGTCGGGAACGGAGGCGATGGTCACCGCCCGCAGCGACGCCGCATCGATGTCGCCACGCTGGAGGAAGCTCACGAGCTGCCCTTCGTTGCCGCCCACCGGCGTGTAGTCCGACGGCTTGAGCCCAAAATTCTTCTCCAGCACCGCGGCGGCGATCGCGTAGGTGGCGCTACCGACCGGCGACATGCCGAGCTTCTTGCCCTTGAGGTCGGTGATCGACCTGATCGGCGAGCCTTGCTTGCTGACGAAAGTCGCCTCCGCGATCTGCGAGGCGAGCACGATCTCGATCGGCGCGCCTTGAATGCCCAGCGTGAACGCGCCAGTGGTCGCCGCCGCGAAGGCCGTGTCGATGGACTGGGTAAGGATCGCCTTGGTCGGGCCGTTGACGTCGGCGAAGTGGAGGTATTCCGGCACGAGGCCTTGCTGCTCGACGAACTTGCCGGCCTCCAGCACCGCGCCGAAACCGACGCTGAAGCCGCTCGTCCAATATCCGATCCTGATCTTGTCCTGGGCGCTCGCGCACGGAGCGCCGCAGACGAGGGCGGTGGCGAGCGCGAGCAGCAACGTGCGGCTGGTCCTGCGGGTGATCATGGTTGCACCTCCTGTGGCGGTTCGGCCTCGAGCGAGGCGCGCAATTCGGCGATGAGCGCGGCAGCAACGTCGGACGTTGCGACCCGCGGCTGCGCCAGCGACACGGCGACGGTGCGGCGAACGCGGCCCGGACGCGCCGACATCATCACCACGCGGTCAGCAAGCACGACCGCCTCCTCCACGTCATGGGTGACGAAGAGGATCGACATGCCCCTCATGTCATGGATGCGAAGGAGCTCGCGATGCATGCTGCCGCGGGTCTGGGCATCGAGCCGTGAGAACGGCTCGTCCATCAACAGCAGCTGCGGCTCGGCGACGAGGCTGCGCGCGAGCGCCACTCGGCTGCGCATGCCGCCGGACAGCTGGTGCGGATAGGCCTGCTCGAACCCGGCGAGTCCGACCAGATCGAATGCCGCGCCCGCGCGCCGCAAGCGCTCGGCCGCCGGCATCCCGCCGGCTTCGAGCGCGAGCGCCACGTTGCGGATTGCCACCCGCCACGGCAGCAAACGGTCGTCCTGGAACATGTAGCCGACCTGGCTCCAATCGACCGCGCCGTCGGTGCCTCGGCCCATCACGACCACGCGGCCGGCGTCCGGAGAAAGAAGCCCGGCGGCGAGGTTGAGGAGCGTAGACTTGCCCGAGCCGGAAGGCCCGAGAATGGCGACGATCTTGCCCGCCGGAACATCGAAGCTCACGTCGCGCAACACCTCGAGCTGACCGCCATCAGCCGCCGGAAACTGCTTGGAGATATGCTGGAACGAAATGGCAGGTCCGCTGGTGCCCGCGGCTGTCGAAGTTAGCGCCGGTTCCGAACGGTTGATCTCGGTCACGCTCGTCATGTTTGGTGATCGTAGCCCGGATGGAGCCTAAAGCGCGTTTACGCACGTCTTCAACGCGCCATGGCGAAATCCGGGTTGGTGTCGCGCGGGTGAGCCCTCCCCGCATTGCGCTTCGCTCAATGCGGGCTACGAATTGCAAATCCTAGCACAAGTTATGCCATTCATTCTGGTGCGTGACGGATCAACGAGGCGACCAGCAATAAGGTCCATCAATGCAAGGTGCGAAATCCCAAGCCGACCGCCAGCTTCCCATGGGCGGGGAGATCTTCCTCGACCACGTCGGCCATTTCGTGCGCGATGCCGAGGCGGCGAGCCGCGCGCTCGCGCGCGCGGGCTTTGCTCCGACACCGGTTTCCATTCAGGTCAACCCCGGCCCCGACGGCGGCGAGCGTCCCACCGGCACCGGCAACGTCACGGCGATGCTGCGACGCGGCTATGTCGAGGCGTTGTTCAAGACCGCCGACACGCCGCTCGGCCGCGAGCTCGAGACCGCCGTGGCGCGCCATCCCGGTGTGCATCTCGCCGCCTTCGCGGTGGCCGATGCCTCCGCGGCGCATCGGCGGCTCGCCGATGCCGGCTTTCGCATGCAGGCGCTCGTCGAGATGCAGCGCCCGGTCGATACGCCGTCCGGCCCCGGCACGGCAGCCTTCACCTTGGCGCGCCTCGTGCCCGGAGAGATGCCCGAGGGCCGCATCCAAATCCTCACCCACCGCAGCGAGGCGAACGTGTGGCAGCCGCGCTGGCTCGCGCATCCCAACGACGCGCTCGCGCTCACGAGCGTCGTCATCGTGGTCGGCGATCCGGAGGAAGCGGCCGCGCGCTTTGCGCGCTTCACCGGCCGCAATGCGGCGCCCTCGCCGTTCGGACCACGGATCGCGCTCGACCGCGGCTGCATCGAGCTCATGAGCGCGGACGCCTTCGCGCAGCGGCTCCCGGAGGTTGTCATCCCCTCGCTGCCGTTCGTCGGCGCCTATGGCATCCGGGCAGGCTCGCTCGCACGGCTCGGCGAGCTGTGGCGGCGCGCCGGGCTTACAACCCAGCGGAGCGAGCGCGGTCTCACCGCCGTCTTCCCGGCGGAGCTCGGCCACGGCGCGTGGCTGGTGACGGAGTAACCCTTTCTCCGGCGGCACGGAACGAACGTCTCCGGACGCGCTCTGTCTTCTATTTTCGACTACGTAACGTATTGACTTCAAATAGCAGATATGATATGAATTCGACGCCTTTGCTGAGCGCGGGATCGTCTTCTTGAAGCGGTCCAAGCGGGGCGGAGTCTGAGTGGTCGTGACGCGGGTCGTGAGCGAGGTGGGCTGCAATGGAGCAGCGCAGAGACAGAGTCGAAAGGGCGCATCGCGCGCTTCCTCCCCTATTCGAGTCATTGCACGCGCCGCCGTGCCTGAAGGCGCGAATATGCGGGAGCACGAAGGGCGGCGAGCGTGCGTCGCCGGTCTCGCTCCCGCATTTTGGCGGAACGAACCCACGTTGCAGACGCGCAACAACCGGTCGCGCATGGTACGGCGGCACCGCAACAGTCGTCAGACACGGGCCGCCGATAGCGCTGCGGCGCGTGCATCGGCGCTGCGAAATATTTGGGCGGTGGCGCGCACAAATGGGCGATTGGCCTGCGCTGTCGATGAGCGCCAACTCGGCGCGACGTCGGCAATGTTCGGTAGCTAACGGTGCGCCGGGCTGCGCGAATTCGGCTTTTATGTGGCAAGCGCGACTCGCAGCCAGGGCGGGCGGCTCGAACGCGGCGGCAAGCAAAGGCAGCCGATACGCACAATTTGTTAGCAGATGCGTCCTACAAATTGGGGGATGCACAGTTTGCCGTATTGCGGGTGGGGGTGAGGGAGTATCCAATTGGCATAAAGGTTGCCTGATTCGCGATCAGAAGTGCCGCGCTCTGGTCGTGGCCATAGGGGGCCAACGGTAATAGAGAGGGGTTATGTACAACGATTCTCTGTTCAACACCTTTGCCCGCTCCTTCGAGGCCAGACGCGAGACGGACATGCCGATCGCGGAGTACCTCGAGTCCTGCCGCGGCGATCCCATGCGCTACGCCAACGCAGCGGAACGGATCTTGGCCGCCATCGGCGAGCCCCAGATGATCGACACGGCCAAGGACCCTCGCCTTGGCCGAATTTTTTTGAACCGCACGATCCGCGCCTATCCGGCGTTCTCCGGATTCTACGGCATGGAGGAGACGATCGAGCGCATCGTCTCCTTTTTCCGTCACGCGGCGCAGGGGCTCGAGGAGCGCAAGCAGATTCTCTACCTGCTGGGGCCGGTCGGTGGCGGCAAGTCATCGCTGGCGGAACGGCTCAAGTCGCTCATGGAGGTCCACCCGATCTATGTGCTGAAGGCGGACAATGAGCTGAGCCCGGTATTCGAGAGCCCGCTCGGCTTGTTCGATCCGGAGACGATGGGATCGATCCTCGAGGAGCGCTACGGCATCCCGCGTCGGCGCCTCAACGGGCTCATGAGCCCCTGGTGCCTCAAACGGCTCGAGTCCTTCGGCGGCGATATCTCGCGCTTTCGGGTTGCGAGGCTTCAGCCGTCGCGCTTGCGGCAGATCGCCATCGCCAAGACCGAGCCCGGTGACGAGAACAATCAGGACATCTCCTCGCTCGTGGGCAAGGTCGATATCCGCAAGCTCGAGACGTTCGCCCAGAACGATCCCGACGCCTACAGCTATTCCGGCGGCCTCAACCGCGCCAACCAGGGCATCCTCGAATTCGTCGAGATGTTCAAGGCGCCGATCAAGATGCTGCATCCGTTGCTCACCGCGACCCAGGAGGGCAACTACATCGGCACCGAGAACATCGGCGCCATCCCGTTCTCGGGCACCGTTCTTGCGCACTCGAACGAGGCCGAATGGCAGAGCTTCAAGAGCAACAGGAACAACGAGGCCTTCATCGACCGCATCTGCGTGATCAAAGTTCCTTACTGCCTGCGGATCACCGAGGAGCAGAAGATCTACGACAAGCTCATTCAGAGCTCGGAGCTTGCCGGCGCGCCGTGCGCCCCGGCGACGCTCGAGACGCTCGCCCGTTTCACGGTGCTCTCGCGCTTGCGTAAGCATGAAAACTCGACCTTGTTCGCGAAGCTGCGGGTCTACGACGGCGAGAGCCTGAAGGAATCCGACCCCAAGGCGCGCAGTGTGCAGGAATACAAGGACGCCGCCGGCGTCGACGAAGGCATGGACGGCGTCTCGACTCGCTTCGCCTTCAAGGTGCTGGCCGCGACCTTCAATCACGACACCGCCGAGGTGGGGGCCGACCCGGTCCACCTCATGTACGTACTTGAGCAGGCGATCCGCCGCGAGCAGCCGCCGGAGGAGACCGAGAAGCGTTATGTCGAGTTCATCAAGGCCGAGCTCGTCCCCCGCTATGCCGAGTTCATCGGCCACGAGATCCAGAAGGCCTATCTCGAATCCTATGCTGATTACGGGCAGAACCTGTTCGATCGCTACGTCGACTATGCCGACGCCTGGATCGAGGACCAGGACTTCAAGGACCCCGACACCGGTCAACTGCTCGACCGCGAGCTGCTCAATCAAGAATTGACCAAGATCGAGAAGCCGGCGGGGATCGCCAACCCGAAGGACTTCCGCAACGAGATCGTCAAATTCTCGCTGCGATCGCGTGCGCACAATGGCGGCAAGAACCCGGCTTGGACCAGCTACGAGAAGATCCGCGAGGTGATCGAGAAGCGGATGTTCTCCCAGGTGGAGGATCTCCTCCCGGTGATTTCATTCGGGTCCAAGAAGGACGGCGAGACGGAGAAGAAGCATGGCGAGTTCGTCCGGCGCATGGTGGGCCGTGGCTATACCGAGCGTCAGGTTCGCCGACTGGTCGAATGGTACATGCGGGTGAAGCAAGCCGGGTGAACCGGACGCGAAAGTGACCATGCACATCGTCGACCGGCGGCTGAACCCGGGCAGCAAGAGCCTCGAGAACCGTCAGCGGTTTCTGCGCCGTGCCAAGGCGCTGGTGCAGCGAGCCGTAAAGAACTCCTCGCAGAGCCGCGACATCCGCGACGTGTTGCAGGGCGGCGAGGTGAGCCTTCCGCTCGACGGGATGGACGAGCCGCAGCTTCGCCGCGGCTCCGGCGGCATCCGCGACCAGATCTTTCCGGGCAACAAGAAGTTCATCGAAGGCGACATGCTTCCGCGCTCAAGCCAAGGGGGCGGGAAGCCACGCGAGCCCGGCGAAGGCGACGGTGAGGACGCGTTTCGCTTCATGCTCACCCGCGAGGAATTCCTCGACCTGTTCCTCGATGATCTCGAGCTGCCCGACCTCGCCAAGCGCCGGCTCGCCGAGGCCGAGCACGAGAGCCTTCGCCGCGCCGGCTACGCGGTCTCCGGTTCGCCCGCGAACATCGCGGTCGGCCGCACCATGCGGGTGGCCATGGCGCGGCGGGTCGCGCTGCGCCGGCCGCGGCCCGAGACCATCGAGCAGCTCGAAGCGGAGATCGCCGATTGCGAAGGCGAGGATCGGGCGGTGCTGCGGGCGGAGCTCGAAGCGATGAAAGCCAAGATGCGGCGCATTCCCTACATCGACCCGATCGATATTCGCTATCGCCGCTTCGAGACTGAGCCCAAGCCCATCGCTCAGGCGGTCATGTTCTGCCTCATGGACGTGTCCGGCTCCATGTCCGAGCACATGAAGGACTTGGCGAAGCGCTTCTACATGCTGCTCTACGTCTTTCTCACGCGGCGCTACCGCCACGTCGAGATCGTCTTCATTCGTCACACCGACCGCGCCGAAGAGGTGGACGAGGAAACGTTCTTCCGCAGCCCCGCCTCGGGCGGAACTCTGGTTTCGAGCGCGCTCGAGGCGATGAACGAGATCGTGCGCACGCGCTATCGCCCTGCCGACTGGAACATCTACGCCGCTCAGGCCTCGGACGGGGATAACTCCCACGCCGACGGCGAGTTGACTGGGCGGCTGCTGCAGGACGCGATCCTGCCCGTCACCCAATATTTCGCCTATCTGGAGGTGGGCGAGGCCGGCCAATCGAGCGCCATGCCGGATTCCGCGCTGTGGACGCTCTACGAGCGCCTGCGCGCCTATGGGGCGCCCCTCTCCATGCGCAAGGTCAGCAACCGAAGCGAGATCTTCCCGGTCTTCCACGATCTGTTCCAGCGCCGGCGGGGGCAGGAGAAGATCGCGTCATGACCGCCACTGCGACCGGGCGCCTCTACCAGGGCGCCGATTGGGATTTCTCCATCCTGCAGCGGGTGCACGACGCCTGTGAGGAGGTTGCGCGATCCGAGCTCGGTCTCGACGTCTATCCGAACCAGATCGAGGTTATCACCGCCGAGCAGATGCTGGATGCCTATTCCTCGATCGGCATGCCGCTGTTCTACAAGCATTGGTCGTTCGGAAAGCATTTTGCGCATCACGAGGCGCTCTATCGCCGCGGTCTGAAAGGCCTCGCCTACGAGATCGTGATCAACAGCTCGCCGTGTATTTCCTACCTCATGGAGGAAAACACGGCGACGATGCAGACGCTGGTGATCGCGCATGCCGCCTTCGGCCACAATCATTTCTTCAAGAACAACTATCTCTTCAAGCTGTGGACGGACGCCCACGGTATTCTCGACTATCTGGAATTCGCCAAGGGTTACATCGCGCAGTGCGAGGAACGCCACGGCCAGGCCGCGGTCGAGCGCACCCTCGATGCCGCCCATGCCCTCATGTCCCATGGCGTTCACCGCTACCCCGGCAAGAGGAAGCTCGATCTGCGCCAGGAGGAGAAGCGGGAGCGCGAACGGCGCAGCCACGAGGAGCGCGTATTCAACGACCTGTGGCGCACGGTCCCGACCGGGCCCGGAAAGAGCGCGTCCGAGCTGAGCATCGAGCGGCGCCGGGCGCTACTCGGATTGCCGCAGGAGAACATCCTCTATTTTCTCGAGAAGTCCGCGCCGCGCTTGCACGCCTGGCAGCGCGAGCTGCTGCGGATCGTGCGCCACATCGCGCAGTACTTCTATCCCCAGGGTCAGACCAAGGTCATGAACGAGGGCACTGCCACCTATGTGCACTATCGCATCATGAGCCGTCTGCACGAGCAGGGCCGGATCGG
>JBKPUA010000054.1:0-4145 GCA_046735815.1 Pseudomonadota bacterium
GTTCGGGCTCGATCTGCCGCCGCTCGCCCACGGGGTGATCTGGAGCCTTTCGCTGAACGTCTTTGCCTATGTCGTCGCCTCGCTGGAGCGAACTCCGTCCTCGATCGAACGGCTGCAGGCCGATCTTTTCGTTCCTTCGCACCTGGCCCCTATTGCTCCGACCTTCCGGCTGTGGCGCTCGTCGGTGACGGTAGAAGAATTGACCACGACCGTGGCTCGCTATCTCGGCCAGGAACGCACCCGCACCTCGTTCGGCAGCTATGCTTTGACGCGCGGCATCAGTATCGATCCGAAAGCCGAAGCCGATTTCCAGCTCTTGCGATATGCCGAGCATTTGCTGGCGTCGGCCATCGGCGCGGCATCATCACGTCTCGTGCTTTCCTTGCTTCTGCGCAAGCGCACGGTGTCGACCAAAGCGGCACTCAAGCTTCTCGACGACGCCAACGCCGCCATTCACTACAACCGGGAGATTTTGCAGACCGCGCTCGACCACGTGCGGCAGGGCATCGCCGTCTTCGACAAGAGCCTGCATTTGGTGTGTTGGAATCGCCAATTCGGCGAGATTCTCGCATTGCCGCCGCAGCTCACGCGCGTCGGCACCGGCCTCGACGACATCTTGCGTTTTCACGCCGAAGGCAGAACCTCCGACAAGGACGCCATCGAAATGCTCGTGCGTGAAAGTCTCGTCCGCTACGTCGCCAGTGGCGAGCCATTCCTCGAGCGCTTCACGGACCGCGATCTGGTGATGGAGGTACGCGCCAATCCGATGCCCGATGGCGGTATCGTCACGACCTTCACCGACATCACACCGAGCGTGAAGGCGGCAGAAGAGCTCGAGCGTGCGAACGAATCGCTGGAACGTCGGGTGCAAGAACGTACCGAGGAATTGACCCACCTCAACACCGAACTCGGCCGTGCCAAGGCCGAGGCCGACCAGGCCAATATCTCCAAGACCCGATTCCTCGCAGCCGCGAGCCACGACATCCTGCAGCCGCTCAACGCCGCACGTCTTTACGTCACCAGTCTGGTCGAGCGTCAGGGCGGGGGCAACGACGCCCAGTTGATCGGCAATATCGACGCCTCCCTCGATGCCGTGGAAGAAATATTCGGTGCCCTGCTTGATATTTCTCGGCTTGATACCGGTGCGATGAAGCCGGAAGTCGTCAGCTTTCGCATCGATGAGCTTTTCCGCCAACTCGAGGTCGAGTTCACGCCCATGGCGCAGGAGAAGGGGCTGAAGCTGCAATTTGTGCCCTGCTCGTTGGGCGTGCAGTCGGACCGACGCTTGTTGCGGCGGCTGCTACAGAACCTCGTGTCCAATGCGATCAAATACACTCCCAAGGGCCGTGTGCTCGTCGGCTCCCGGCGGCGCCGACGACGGCTACGCATCGACGTCTATGACACCGGCCTAGGCATTCCGGCTTCCAAGAAGCGCGCGATTTTCCAGGAGTTCCACCGACTCGATCAAGGCGCCAAGGTGGCACGCGGATTGGGGCTGGGGCTGTCAATCGTCGAACGCATTGCGCGCGTGCTCGACCACAGGATTGTCGTCACCTCGACGGTCGGTCGCGGATCACATTTTTCGGTCGAGGTTCCAATCGCAGCGGCCGCCCCCATGGGTCAGCATCCGCGGATGGCGCGGGGGATCGATCGGGTGCAGCTGTCCGGCGTCACCGTGGTGTGCATCGACAATGACCTTGCCATCCTTGACGGCATGGAAACGTTGCTCGGCGGCTGGGGTTGCCGCGTTCTCAAGGCGCCGGGTCTCAAGGCGGCGATCGCGGCCGTGACCGACGCCAAGGCCTCGCCCGACGGACTGCTGGTGGATTACCATCTCGACGACAGCAATGGGATCGCCGCTATCGCGGAGTTGCGACGACGCTTCGGCGCCGACCTCGCAGCCATCCTCATCACCGCCGATCGCAGCCCGCACGTGCGCGAGGAGGCGCGCGCGAACGGCATCCAGTTGCTCAACAAGCCGATCAAGCCCGCCGCGCTGCGAGCACTGCTGGCGCAATGGCGCATGCAGCGGGTGGCCGCGGCGGAATAGGTCACGGGCCCCTGTTTTAACCTGGACTAGACAGGACGTGAGGCTAAATGCTACTTTAAGTAACACTACCAACCGTAGCATGCGATCGCGGCAGGTGCTCGCAGCGCGTTCAGCGGGAGATCGATGCTTCTGAACCTCAGCCAAATCGGGCAGATCGCGCTTGCGGTCGGCGACGTCAATCAGGCCGAGGTTTTTTATGAGCAGACGCTCGGGCTGCGAAAGCTGTTTCGCTTCGGCGATCTATGCTTCTTCGATTGCGCCGGGGTGCGACTGATGCTTGAAAAGGCCAAGGATCGAGACGCAATCGGGCGCAGCTCCGTGATCTATTTCCGATGCGCCGACATCGCGCTGGCCGTGCGAGAGCTCGAACGGCGTGGCGTGTCATTCGATCATCCGCCCCATCTCATCGCGAAGATGGACGATCACGACTTGTGGATGGCGTTCTTCTCCGATCCTGATCATCACACGCTCGCTCTGATGCACGAAGCGCCGAAGGGATATATGCCGCCGACCGACTGACCCGTCAGTGCCTGACGCCTGCGGGCTGCGGCCATTGGCCAGCCTCGATCTTCGCCGCGGCGATCACCGCTTGGGTGCGGCTTTCGACGCCGAGCTTCTGCAGGATGGCCGAGACGTGCGCTTTGACTGTGGCTTCGGAGACGCCCAGCTCGTAGGCGATCTGCTTGTTGAGCAGGCCCTCCGACAGCATCATCAGCACGCGCACCTGTTGCGGTGTCAATGACGCGAGCCGTGTCATCAGGTCCGCCGTCTCCGCATCCGCCCCACCGCCGAGATCGATGTCCGCAGGCGTCCAAAGGCCACCCTCGAATACGCGTGCGACCGCCGCACGCATGGCGTCGATGCCGAGGGTCTTGGGAATGAATCCTGACGCCCCAAAATCCATGCAGCGGCGGATCACTCCGGGGTCGTCGTTGGCCGAGACCACGATGATCGGTACGCTCGGATATTGCGCGCGCAGATACATAAGCCCGGAGAAGCCGCGCACCCCTGGCATGGCCAGATCGAGCAAGATGAGATCGACCTCCCCGCCGTGCTCCAACAGATGCGCCACATCGTCGAAGGAACCCGCCTCGGCAATCTCCACATGGTCGAACAGACCAGAGACCGCTTCGCGCAAGGCGCCGCGAAACAACGGATGGTCGTCCGCGATAACCAGCCGCGCCGATTCGCCGACCCGCTTCATTTCCCCCTCAACATCTTTCTTGGGCCCGCAATGGCCACTAGTCTCACAGTTTACCACAGCTTTCGGATCTTGTTCACCGCTTCGCCGCCTTCGCCGCTCACACGCTCGGCGAGCGGTCTCACCGCCTGCTGCCGACGAATTGCAGCACGATTTTCCGCCGATGCGGCCTGGCGCGGTGCTCGACGACGTAGATGCCCTGCCACGTGCCGAGGGTGAGCTTGCCGTCGATGACCGGGACGTGGAGTGACACGCCGGTCAGCATGGTCTTTGCGTGGGCGGGCATGTCGTCGGGGCCCTCGACATCATGGATCCAGCCGGCGTTGACGGGAGCGAGACGATCGAGCGCGCTTGCCAGATCGGTACGCACGTCGGGATCAGCGTTCTCCTGAAACACGAGCGACGCCGACGTGTGGCGCATGAAGAGGAGCAGCACACCGCTCCTTGCGTCGGACTCGCGGATGAACCGCGCCGCCGCATCGGTGATCTCGGTGAAACCCTGCCCGCCGGTCTCCACCACAAGTGTCGCGGTCGTAATAATCTCGGCGGAGACGCTGATCACGGAAGATAGCACGCTGCTCACGCGCCTCGCCGCCATCAGGTCTTGTTCATGTCTTTCTGCAGCGTCACGATCATCTCGACGAGACGGCGCCAGACCTTCTCGACGAAACTCATCACCTTGTTGAGATCGGCATCACTGGGTAACTCCAGACGCGGCTCCGCCGGTTTGCCGGACTTGGAGGACGGCGGTTCCGGCCTGACCGTGCCCGGCAACGGCAGATCGTGCGCCATTAATTCCTTCTTGAGCGCGGCGCTCTCGGCCTGCAAACGCGCGATCTCGGCCTCGAGCGCCGCGCGTTCATCCGCGACTGCCTGACATATCCAACCGACCTG
>JBKPUA010000055.1:0-4703 GCA_046735815.1 Pseudomonadota bacterium
TATGCCGCCTTCATGGTGCTGTTCGTACCCGGCCTGCTCGCCTTCGTGTTCGGCTGGTTCGCGTTTCGCAGCCGCGTCACCGGCGTCTATCTCTCGATCATCACCCAGGCGCTGACCTTCGCGCTGATGCTCGGCTTCTTCCGCAATAATTTTGGCTTTGGCGGCAACAACGGCCTGACCGACTTCAAGGACATTCTCGGCTTCAATGTGCAGGCGCCGGGCACGCGGGCGGCACTCTTCATGATTTCGGCGCTCGCGTTGATGCTCGGCTTCGTCATCTGCCGCGTGATCGTAAGCTCAAAGTTCGGCAAGGTGCTGGTCGCCATCCGCGATGCCGAGGCGCGCACCCGCTTTCTGGGTTATCGGGTCGAGGCATACAAGCTGTTCGTGTTCACGCTGTCCGCCTGCATGGCCGGGGTGGCCGGCGCGCTCTACGTGCCGCAGGTGGGTATCATCAATCCGAGCGAGTTCTCGCCGGGGAATTCGATCGAGGCGGTGATCTGGGTCGCGGTCGGCGGGCGCGGCACGCTTACCGGGGCGGTGCTCGGCGCCGTGCTGGTGAACTACGGCAAAACCTATTTCACCAGCGGATTCCTCGCGCCCTACTGGCTGTTCGTGCTGGGCGGATTATTCATTGCCGTGACCCTACTGCTGCCGCGCGGCGTCGTCGGCACTATTCACCATTGGTGGCGGCGGTGGCGCGAGCGCCGGCCTGGCGACGGGGCCGCCCCCGCGGCCGATCGTGTGGGCGACGCTAGCCCGCGGCCGGCGGAGTGAGCGATGGAGCCCCGCACCACATCCGCGCTGCTCTATCTCAACGGCATCACCGTGTCGTTCGACGGCTTTCGCGCGCTCAACAATCTCTCCTTCACCATCGAGCCGGGCGAGATGCGCGCCATCATCGGCCCCAACGGCGCCGGCAAGACCACCATGATGGATGTGGTCACCGGCAAGACGCGGCCCGATACCGGCGACGTCTATTTCGACGGCGGCACTCACGATCTCTCGCGGCTCGACGAGACCGAGATCGCGCTGCTCGGAATCGGCCGCAAGTTTCAGAAACCGACCGTGTTCGACATGCACACGGTCGAGGACAATATCGCCCTTGCGCTGAAAGCCGACCGGCGCGCGCGCAAGACTCTGTTCTGGCGCGAAACCAGGGAAGAAGCCGACCAGATCGATCGCATCCTCGAGATCATCCGCCTGTCGCCGGTGCGCCACCGCGTCGCCGGATCGCTGGCACACGGCCAGAAACAATGGCTCGAGATCGGCATGCTGCTGGCGCAGGAACCAAAGCTGCTCCTGGTCGACGAGCCGGTCGCCGGCATGACCGACGCCGAGACGCGGCAGACGGCCGACCTGCTCAAGGAGATCAACCGCGATCGCACCGTCGTGGTGGTTGAGCACGACATGACCTTCGTCCGCGAGCTTGGGGTCAAAGTCACCTGCCTGCACGAAGGCTCGGTGCTGGCCGAGGGCACCATCGACCAGGTCTCGGCCAACGAGCGCGTGGTCGAAGTCTATCTGGGGCGCTGATTCCATGCTGCAGGTGAATGCAGTCGATCTCCACTACGGCGCGGCGCAGGCGCTGCGCGGCGTGTCGCTGTCGGCGGAGCCGGGCAAGGTGACCTGCGTGCTCGGTCGCAACGGCGTCGGCAAGACCAGCCTGCTCGACGCGCTCGCCGGCCAGCATCCGGTCAGCAAGGGTACGATCACCTTCGACGGCGCCGATATCACCTGGCTCAAGCCGAGCGAGCGCGCGCGGCGCGGCGTCGCTTACGTGCCGCAAGGGCGGGAGATTTTTCCTCTGCTCACGGTGGAGGAGAATCTCAAGACCGGCTTTGCGCCGCTCAAGCGCGAGGATCGCTCGATCCCCGACGACGTGTTCTCGCTGTTTCCCGTGCTCAACGACATGCTGGGTCGGCGCGGTGGCGATCTCTCCGGCGGTCAGCAGCAGCAGCTCGCGATCGGGCGCGCGCTGGTGATGCGGCCGCGGCTGCTCCTGCTGGACGAGCCGACCGAGGGCATCCAGCCCTCGATCATCAAGGACATCGGTCGCGCCATCGCCTACCTGCGCAATCTCGGGCAGATCGCCGTCGTGCTGGTCGAGCAGTACCTCGATTTCGCGCGCGAGCTGGGAGATTACTTTGCGGTGATGGACCGCGGCTCGATCGTCTATTCCTGCACCCGCGATACCATGGACGAGGCCGCGCTCAAGCGCGCGATGGCGATCTAGAGTATGATCCCGCACCAGCGGCGGCGACCAAGGGGAAGCGTGAGCAGCGCGGTGGCTGAGAGCGCCCGCACATTCGCCGCGAACCGCGCGGTCGGACGCGTCGCGCTGACGGTTGCGGCGCGCGACGGCGCGACGCGCCGCGCGCGCCTGCGCGAGGAAGGTCCGCTGCGTCTGCGCTGCCCGGGACCGGTCGCCACCGAGCTCGAGGCCGTCATCGTGAACACCGCCGGCGGCGTCGCCGGCGGCGACCGCCTGACGTTCGAGATTGCGGTCGGAGCGGGCGCGCGGCTGGTGGTGACCACGGCCGCGGCGGAAAAGATCTATCGCACGCTCAAGCCCGCCGCGACCATCGGGGTGCGGCTCGACGTGGGCGCCGACGCCGCCTTGGCTTGGCTGCCGCAGGAAACGATCCTGTTCGACCGCGCGCGACTCTCCCGCACGATCGACGTCGATCTCGCCGAGGATGCACGGCTGTTGCTGGCGGAGGCGATCGTCTTCGGCCGGTCCGGCATGGGAGAAGCAGTGAACGAGTGCCGGTTGCTCGATCGCTGGCGTCTGCGCCGGGAAGGGCGCCTCATCCACGCCGAGGCGCTGCGACTCGACGGCGCCGTGGCGGCCAAGCTTGCCGAGCGCGCGGTTGCCGCCGGTGGCATCGCGCTCGCGACCGTGCTGGCCGTGCCCGGCGACGAGGCGACGGCGGCGCGGGTGCGAGCGCTGGCCGGCGACTTCCGCGGCGAAGTCGCCATTTCCGCCTGGAATGGGTTTGCCGTGGTGCGGCTGTGCGCCGCCGACGGCGCGCTGCTGCGACACGATCTCATCGCGGTGCTGACGGCGCTGCGCGAGCGGCCATTGCCGCGGCTCTGGCTTAACTGAATTGCAGGGACATTCGCAGGCAAGCCATGAACCTGACCCCCCGCGAGAAGGACAAGCTGCTCATCGCCATGGCCGCGATGGTGGCCCGGCGGCGGCTCGAGCGCGGCGTCAAGCTCAACCACCCCGAGGCGGTGGCGCTCATCACCGATTTCATCGTCGAAGGCGCGCGCGACGGCAAAACCGTCGCGGAATTGATGGAGGCGGGCGCGCATGTGCTCACCCGGGCGCAGGTGATGGACGGGATCGCCGAAATGATCCACGACATTCAGGTCGAGGCTACCTTCCCCGACGGCACCAAGCTGGTGACCGTGCACGAGCCCATTCGATGACGATCATGTGCGCGCCATACGGCAATTGCGTCATTCCGGGACGGCGCGAAGCGCCTGACCCGGAATCCATAGCCACGGCCGGTGATTATAGATTCCGGGCTCGCCACTTCGTGGCGCCCCGGAATGACCACGGAGCTGCGAGATCGATATGATTCCCGGCGAGATGTTCATCCAGGACGGCGAGATCGAGCTCAATGCCGGCCGCAAGACCGTCGTGCTCTCGGTCACCAATACCGGCGACCGGCCGATCCAGGTCGGCTCGCATTATCATTTCTTCGAGACCAATCCCGCGTTGAAGTTCGACCGCAAGCGGGCGCGCGGCATGCGGCTCGACATCGCCGCCGGCACGGCGGTGCGATTTGAGCCCGGCCAGAGTCGCGAGGTCACGCTGGTCGCGCTCGCCGGCAAGCGCACGATTTATGGGTTCCGGCAAAGCGTCATGGGGAAGCTCTGACTGCAATCGCTCCGACGTGAGCGAGAGCAACCCTTTAGTCTCCGGCGCGGGCGCTATACTCACCTATTGGTGGAGCATGATCTTTTCCGAAAACCGGTATCCACCCCGGATCAAGTCCGGGGCAGGCTTTTTCGGGATCATGCTCTAGGGAGTTGAGATCATGTCGACCAAGATCCAGCGCGGCGTCTATGTGGAGATGTTCGGTCCCACGACCGGTGACCGCGTACGACTCGCGGATACCGACATCATCATCGAGGTGGAGAAGGATTTCTGCACCTACGGCGAAGAGGTGAAGTTCGGCGGCGGCAAGGTGATCCGCGACGGCATGGGGCAGAGTCAGGTCGCCAACCGACAGGGCGCGGTCGACACCGTCATCACCAACGCGCTCATTCTCGATCACTGGGGGATCGTCAAGGCCGATGTCGGGCTCAAGGGCGAGCGCATCGCGGCTATCGGTAAGGCCGGCAATCCCGACATCCAGCCCGACGTCACCATCGTCATCGGCCCCGGCACCGAGGTGATCGCGGGCGAAGGCAAGATTCTCACCGCCGGCGGCTTCGACACCCACATCCACTACATCTGCCCGCAGCAGGTGGAAGAGGCGCTGATGTCGGGCGTCACCTCCATGCTCGGCGGCGGCACCGGGCCGGCGCACGGCACCTTCGCCACCACCTGCACGCCGGGGCCCTGGCACATCGGGCGCATGATCCAGGCCGCCGATGGATTGCCGGTCAATCTCGGCTTCGCCGGCAAGGGCAACGCCTCGCGCCCGGCGGCGCTGGAGGAGATGGTCAAGGCGGGAGCCTGCTCA
>JBKPUA010000056.1:0-4932 GCA_046735815.1 Pseudomonadota bacterium
CTTCTCGGTGACGTGGATGTGATGGGGCGGATCGGTGCCGCGCATGTAGAGCGCGGTCGGCGTGCGCTCGGCGCGCGCCATTCCGAAGCGGGTGAGGAACTCCTCGGCGACGTCGAGATCGGGCGACCGCAGCCGGCCATAGGCGATGTCGGTGACCTTGATCCAAGCCATGCGCATTTCCTTACGCGTTAAGTTTGCGCCAAGCTTTGCACAAAATCGGCGCTGCCGTCACCCGCGCTCTCCCGTGTCCCGGGCGAGTGAAGCGAAGCAGAACGAGAACCGGGCCCCAGCGCAAGAAGTGCGAAGCGCAATATGAATCGGGGCCAAAGCGCGTCGTGTCACCCTGGGTGCCGGCTCTCGCTCGCGCAAAAGCTGCATGCCTGCATTGCGCAGCGTGGCGCTCGCTCGTCCGGGACACGAGAGTTTCGTCCCGAAACGAGAGCTCACCCCAAATTCAATTCTTGGAAGAAATCGTTGCCCTTGTCGTCCACGACGATGAAGGCGGGAAAATTTTCCACCTCGATGCGCCAGATCGCCTCCATACCGAGCTCGGGATATTCCACCGTCTCGACCTTCTTGATGTGGTGCTCGGCGAGATTGGCGGCCGAGCCGCCGATGGAAGCGAGATAGAAGCCGCCGTGCTTGCGGCAGGCCTCGCGCACCGCCGAAGAGCGATTGCCCTTCGCCAGCATCACCATCGAGCCGCCGGCGGCCTGGAAGTCGGCGACGAAAGAGTCCATCCGCCCCGCTGTGGTCGGGCCGAACGCGCCCGAGGCGTAGCCCTGCGGCGTCTTGGCCGGGCCGGCGTAGTAGACCGGATGGTTCTTGAAATAGTCGGGCAGCCCCTGCCCCTGCTCCAGGCGCTCGCGCAGCTTGCTGTGAGCGAGATCGCGCGCGACGACCATCGGCCCGGTGAGCGAGAGCCGCGTGCGGATCGGATATTGCGAGAGCTGCGCCAGGATCTCCTTCATCGGTCGGCGCAAGTCGATTTGCACGACCTCGCCGCCGAGTTTTTCCTGATCGACCTCGGGCAGATATTGTGCCGGATTGCGCTCGAGTTCCTCGAGATAGACGCCGTCGCGGGTGATCTTGCCTAGCGCTTGCCTATCGGCCGAGCATGAGACGCCGAGCCCGATCGGCAGCGAGGCGCCGTGACGCGGCAGGCGGATCACCCGCACGTCGTGGCAGAAATATTTGCCGCCGAACTGCGCGCCCACGCCGAGCGATTGCGTGAGCTTGTGCACCTCCTGCTCCATCTCGCGGTCGCGGAAGGCGTGACCGTCCTCCGAGCCTCGCGTCGGCAGATCGTCGAGATAGCGGCAGGAGGCGAGCTTGACCGTCTTCATCGTCAATTCCGCCGACGTGCCGCCGATGACGATGGCGAGGTGGTAGGGCGGGCAGGCCGCGGTGCCGAGCGTGAGCACCTTCTCCTCGAGGAAGGCGATGAGGCGGTCGTGGGTGAGGATCGAGGGTGTCGCCTGGAACAGGAACGACTTGTTGGCGGAGCCGCCGCCCTTGGCGATGAACAACAGCTTGTAGCTATCCTCGCCCTCGGCATAGATCTCGACCTGCGCCGGCATGTTCGACTTGGTGTTCTTCTCCTCGAACATGGAGATGGGCGCGAGCTGCGAATAGCGCAGATTGCGCTTGAGATAGGCGTCGCGCGCGCCCTCGGCGAGCGCCGCCTCGTCGTCGCCGTCGGTGAAGACGAGCCTCCCCTTCTTGCCCATGATGATGGCGGTGCCGGTGTCCTGGCACATGGGCAGCACGCCGCCCGCCGCTATGTTGGCGTTCTTGAGGAAGTCGTACGCGACGAACTTGTCGTTATCGCTCGCCTCCGGATCGTCGAGGATCGCGCGCAGCTGCTTCAAATGGTCGGGCCGCAGGAGATGGTTGATGTCGGTGAACGCCGTCTCCGCCAGCGCCCGCAGCGCCTCACGCTCGACCACGACGAGCTCGTGATTTCCGGCGCGCTCCACGCGCACGCCCTCGGAGCTGAGCTTGCGGTAGCGGGTGGAATCCTTGCCGAGCGGGAACAACGGCGTGTGCTTGTAGGGCGGGGTGATCTGGGCGGGTGCGTTCATGGCAGTCCTGGTCTGGAATGCTACAAATGTAGCCGGGCTGGGGCGCGGCGCAATCGGATCACGCGCATTGCAATTCTACCATGTCCGGGCGAATGATCGCGCCCTCAAACCACCAGGGAGAGCGATCCGATGAGCCTCAGCATCCGCCGCGTCGTCACCGGGCACGACAAGAATGGCCGCGCGATCGTGGCAATCGACGAGACCGCGAAGAACGTCGCCGCCACCCGGCCGGGCGCCCATGCCGCCGTGATCTGGACGAGCGAGGGCTTTCCGGTCGACAACGACAGCGGCGCCGATACCTCCGCCCGCAAGGTCGGCACCACGCTCGAGAACGGCATCGTGTTCCGGGTGGTGAGCTTCGGCCCCGGGGTTGCGCCGCGCAACCACCGCACCGACTCGATCGACTACGCGGTGGTGATATCGGGCGAGATCGACATGGAACTCGACGACACCAGCGTGCATCTCAAGGCCGGCGACGTGCTGGTGCAGCGCTTCACGATCCACAATTGGATCAACAAGGGCACGGCGCCCTGCGTCATCGCCTTCGTGCTCGTCGCCGCCAAGCCCGTCAGCGCCGGCGGCAAGGTGCTCAACGCGGTGGGATGATCGCCTAGAGCGGGATGACTCTTCTTCGAATTGTCATCCCGCTCTGGCTTGTCAGGGGAGCATGATCTTTCCCGAAAACCGGTATCCACTTTTCGGGATCATGCTCTAGCGGCCGGGCAGCAGCCGGAAATAGATCGCCGCGGCGATCAGCGCGCTGAGCACGATGATGCTGCGCCAGCGCATACCACCGTCGCTCTCGCTGCGCTGCTGGCCGGCTTCGTCGAGCCAATAGCCCACCACGCCGATGAGCGCGAACACGCAGCTCGTGCGCACGTGCGCGTCGGCGTGGGGACTGGCGATGAACGCCAGCAGCAGGAAATAGATCGCCCAGATGAGCGTGACGACCGGCCTCGGCTCGACCTCGCTCCGGTTCGCGAACCCGCCGGTATAGACATGCCAGATCTGAGTGGGAGACGCGCGCCGCGCGCCGGCGAGCGCGCGATCGTAGCCTTCGGCATGCTCGCGAATGGTCAGCACGTCCCGCAGAACGTAGACCAGAAAAATGACCGCCAGCGTCCACAGCATGCAGCCGGGATGCAGCGCGCCCATCAGCAGAAACATGTAGACAAAGACCAGCGCGACATCGACCAGAAAGCGTCCGAACCCGAACAGCGGCCGCTGCGGCATCGCCAGCAGCGGGCCGTCCCAGCTCAGAATCGTGGCCGCGAGCGCAGTGCCGAGCGCGATGGTCTGGTTGAGCTCGGCGGGATCGGGCAACCGTCCATTCTGTACCCAGCTCATCTTCGCGAGCGTGGCGGCAACGCCGACGCTGATCGCAACCGCAAGCAATCGGCGCACCAGGTCAGCGCGGGCCTCGGCCCTTATATGTCGAAGGTCTTCGGTGGGAGGGTTCATGAGCATGCCTCGCGTGTGAAATCGTGGAGGGCGTTGTCTGGTGACTTGCGGTGATGGCGCTTGCGCCGCGGCGCCGCGGCTGACGACATAGCGCGAAATAGCGAAACGTATTTCGCCACGGCGCATGCCGTTGCGCAATCGACGGCTGGCAAAGACGGCGCAGTGCGCCTCGGCTAACAAACCCCCACCGGTAGCCCTAGCCGTCGAGCTCCTTGAAATAGCGGTAGATGCCCCACTGGCTGAACGGGATGCGGCGCTCGGAGGCGAGATAGGCGGCGATGCGCGGGCGCTTGGCGACGCGGTCGTGCAGCGCGATCACGCCCGGCGCCTTGCGCTCGAACCGCTTCATCCGTTTCGGGAAGGCGTAGCGCAGGCCCTCGACGATCTGGAACAGCGACAGGTCGACATAGCTCAATCGACGGCCGAGCACATAAGGTCCCCCGCTCGCGGCCAGCAGGCGCTCGAAATAGCGCATGTACTTCGGCACGCGGTAGCGCCAGAAATCCTGGGTACGGCGCTTGGCCGCCGGCCGCTGCTCCTCAAAATAGAGCCACCATGACACCGGATGATGGGTGTCGTGGATCTCGGTGGTGAGGTCGGCGATGGTGAGCTGCAATTGGTGCAGCCACAGCCGCGTGGCCTCGTCGCGCGGCGCAAGCTTAAGCCGCGGGCCAAGATAGAGCAGGATATTGGCGGTTTGGCCGATGATGAGCTTGCCGGCCTTGAGGAACGGCGGCGCGTAAGGCGGACGCTTGATGCGTTTGCCGTCGAGCAGCTTCATCATCGCCGGCACGCCGCGTTTGCCGCGGCGGCGTGCCACGTCGACATAGTCGGCGCCGGCCTCTTCCAGCGCGAGCCGGACGAACTCGCCGCGGCCCTGGATGTCCGGCCAATAGTACAGCTCGTAGCGCATCGGGATAGTCCGTCGCTTTACTGCTTCGTCATGCGCGGGCTTGACCCGCGCATCCATCTTCTTACGAAGAACATGGCCCGCCGGGTCAAGCCCGGGGGTGATCAATCCGGCTAGCACATGCTCGAACGCTTCGTCTTTACGCCGCCTTGAGCCGCGGGATGATCCGCAGCGCGTTCTCGCGCTCGATCGCCATCAAGTCGGCGCCGCTGAAGGCGGCGGCAACGCCTTTGGTGTGATCGAGCCCGGTACGATAGGGATAGTCGGTGCCGTAGACGATCTGCGAGATCGGCACCAGCCTGGCGAGCGCGCCGATGGTCACGGCGTTCGAGATCTGGGCGGTGTCGTAATAGAAGCGGTTGAGCTCGCCGTCGACGATCGCACGTGTGAACTTGTCCTTGTAGGGCGGCACGCTCACCATCTGCATCTGGAAGCGCTCGGCGAACGAGGTCAGCGCTCCGCCGCCGTGCGAGAAGA
>JBKPUA010000057.1:0-8938 GCA_046735815.1 Pseudomonadota bacterium
CGCCTCGTACAGCTTCAGGATCGCCTCGTCCGCAAGCTCGCCTTTCTCCCCGTTGAGCGCCTTGATCGCCGCCCCGCGGATCACCGGAGCCTTGTCGCCGGGGAACTGGTACTTGGTCAAAAGCTCGCGCACCTCGAGCTCCACCAGGTCGAGCAGCTCGGGGTCGTCAACAACGTCAACCTTGTTGAGGAACACCACGATGTACGGCACGCCCACCTGCCGCGCCAACAGGATGTGCTCGCGCGTCTGCGGCATCGGGCCGTCCGCCGCCGACACCACCAGAATGGCGCCGTCCATCTGCGCCGCCCCGGTGATCATGTTCTTGACGTAGTCGGCATGTCCCGGGCAGTCCACGTGCGCGTAGTGGCGCTTCTCGGTGGCGTATTGCACGTGGCTGGTTGCAATGGTCAGAATCTTGGTCGGGTCGCGCCGTCCCTGGCTCTCCGATGCTTTCGCCACCTGATCGTAGGACACGAAGTTCGACGTCCAACCCTTGTCCGCCGACACCTTCGTCAGCGCCGCCGTCAACGTCGTCTTGCCGTGGTCCACGTGACCAATGGTCCCCACATTGCAATGCGGCTTCGTGCGTTCGAATTTCTGCTTGGCCATTTGACTGCTCTATTCTCTGATTTCTCACTCTGGTCGGAGGTGCCGGCCGCCGCGCACAATATGCCAACGGCGCCGTTCCTTAGATAAGAACGATTTGTTCGCGTTCCAGCATCTTGCACGGCCAGCGTTGAAATCTGGCTAGGCTTGGGCTGGAGCGGGTGAAGGGAATCGAACCCTCGTCATCAGCTTGGAAGGCTGTTGCTCTACCATTGAGCTACACCCGCAGCCCGACGACTGGTGGGGGAGGTAGGACTCGAACCTACGAAGGCGTAAGCCAGCGGATTTACAGTCCGCCCCCTTTGCCGCTCGGGACACTCCCCCGTCGAACGTCGCATCCTCGCGGATGCCCATTGCGTCGAGACGGCGGGTTTATGGGGAGCCCATGGCGTGGTGTCAACCGCGCGCGGGGCGGCCTTGAACCTTGCTATTGCGGCGCGAGCACGGGACTGTGCTACGGCCGAGGACCGTCATGCGCCGACCCGACTCCGACACGCCCGATCGCCATCAGTCGCGCAAGCGCGAGCAGATGGGCCGCGTCGAGCCCCGTCGCTTTGCGCGCGGCGCACCGCCACGGCCATCGGGCGACGGCGCGGTGATCCTCTATGGCTGGCACACGGTCAAAGCCGCGCTGGAAAATCCGGCGCGCCGTATCCGGCGCCTCTACGCCACCGAGAACGCGGCGCGGCGGCTGGCGGCCGACGGCGTGGCGCTCGGCCTCGAGCCCGAGGTCGTGCGCCCCGACGCGATCGCGCGCCGGCTCGGCGCGGACGCCGTTCACAACGGGCTGTTGGCCGAGGCCGATCCCCTGCCCTCGCCCGAGCTCGAGGACATCGAGCCTGCGGGCATCGTGCTCGTGCTCGACCAGATCACCGATCCCCACAACGTGGGCGCGATCCTGCGCACCGCCGCGGGCTTCGCGGTGGCGGCCGTGGTCACCACCGCGCGCCACAGCCCGGAAGCGACCGGCGTGCTGGCGAAGTCCGCCTCCGGCGCGCTCGAATACGTACCGATCGTCAGCGTGCAGAACCTGGCTCGCGCGCTCGCGACGCTGCGCGAGCGCGGCTACTTTCTCGTGGGTCTCGACAGCAGCGGGGACGTCGACCTTGCCGATGCGACGCTGCGCCCACCCCTCGCGCTGGTGCTGGGCGCGGAGGGCAAGGGACTGCGGCAATTGACCCGCGCCACCTGCGACCAGGTGGCGCGCCTTGACCTTCCCGGGCGGATCAAAAGCCTCAATGTCTCGAACGCCACTGCGCTCGCCCTCTACATCGCCAGCCGGCAGGTGCGCTGAGGGCTTCCACAGGGTGTTAGACTTTCGACGTAAGACCATGGATGGACAGACACCGAGGCCGAGCACCATTAGCGTCGAGGTAGGGCAGTAGGGCTTCGGGCGCCAAGTCGCTGCAGACGCATCCCATTGATCGATCTTGAGCCGCGAAGCGAAAGCCTTGCAATAGGGAGGAGAAAGCATGGCTATGGCTCATGAAGTCCCCAAGGATTTCCGCCGCGTCATCATCGCTGCGGCCGTGGGAAACGTCATCGAGTGGTATGACTTCTATATCTTCGGGAGCTTGGCTGCGGTCTTGTCGGTCAAGTTCTTCGAACAGAGTCACCCGGTCGCGGCCCTGCTGAGCACGATTGCGCTGTTTACCGCTGGATTCCTGATCCGTCCATTGGGCGCATTCCTCTTCGGATGGATGGGAGATCGGATCGGCCGCAAGTACACGTTCCTCGTTACGCTCACCGGAATGGGGCTGGGTACGGGCGCGATCGGGTTGATCCCGACCTACGAGGTGATCGGTCTGAGCGCCGCGTTCATCCTCTTCGGGCTGCGGATGATCCAGGGCCTGTGCCTGGGCGGCGAATATGGCGGCGCCATCACCTACGTCGCCGAGCACGTCTCTGACGAACGCCGCGGCTACTACACCGGCTGGCTGCAGACTTCTCCGACTCTCGGGATCGTGGTGTCGCTGTTCGTGATCATTGCGACACGCACATATTTCGGCAACGAAGTATTCAACGCATGGGCGTGGCGAATTCCGTTCCTGATCTCCTTCCTGCTGGTGGCGATCGCGATCTACATCCGGCTCCAGCTCCAGGAGACGCCGGTGTTCCAGGATATCAAGGCCAAGGGGCTGATGACCAAGAATCCCTGGAAAGAGGCGTTCATGAGCTCGAACATAAAGTTCGTGCTGATCGCCTGCGTCGTGCTGATCGGGCAGGGAGTGGTCTGGTACAGCGGTCAGTTTTGGGCACTGTACTTCCTGCAGCAGGTCTCCAAGGTGGACCCGCTGACTACCGCCTACATCGTAGGGGCCGCGCTGCTTCTCGCGACGCCGAGCTTGATCTTTTTTGGCTGGCTGTCCGATATCATCGGCCGCAAGCCGGTGATCTTGGGAGGCATGTTGCTCGCGGCGATCACCTACTATCCGCTGTATTCGTGGCTGGGAGCCGTCACGCAGCCGGGCAACATCAACTATCCGATCGCGATATTCATCATCTTCATCCTCGTTTGCTACGTGGGGATGGTGTATGGGCCGGTCGGCGCGTTCCTGGCGGAATTCTTCCCCGGCAGGATTCGCTACACGTCGGTCTCGGTGCCGTATCACATCGGTAATGGCTGGGGTGGCGGATTGGTGCCGTTCATCACCTCGGCGGCTTTCGCGGCCACCGGCAGCATCGGTTACGCATTGATCTACCCGATTGCGGTTCCGGCGGTGTGCTTCATAATCGCGCTCTTCATAATGCCGGAGACTCGTAAGATGAGCATCTGGAACGAGGTATCGGCCAAACCGGCAACCTAGCGAGGCTGGTCCCGCAAGCGGAGCCGCTTGCGATCACGAACAGCATGAATCCGAAGCCCCGGCGAGCTTGCGCTGCCGGGGCTTCTTCATGTCGCGTATCGCAGGGGGGCTGGGAGGGACGCGACACTGTCACAGATCTAGGCAGGGAATCGTGCAAGACAAGGAACGGCAGAGCGCCCGTCAAAAAAATCGCGGTGGAGGTGAGCTCCGACACATGCGAGCTTCACGGCGAGGGTATGAACTTGCCGCGCCCCATGCTTGCCGCGGGGGCCAGCGTCACGGGAAGGCTGAGGGTCACAGGAAGAAAGTCATGCCGCAGAGCATCCGCGAGAGGGCCCGGATCCGGCAGAACCGGGAAGACAACCGGTCGACCGAGGACGACATCGCGCGCGCCCGCCTCGGTCCTCGCGGTCAGAAAGGCGTGGCGGACACCGCGACCATGACCGAGGACAGCAGGCTGCAGACCCCCTCGCCCCTCGATCCCGGCCACACGGCGTGAGGCCGGCCTCCGACTAGCGCCGCGGGGAATGTGGCTGCCCGGCGGGCCTCCGCACAAAAGAAAAACCCCGCCGAGGCGGGGCTCAAGTTCTGGGACAAGCGAGCTCAGAGGGTCTTGGAGCTCGTCCCGTAGGCCTACAATGCCAATCCCCCGGAGGCGGTTCCGCCGGATCAGCAAAAAAATCGAGAGCATGATCCCGAAAAAGCCTGCCCCGGACTTGATCCGGGGCGGATACCGGTTTTCGGAAAAAGATCATGCTCCACCAGTAAGCTAGGCCGACGCCCTTACCGGATGAATGTCCCGTCGCGCAGCTCGCTGACGGCCAGCTGCAGCTCCGCCTGGGTGTTCATCACGATGGGCCCATACCAGGCCACCGGCTCCTCGATCGGCTTGCCGGAGACCAAGAGGAATCTGATGCCCTCGTCGCCGGCCTGGACCGTGACCTCGTCGCCGCTGCCGAACAGGATCAATGAGCGATTGCCGGTGCGCTCGCGGATCAAGCCCGCGCCGGCCTCTCCCTCCTTTTCCGTCAGCACGCCGAAGGGCTGCGAGGCGTCGCGAAACGTCCCCGATCCGGCGAAGACATAGGCGAAGGCATGCCGCCCGGCCTCCACTGCGAAAGTCTTGCGCCGGAGCGGCGGCACCGAGATGTCGAGATAGCGCGGATCGGCCGCGACCCCGTCGACCGGGCCGCGTTTGCCCCAGAACTCGCCGCAGATCACCCGCACCCGGGTGCCGTCGTCGTCGACCACCTCCGGAATCTCACCGGCCGGAATGTCCTGGTAGCGCGGCGCAGTCATCTTCAATGAGGACGGCAGGTTCGCCCACAGCTGGAAGCCGTGCATGCGCCCGCTGGAGTCGCCTTGGGGCATCTCCTGGTGGAGGATGCCGCGGCCGGCGGTCATCCACTGGACGTCGCCCGCGCCGAGCGTTCCGCGATTGCCCAGGCTGTCGCCATGCTCCACCGTCCCCGCCAGCACGTAAGTGATGGTTTCGATGCCACGGTGGGGGTGCCACGGAAAGCCGGCGCGGTAGTCCTGCGGCCGGTCGTTGCGGAAATCGTCGAGCAACAGAAAGGGATCGAAATCGTCGGTCGCCCCAAAGCCGAAGGCGCGGCGCAGCTTAACCCCCGCCCCTTCCATGGTCGGCTGCGACTCGACGATCCGCTTGATGGGTCGAATGGACATGCTGCCTCTGCTTCTGGGGCTTTGCCGATGGCGAGGCCCGTATGTAGGCATCTCAGCGCATATCGTCGAGGCTGAGCCTTGCCCCGGTGGAGCTCGGTGGCGCTCAGGTATGGCGCGTACGGACCGCGGACCCTCAGCAGTTGCGGCAGATCTGCATCTTTTGATCCAATTCCTGGTCCACCGGACTTCTCACGCGGCCACCTTCATCGCGCGACACGTTGGGCGGCAAATCGCCCGGTCGGGGTTGCCGATGGCCGACGGGCGCTTGCCCGCGGGCGTCGGTGGCAGGTGACGGCGGATTGGCCTGGCTGGTCGCGGGAGGACCTTGGCCGGACGTGGCGGCGTTCTGGGCGAATGCCACGCTCAGGGCAACGGAGCTGAGCACTGCCACCCAGGTAACGGTCCTCGCGGCGAAACGGGAAACGGCGGGGTGCGCAAAAGTCGGTTTCATCTTCGCCTCCTCGATTGGGAGTGCCGAAGCTGCACTCGTGCACGATCAACGAAAAACCGATCGATTTGGATTGCCGCGACTGTTCACATCTTGCTGAAACCGAGCGTCGCAGGCGCGGCCAGTCGCTTGGAGAAATCTCAAGCCCCGCCCACCGCGCGTCCGTCGATGGCGCGGCGGATGACCTCTCGAACTTGGGCGTTCGACAGGAACAGGTCGTGGTTGATGATGCCCCAACCCTGTTTCGAGGCGTCGATGACACGCAGCCCCAGCCGCTCCAGCTGGGCGTGCTCGGCTCCCCCGACGCGGGTGATCCCACCGGCAATCCAGCGCGACACCGCCAGCGCCCGGTCGTTGGTCGAGGTGATGACGATGATTTTCGATGCCAGCGAACCGATGCGCGCGACCGACGACGAAAACACATCCATGTCGATATCGGGCGAGGCGAACACGATCGCGCCGATCCGGTCCGCGATGACGCCGCCCTGCCGATCGTAGATTTGGCGGATCGCCTCCATGGTCAACATCGTTCCGACGCTGTGGGCGACGATGTGCGCCCGTCCGACCGCCGGGCTCGCGACGAGCTCGAACAGCACCTGCTCCAGCGCATCGCGCGACCACATGGCGCTCTCACGATCGTAACCATAGTCGAAGAGCTTCGCCTTCGACGGCCACGAGAACACCATGGTCTCGCCGCGGAAGCGGATGCCATCGGAAAGGCGCGCGGCGTCGAGCGCCGCCGTCTCGAACGTCTGGTTGAAGCCGTGGACGTAGAGCAGCACGTCGCGTGCGCCGTTGGCAGACCCTAACAGGTCGCCGATTCTCGGCGCCGTTTCGATCGCGTCGATGCGCCAGTCATCGAGGCCGACCGACGCGAGCGAGAAGCGACCACCGCCCGGCGCGGTGAGCTTGGCGCGCGCCACGCTCATCCGGCCGCGCTCCGTGCCGAACCAGGGCTTGGCGCGCGCGCCGTTCACCGGCTTGCGGGTGGTCGCGACCAGGAGCGTCGGATTGGTGGTGAGCTCTGCCGCGTCGATGCGCGCGCCGGTCTCCGCCAGCGACGCGCATCCTTCGAGCGCGAACGCCGACGCGGCCGAGGCCAGCGCGCGCAGCACGCTCCGCCGCGACACCGCCAGCTCGGATCCTCTCGTTGTGATAGCGCGCCACATTGCAACGCCCCCGACAATGATTGCGGCACGCTCCCGAGTTGAAGCGCGATCGGGGCAACAGCAGGGCGCTCGTGCGACCGTACCGTGAGACTTGTATTCTGAGCAACGGAACTTCGATGGAACCTCGGTTCCACGGTATCATACGCAGTGCTGCATCGGCACAGCCGCGATTCTCGTCACCAGGCTCGCGCCGTCCTTGTCCTATCAAACGCGAATCGCTTGCGACCGAGTGGTGCCCAAAAGTCACACTCAAACGATTTCACCTACCCTGCTGGGCGGAGGCCGCAATTCCACCACCCCTTGGAGCCACCGTTGCCAACGTGAACGGCGTTGCTTTAACCGGGGGGATAAGGCCATGTGGATCATTCTCTATGTTGCGACCATTGCATCATTGCGCGCGATGGGACTTGCTCTTGTACCCGTGGAAGCGGACAAGGAGCGGGGCCCCTACAGCGATATGTGACCGACCTGCTAGGGTCATGTGACCGACCTGCTAGGGTCGCCTTCCTTATCGGCAGCCTCGTCAGGTGACCTGTCATGCGTGTTCGCTGGTTCGTTGTGCTCTCGATGCTGGCGTTGTCGCTTTCCGCTTGCGGCGAGCAGGCCGCGCAAAAGGGCGATCCAGGTCCGGCCGGCCCGGAAGGCCCTGCCGGTCCAGCCGGTCCGGCAGGCCCCGTGGGACCGACGGGGATCAGCGGAACCGTCATTCGTTTCGTCGAGGGCGAATGTCGCCAAGCCTGCACGGTCGCATGCGAGGAAAACGAGCGGATCCTCACCACCTACGCCATCAATCCTGGCGGCTCGTTCGTTTTCGATTCCGACAGCAAGGCGACGTTTCGGCCGCAACGGCAGGGCGCGGCGGTGAAAGTCATTCTCGCGTGCGTCCAGAGGTGATGGTCGCGGCTTCGAGCGCGCGTTGCCGCCAGTGTCCCGATTCCGAAGTTCGCAAGATTGCGCGGCACCCTCTGATGCAAACTTTGGAATCAAATGGGCACTAAACCGCGCCGCCCCCGGCGCGACTCAGCAGCCGGGCACCGTGTCAACTTCCTCGCGAATCACACGCTATTCCTCGAGCGCCGCGGTGCCCCTGACGCCGTCCTCGATTCGCACGTGTCCGGCGTCGGCCGCGGGCGCGAGGTAAGCCTGCGGTTCGCTCGGAAAACCGACACGTGAGGCCAGATAATGCTGGTAGATTCCGCCAAAGCCCAATGCCCTGGCTTCCTGGTCGTAGCGGTCCCAGAGCCCCACCAGCACGAGCGACACGAAACCGACGAGCGCAAGCGCAACAAGCCTCAGCAGGATATTGCCGATCATTGCCCCTCCCCCTTTTTGCGCGAATGCTCAACGGATCGTTAATGCCGGGACGCGTCCTCAGTTCCGTTATGTCGACTTGCGCGGGCGGGCACAAACGCTTCATTTTTATGAAGAATTAGCTGCGCTTGTGGAGCGATCGGAATCCGCCATGCAATCGTACCACTCGCTTCAGCGCGACGCATGGCCGCCATGCTGTCGCTGCAAATGACGCCGGCGCGCTGTATGCTGCCACCGTTTCGCCACGGTGCTGGGGTGCGCTGTAGCTGCGGAGGGGGATATCCGCATAGGGGGAGGCTTTCATGGCCAGACTTCTCAACGAAGTTTTGCTGCTTTCCTGCATGGCCGCGTTCGTCACGGGGATCGTCGTCGCGGCGGCCAGCCTGCTTTAGCGATCAAGCCAAGGCCCGCCCGCCATGTCGGCGGGCGGGCCTTAGCGCCTGCGCTCGCGGGAAGGGCGCAGAGCCAGGCGTGAGCGACGCGCGTCGCTCACGTGAGCGGTGCGTTGTGTCTCGCACACGGGCGTAGGCCTCGACGCGTCGCGACGCTCGATCGCGCGCCGAATCCAAAGCCTTCAAGTCGAGCGTGCTCGGCCTCTATCGCCATGGCCGGCACCAGCAAGAGATTTGGCTCCATGGCAGTGGGGCGCCGGCGGTTGCCCAGTGCGCCCAGGAGCAAGGCATCATCTAGCGAAGCATGATTTTTGTGATCGCGGTCACAGCGCCTGCGGCTCGAACGGATCATAACCGCGTGCATGGCGTTAGGGGCGCCATCGCAACACAGGGGAACATCATGCACACGATCCGCAATGGAATGCTCGCAGCCGTCGGCCTCGCCGTCCTGGCATTGCCGACCACCGCGCTCGCCGAGTTCAAGCCGTCGGCCGAGCTGCGCTCCGCCTGCATGGGCGA
>JBKPUA010000058.1:0-11654 GCA_046735815.1 Pseudomonadota bacterium
CTCCGAGTTGAGCTCGGCGCCGACCAGCACCACGATGGTCGAGAGCCACATCCACATCATCAGACCGACCACTGCGCCGAGCGCGCCGTAGGTAGCGTTGTAATTGGCGAAATTGCCGAGGTACCAGGAGAACAGCGCGGACACCAGGAGCCAGGCGAGCGCGGCGAACACGCTGCCGACGCTGATCCAACGCCACTTCGCCAGCCGCCGGCTCGGGCCGTAGCGATAGAGCACGCCGAGCGCGAGGATGATCAGCGCGAACAGCACCGGCCAGCGCAGATAGGCGACGAACGGATGGTCGAAGCTGGTCACGCCGAAGGCGGCCAGCAATAGCGGAAACACGACCACGAGCGTGACCGCCAGGCCGGCGCCAACGATGGCGCAAATCGTGAAGAACAATGACACCACATTGAGCCAGACGAGACTGCGCTTCTCCTCTTCGTCGTAGATGATGTTGAGGGCGTCGAAGATCGCCTTCATGCCGGCATTGGCGCTCCACAGCGCGATGCCGAGCCCCAGAAGAAAACCGAAGGTGAGCCTACCATCGCTCTTGGCCGCGATGCGGGTGATTTCGTCGCGCAGGATGTCGAGCGCGCCCCCAGGCACTATATCTGCGGCAACCGCGAGATGCTTGCTGATGGTGGCGGCATCGGCGAACAGCGCGTAGGACGAAACTCCGGCCGCGATGGCGGGAAAGAGGGCGATCAACGAATAGAACGCCACGCCGGCCGCGAGCGCCAGCAAGCGATCGTCCTGGATTTCGTTATAGGTGCGAAAGAGGATGTCCTTCCAACCGCGCCAGGGGATATGGTGCGGCATGTGCGCGCGACGCCCGCGGCCCCGTTCGACGGCGCGCCGTTGCTGCAACGTCGGCGGCTCCTGCGCCGGTGTGGCGCGCGGCGGCGGCTTCACCGTATTGGGCCTGGTGCGGTCGTCCTCGAGCTTGAGGGCATAGATCACGCCGGCCGCCACCAGGACCGAGGCGGCAAACCAGGACGCGAGATTTTCCAATCGGGCGCTGACGGTCATAGCTGAACCACAGGTGCTCGGAGCCGCCAATCAACGATCGGCCCTGTAATAGGTTGCATAGTGTGTGGCTACGGTCGAGCGGTGCGCCCTTCCCTGCCCGCCGATTCTGGTCTAAAGAGCGCCCGCGCGCGGGGACGCAGCCCTCTGCGCCGGCCGAAGGACGCGCAAAAGCGCGCCCTTTTTTTGTGCGCAGAACGCGAGGCACATGCCCAAAAGGACCGACATTTCATCGATCCTCATCATTGGCGCAGGCCCGATCGTCATCGGTCAGGCCTGCGAGTTCGATTATTCCGGCACACAGGCGTGCAAAGCGCTCAAGGCCGAGGGCTACCGGATCGTGCTGGTGAACTCCAACCCGGCCACGATCATGACCGATCCCGATCTTGCCGACGCCACCTATATTGAGCCGATCACGCCCGAGATTGTCGCCAAGATCATCGAAAAGGAACGTTACGTCGTTCCGGGCGGGTTCGCGCTGCTACCCACCATGGGCGGGCAGACCGCGCTCAACACCGCGCTCTCGCTCAACAAGATGGGCGTGCTCGAGCGCTTCGACGTGCAGATGATCGGCGCGACCGCGCAGGCGATCGACAAGGCGGAGGATCGCAAGCTGTTCCGCGAGGCGATGCAGCGCATCGGCCTCGAGACGCCGCGCTCCACCCAGGTCAAGACCCTGATCGCGGCGCTCGAGGCGCTCGAGGATATCGGGCTCCCCGCGATCATCCGCCCCTCGTTCACGCTCGGCGGCACCGGCGGCGGCATCGCCTACAACAAGGCCGAGTTCATCGACATCGTCGAGCGCGGCATCGACGCCTCGCCCACCAACGAGGTGCTGATCGAGGAATCGGTCCTGGGCTGGAAAGAGTTCGAGATGGAGGTGGTGCGCGACAAGCGCGACAACTGCATCATCGTCTGCTCGATCGAGAACATCGATCCGATGGGGGTGCATACCGGCGACTCGATCACCATCGCGCCGGCGCTCACGCTCACCGACAAGGAATACCAGATCATGCGCGACGCCTCGATCGCAGTGCTGCGCGAGATCGGGGTGGAGACCGGCGGCTCCAACGTGCAGTTCGCGGTCAATCCGGCGGACGGGCGGCTGGTGATCATCGAGATGAACCCGCGCGTGTCGCGCTCCTCCGCGCTCGCCTCGAAGGCCACGGGCTTTCCGATCGCCAAGGTCGCGGCCCGCCTCGCGGTTGGCTACACGCTCGATGAGATCGCCAACGACATCACCGGCGGCGCGACGCCGGCCTCGTTCGAGCCGACCATCGATTACGTGGTGACCAAGGTCCCGCGCTTCGCGTTCGAGAAATTCCCCGGCGCCGAGCCCGTGCTGACCACCTCGATGAAGTCGGTGGGCGAGGCCATGGCGATCGGCCGCACGTTTCAGGAGAGCCTGCAGAAGGCGCTGCGTTCGCTCGAGAACGGCTTCACCGGTCTCGACGAGATCACCATCGAGGGGCTGGGCGAAGGCGACGACAAGAACGCGGTGCGGGCAGCGCTCGGCACGCCCACCCCGGAGCGCCTGCTCACGGTGGCACAGGCCATGCGGCTCGGCTTCTCCGACCAGGACATCCATGCCTCCTGCAAGATCGATCCCTGGTTCCTCGCGCAGATCCGCGAGCTAGTCGAGACCGAGGCGGAGATCGCCGCCAAGGGCTTGCCGGCGAGCGCGCCCGCGCTGCGCCGACTCAAGGCCATGGGTTTTTCCGATGCACGGCTCGCGAAGCTCACCGGCATGGCTGCCGAGGCAGTGACGCGCAAACGCCATGCGCTCGGGGTGCGGCCGGTATTCAAGCGCATCGACAGCTGCGCCGCCGAGTTCGCCTCTCCCACCGCCTATATGTACTCGACCTACGAGGCGCCGTTTGCCGGCCCGCCGGCCTGCGAGGCCGCGCCCTCGGACCGGAAGAAAGTGGTGATCCTGGGCGGCGGACCGAACCGCATCGGCCAGGGCATCGAGTTCGACTATTGCTGTTGCCACGCCTCCTTCGCGCTCAAGGAGGCCGGCTACGAAACCATCATGATCAACTGCAATCCGGAGACGGTCTCGACCGACTACGACACCTCCGACCGGCTCTACTTCGAGCCGCTCACCGCCGAGGACGTGCTCGAGATCATCGAGACGGAGCGTTCCAATGGCCACCTGCACGGCGTCATCGTGCAGTTCGGCGGGCAGACGCCTTTGAAGCTGGCCGCAGCGCTGGAAGCAGCCGCGGTCCCGATCCTGGGGACCTCGCCCGACATGATCGACCTGGCCGAGGACCGCGACCGCTTCAAGAAGCTGCTCGACCGGCTCAAGCTGCGCCAGCCCACCAGCGGCATCGCCACCAGCCCGGCGGAAGCGCGCGCGATCGCCGAAGCGGTTGGATACCCGATCGTGATCCGCCCCTCCTACGTGCTGGGCGGGCGCGCCATGGAGATCGTGCTCGATCCCGCCCACCTCGACCGCTACATCGCGCGGCTCGCCGGCGATCTCGATCGCCCCTCCGAGCTCGTGGTCTCGAAAAAGCGCCCGCTCCTGATCGACCGCTATCTCTCCGACGCCATCGAGGTCGACGTCGACTGCCTCGCCGACGGCAAGGACACGATCATCGCCGGCATCATGGAGCACATCGAGGAGGCCGGCATTCATTCCGGCGACAGCGCCTGTGCCCTACCGCCGCATTCGCTTTCCCCGGCCGCGATTGCGGAGCTCGACCGCCAGACGCGTGCGCTCGCGCTCGCACTCGAGGTCGGCGGCCTGATGAACGTGCAATACGCCATCAAGGACGGCGATATCTACGTGCTCGAGGTCAATCCGCGCGCGTCGCGCACGGTGCCGTTCGTCGCCAAGGTCATCGGGGTACCGGTCGCCAAGATTGCGGCCAGGGTCATGGCCGGGGAGGCGCTCGCGAGCTTCAAGCTCACCCCGCCCCGGCTCGACCATATCGGCGTCAAGGAAGCGGTTTTTCCGTTCGCGCGCTTTCCCGGGGTCGATACCGTGCTCGGGCCGGAGATGAAATCGACCGGCGAGGTGATGGGCATCGATCGCAATTTCGCTATCGCCTTCGCCAAGAGCCAGATCGGCGGGGGTTCCCGGCTGCCGCGGGAAGGGACGGTGTTCGTCTCGGTCCGGGATGCCGACAAGCCGCGGGTGCTCGAGGCCATTCGCCTCCTGGTCTCGCTCGGGTTCCGCGTCATCGCAACCTCCGGCACCCAGCGCTACCTGGCGGAGCAGGGCCTGCCAGCCAGTAAAATCAACAAGGTGGCGGAAGGTCGCCCGCACATCGTGGATGCCATCAAGAACGGCGAGGTGCACCTGGTTTTCAATACCACCGAGGGGGCAACGGCCCTGGCCGACAGCCGCTCGTTGCGGCGCGCCGCCCTCTTGCATAAAGTGCCATACTACACCACTCTTTCGGGGGCCGTCGCCGCAGCGCAAGGTATCAAAGCCTATCTCGGGGGCGACCTCGAGGTGCGCGCGCTGCAAAGCTATTTCGGCGGCACGGCTGCATCCGGGGAACCGGCGCCAGCCGCCTGACGGTACGTGTTTGGGACAAGAAAGGGTCGCGTGGCCGGACGAACCTCCGGCCCGCGATCGGAATTATTGTCTCTTGGCTGAAGTCGGAGGTTTGAAGGAACAGATGGACAAGATCCCGATGACAGCGGAGGGCTACTCGACGCTCGAGAACGAGCTCAAGCACCGCCAACAGGTGGAACGGCCACGCATCATCCAGCAGATTACCGACGCGCGCACGCACGGGGATTTGTCGGAGAACGCCGAATACCACGCCGCCAAGGAATCGCAGTCGCACAACGAGGGCCGCATCGCCGAGCTCGAAGACAAGCTCGCGCGCGCCGAAGTGATCGATGTGTCGAAGCTCTCGGGTGACACCATCAAATTCGGTGCGACCGTGACGCTGCTCGACGAGGACACCGAGAAGAAGCAGGTGTGGCAGATCGTCGGCGAGCCCGAGGCCGATGCCAAGAAGGGCAAGATCTCGATTACCTCGCCGCTTGCCCGCGCGCTCATCGGCAAGGCCAAGGGCACCAGCGTCGAGGTGGTGACGCCGAGCGGCGCCAAGGCCTACGAGGTCAAGAAAGTCGAGTGGCGCTAGAGCGTGATGGCTTCTCTTCGATTCGTCATCCCGCTCTAGCTTCGTGATGGAGCATGATCTTTGTCCGAAAACTGGTATCCACTTTTCGGGATCATGCTCTAACACCCCTGACCGATTCGAATACGCGGCATGGCCGGACTTGTTCCGGCCATCTCCGTCTTTAAGCTGGCGATAACGGCACGGCGCAGGTGATCGCAGCCGGGTGCAAGCCCGGAAAGATCGCAGCCGGCTCGGCACGGGGGATCGCCATGAAATTCGGCGTATTCGATCACATGGACGACGCGGGGGTGCCGCTCGCGCAGCTCTATGCCGATCGGCTCGAGCTGATCGAGGCCTATGACCGCAGCGGCATCTACGGCTATCACGTCGCCGAGCACCATTCGACCCCGCTCGGCTGCGCCGCGTCGCCCGGGCTGTTGCTCGCGGCGGTCGCCCAGCGCACCCGCACGCTGCGCTTCGGACCGCTGGTCTATCTGCTGCCGTTCTATCATCCGCTGCGCCTGATCGAAGAGATCTGCATGCTCGACCAGATGAGCGGCGGGCGCCTGGAACTCGGCGTCGGGCGCGGCGTGTCGCCGTTCGAGACCCGCGCCTACGGCCTCGATTTTGCGGCCACCGGGGAGATCTACCACGAAGCTTTCCAACTCATCCTCAAGGGCCTCGCCACGGACGAGTTGACGTTCGAAGGCAAGCACTACCAGTTTCACAACGTGCCGATGATCCTGCGGCCGATGCAACGCCCGCACCCGCCGCTGTGGTACGGCACCACGATCCCGGAGAACGCCGACTGGCCGGCGGCCAACGACGTCAACATCGTGATCATCGCGTTGCGCCCGACGGTGCGCGTCATCACCGATCGCTACCGCGCGGTGCGCGCCCGCCTCGGCAAGGCGACCGCGGCGGGCCCGCTCATCGGCGTGACGCGGCATGTGGTGGTGGCCGACACCGACGAGGCCGCGCGCGCGATCGCGCGCCGCGCCTATCCGCGCTGGCGCGACAGCTTTCGCTGGCTGTTCGCGCGCCACGGCACCGAGCCGCGGATCGCGGGGCTTTACCCGCCCAGCTTCGACGAGCTCATGGCGATCGACAACGGCATTGCCGGCTCGCCCGACACCGTGCGCAAGTTCATGGCGGCCGAGGCCGAGGCGAGCGGCTGCAACTACCTGCTGTCGTGGTTGGCGTTCGGCGACATGACGCTCGCCGAATCGTTGCGCTCGCTCGATCTGTTCTCGCGCGAAGTCATGCCGGCATTCGCAGGCGCGCGCGCGCGGGACTAACGACGAGCGCAGGGCGCGTCGCTGCGCAACGGTCCATTCAGCCCATAGGCACCATCGCCGCGTCCTTGGAATTGCGTAGCGTCAGAGCGGTCTTGACGTTGCGCACGTGCGGAGCGGCGGTGAGCTGGGCGACGAACGCCTGGAAGCTCTTCATATCGGGCGCCACGCATTTGAGAATGAAATCGATCTCGCCCGACAGCATCCAGCATTCACGCACCAGCGGCTGGGCGCGCACGAAATCCTCGAACGCCTTGAGGTCGGCGTCGGCTTGGCTGCTCAGATGCACCAGGGCAAACACCGTCACCTCGAAACCGAGCAGCTTCTCGTCGAGCAGGGCGCGGTAGCCCTTGATGTAGCCCGCCTCCTCCAGCGCGCGCACCCGCCGCAGGCAGGGCGGCGCCGAAATGCCGACTCGCCGCGCCAGCTCCACATTGGTGATGCGGCCGTCGTCCTGCAGCTCTTTGAGAATCCGGCGGTCGATGGCGTCGAGACGGGCAGCCACGAAAGCCTCCGACGGTTGGTCCTGCGCGCATTATTAGCGAGGTCCTCCACGGCACGAAAGATTATTGCGCACTGCCGGTTGCCGGACACCGCCGGGGATGAAACACTGTGCAACGCTGTGGCATTCTGGTCTGCATATCTTGCATAGCTGCCGAGAAGTCATAGATTGTGCAGGGCACCAACGCGCTGTTCCGACCGGTCGTCCCCGAAGCACTCGACCGGTTCCTGACGCCGAGTGGGATCGGTAGCTGCCTGGGCAGGCACGGCTTCATTGCTATGAGCGCGTTCGGAGGCAGGCGGGCTTTTGGCCCGCGCGCTCCGCTTCAGGCGCACAGAGGGATGTTCGCTCAATGGGTAAGTTCACCCGTGCCAAGGTCGTCATCGTCGGATCGGGACCCGCGGGCTATACGGCTGCGATCTACGCCGCCCGTGCCATGCTGGAGCCGATCCTGATCCAAGGCATCCAGCCCGGCGGCCAACTCACCATCACCACCGACGTGGAGAACTATCCCGGCTTCGCCGACGTCATCCAGGGCCCCTGGCTGATGGAGCAGATGCAGAAGCAGGCCGAGCATGTCGGCACGCGGATCGTCACCGACCACGTGAGCAAGGTCGATCTCGCCCACCGGCCATTCCGCCTGGAATGCGATTCCGGCGACCGCTATCAAGCCGACAGCATCGTCATCGCGACCGGCGCGCAGGCGCGCTGGTTGGAGCTGCCGTCCGAGCAGAAGTTCAAGGGCTATGGCGTCTCCGCCTGCGCCACCTGCGACGGCTTTTTCTATCGCGGCAAGGACGTGCTCGTAATCGGCGGCGGCAATACTGCGGTCGAGGAAGCGCTGTTCCTCACCAATTTCGCCTCGCGCGTCACCGTCGTGCACCGGCGCGACAGCTTCCGCGCCGAGAAGATCCTGCAGGACCGGCTGTTCAAGAACCCGAAGATCTCGGTGATCTGGGACAGCGTGCTGGAGGAGGTCACCGGCGGCGAGAACCCGCTCAAGGTGCAAGGCGCGGTCCTGCGCAACGTCAAGACCGGGGCCTTGAGCGAGCGCGCCACCGACGGCGTGTTCATTGCGATCGGCCACACGCCTGCCTCCGAGCTGTTCGTCGGTCAGGTGGAGATGAAGCCTTCGGGCTACATCAAGACCGCGCCGTTCTCGACCGCGACCTCGGTGCCGGGCGTATTTGCCGCCGGCGATGTGACTGATGACGTTTACCGCCAGGCGGTCACTGCCGCCGGCCAGGGCTGCATGGCGGCGCTCGAAGCGGAGCGGTTCCTCGCTGCGCAAGGCGAGGCCGAGCCGGCCGTCGCAGCGGAGTGAAAGCGAGTGCGCCAAATGAACATGGACTGGGACAAGCTCAAGGTGTTTCACGCCGCCGCCGAGGCCGGCAGTTTCACCCACGCCGGCGAGCAGCTCGGGCTGTCGCAGTCGGCGGTGTCGCGGCAGGTGTCGGCGCTCGAGCAGGAGCTCGGCGTGTCGCTGTTTCACCGCCATGCCCGCGGACTCATCCTGACTGAGCAGGGCGAGCTCCTGCATCACACCGCGCACGACGTGTTCATGAAGCTCGAGGCGGCGCGCGCGAAATTGACCGACAGCAAGGAGCGCCCCAACGGCGAGCTCAAGGTGCAGACCACTCCCGGCATCGGCGTGCATTGGCTCACGCCGCGGTTGGGCGAATTCATCGACCTCTATCCCGACATCCACGTCACGCTGATCACCACCGACGAGGAGCTCGACCTCGCCATGCGCGAGGCCGACGTGGCCATCAGGCTGCGCCTGCCCACCCAACCGGATCTGATCCAGCGCAAGCTGTTCTCGGTGCGCTTCCACGCCTATGCCTCGCCCGAATATCTCAAACGCTTCGGCACGCCGCGCACGCTCGACGATCTCGACAACCACCGCATCCTGCTGCTCGGCGGCACCGTGGTGCCCAATCATTTCGAGAATCGGCGCTGGCTGACCGAGGTCGCGCGCAACGGCAAGGGCCCGCGCGAGCCGACCCTCACCATCAACAATGTGCTCGGCATCATGCGCGCGTGTCAGCGCGGCATCGGCGTCGCCTTGTTGCCCGATTATCTGGTCGAGGAGAACGGCGGCCTGGTGCAGTTGTTCGGCGACTCCGACAGCATCGCGCTCGATGCCTATTTCGTCTATCCGGAGGAGCTCAAGTCGGTCGCACGCGTGCAGGTGTTTCGCGACTTTCTGGTCGCGAAGGCGCAACGTTGGCACTCCTGATCATTGATAACGAAATGACATGCAGCCATCCGCGCGCACCCGCATGGCTGGCATGCGACCCTTTGTGTTGTCTGAGGAAATTGCCCCGGCATACTGGCGATCACTGGCGGCAGTCGGTTGCCCATCCTCCCAGATTGCAGTCGTCACGCCGTCAGCTGTTCCCCTCTGGAAGGTGATTGTCGGCCCCGCGCCGACAAAACTGAAACCGGACCCGCAAGGGTCCGGTTTTCTTTAATCTAGAAATGCGAACCTTACAGAGCGCTTGCGCCCGGCCGCGAGCCGATTTACTTTAGTGGGGTCCACACAGACCCTAGGGAAAAACGCCAATGGCCTGGACAACTCCGACCCTCGTCGAGATCTGCGTCGGCCTCGAGATCAACGGGTACCTGCCGGCCGAATTCTGATTCCGACGCCTTCGCGTCGGCCGTGAATGGGGCACCTCACCGCCATCGTGCTTGGCGCGGCGGCCGGTGGGGGCTTCCCCCAGTGGAACTGCCGCTGTCAGACTTGTCGCCTCGCATGGGCGGGTGACCGGCGTGTGCAGCCGCGCACGCAGGCGAGCCTTGCCGTGAGCGCCGACAGTGAAAGCTGGCTCCTCATCAACGCGTCGCCCGATCTTCGTCAGCAGCTTCGCCAAGCGAAGGCGTTGCATCCACGCGCGGAAACGCGGGGAAGCCCGATCAAGACGGTGGTCCTCACCGGCGCGGAGATCGATCAGGTTACCGGCCTGCTTAGCCTGAGGGAGCGCGAGCCCTTCGAGATCTGCGCCACCGCGGCCACGCTGGCGGCGATTGCGGACAATCCCATGTTTGGCGTGCTGGCGCCCGAAGTGGTCACCCGGCGAGCGATCGTTCCAGGCGCGCCGCTGACATATCCAGGCGGGCTCGAGCTGGAGCTCTTCATGGTGCCGGGAAAGGTGCCGCTCTATCTCGAGGGCGAGGGTCCTGACACCGCGAGCGAGAGCGCGGCCAATGTCGGGGTCGAGATCACGGCCGCTGGCGCGCGCATCGCCTACGTGCCCGGCGCCGCGGCGGTTACGCCTGCGATGATGCAGCGCCTCGCCCGCGCCGACGTGGTGTTTTTCGATGGAACCCTGTTTAAGGACGACGAGATGATCGCGACCGGCACCGGGACCAAGACCGGCCGTCGCATGGGGCATATGCCGATCGATGGACAGGACGGCTCGCTTCACGCGCTCGCCGGTCTTGCCGGCCGGCGCATCTACGTGCACATCAACAACACCAATCCGATCCTGATCGACGGCTCGCCGCAGCGCCGCCAGGTCGAGCGCGCCGGCTTCGAGGTCGCCGAGGATGGAATGGAGATCGTGCTGTGAAGCTGATGACGCCGCAGGAGCTCGAGGCGCAACTCCGGGATATTGGCGCACGCCGCTACCATCGCCTGCATCCATTCCATGCACTGCTGCACGGCGGCAAATGCAGCAAAGGCCAGGTCCAGGCCTGGGCGCTCAACCGCTACTACTATCAGGCCATGATCCCGGTAAAGGACGCGAGCCTGATCGCGCGCTCGGCCGATTCTGCGCTGCGCCGCGAATGGCGCAGCCGACTCGTCGACCACGACGGCGAGCGCGAGGGCGACGGCGGCATCGCGCGCTGGCTCAAGTTGACCGACGGGGTCGGCCTCGACCGCGACTATGTCGTTTCGCTTGCGGGGCTGTTGCCGGCAACGCGGTTCGCGGTCGAAGCCTACGTGCACTTCGTCCGCGACAAGACGCTGCTTGAGGCGGTGGCCTCCTCGCTCACCGAGCTGTTCTCGCCGCAGATCATCAGCGAGCGGCTCGAGGGCATGCTCAAGAGCTACGATTTCGTCAGCGCCGACACGCTCGCCTATTTCTCCAAGCGGCCGCCGCTGGCGCAGCGCGACTCGGAGTTCGCGCTCGACTACGTCAAGCGCCAGGCGACGACGCCGGAGGCGCAACGGGCGGTGCTGCGAGCGCTCGAATTCAAATGCGACGTGCTGTGGGCGATGCTGGACGCGCTCTACCACGCCTATGTGGCGCCCAAGCACGTCCCGCCCGGCGCTTTCGTGCCCAAGGAGTAGGAGCACAGCGTGAGCGACCCCGATGTCACCATCGCCGCCGAGGCGCGACCGCGCCTGCCCCACGGCGTGCGGCTCGCCCACAACGAGGCACAGGGCGGCTGGGTGCTGCTGGCCCCAGAACGGGTGTTCAAGGCCGACCACATCGCGGTCGAGATCATCAAGCGCTGCACCGGCGAGGCCACCTTCGGCGAGATCATCGACGATCTCGCCAAGACCTATACGACGGCGCCGCGAGAGAAAATCCAGGCCGACGTCAGCGCATTGTTGCGCGGCTTGGCCGACAAGAGGCTCTTGGAACTGTAATGCGGCGGGGCGAGCGGCGCTTGTAGCCGGCCTCGGCGCTTCATAGCTAGAGACAACCGCACGAAGGCACAATTGAACGTGGCGTCGGCCGCACCCGCACCCCTGCACAAGCCGCTTGGCCTCCTGGCCGAGCTGACCCA
>JBKPUA010000059.1:0-3466 GCA_046735815.1 Pseudomonadota bacterium
CCGCGTGCTCGGCGGCGCGGGCGATGCCGCGACGCGGCTCGAGAACCGCGTGGGCGAGCCCGCCGCCAACCCATATCTCTATATGGCTTCGCAGATCGTCACCGGACTCGACGGCGCGGAGCGCACGCTCGATCCCGGCCCGTCTGCCGACACGCCCTACGAAGCGCAAGCGCCGCTGCTGCCGAAAACCCTCGAGGAGGCGCTCGCCGCGCTACGCAGCGACGCCTGTTTTGCCGATGGATTCGGCCAGACCTTCATCGACTATTACCTGCGCATCAAAGAGGCCGAGCTCGCCCGCTACCACGCCGAGGTCACCGAGTGGGAGCAGCGCGAATATTTCGAGTTGTTTTAGGCCGCGGCAGCCGCGCCGCTTCGTAGGGTGGGTTGAAGCGAAGCGAAACCCACCGTGCCGGCCAATCGCAGCGAGGCTCACTCGTAATCCACGTTCAGAAGCGATGGGTTTCGCTGCGCTCAACCCATCCTACGCGCGTGGCGATGGCGACATGTGCGCCTATCGGGTCACGCCGGCACCAGCGGGCCGGGATTCTTGACATAGCGGTTCTTGATCGCGTCCGCGGTCCAGTAGGCCAGCGCCCCCACCGGCCCGGTCGGATTGTACGAGGCGTTGTGCACGAAGACGTTGGCGCCGATCAGGAACAGGTTGTGGCAATCCCAGCTCTGCAGGTACTTGTTGACCGCGCTGTCGCGCGGATCGGTGCCCATGATGGTGCCGCCGGTGTTGTGCGTGCTCTGATAGGGCACCACCGTCCAGGGATCGGTGCGCGCGGTGGCCTCGTTGACCCGTGTCGGGTTCATCGACTTGGCGATCGCGTTGATCTTCTCCGCCGCGTGCCGCCCCATCTTGTGCTCGTTCTCCTTGTAGTCGAAGGTCATGCGCATTAGCGGCTGGCCGAACGCGTTGCGATAGGTCGGATCGAGGTCGTAGTAATTGTAGCGGTTGGCCATCACGCTGCCGCTGGCGCCTATGTTCATCGCGGTCTGGTACCACTTGGCGGTGGCCGCCTTCCACGCCTTGCCCCATTGCGGCGTGCCACGCGGCACCGGGCGGTAGCCGATCGGCAGCACGGTGTTGAATCCGCCCGCCATGTTGTAGCCGCCGACGAAGCCGTGCTGCCCGCGGTCGAACTCCCAGTTGATGTTGAAGTCGTCGATGGTGGCGTTCGACCCGCCCGCGTTCATGAACGGATTGAAGTGGCGGCCCTCGAAGAACAAGGTCGCGCCGGCGCCGGTCTGGTAGCAGTAGTTCTTCCCGATCACGCCGGTCTGCGCGACCGGATCGTAGGGCTGTCCGATTCCCGACAGCAGCATCAGGTGTACGTTGTTGATGGCATAGGCGCAAAGGAGCACGATGCCTGCCGGCTGCTCGAATTCCTCGCCGTTGAGCACGTTGGTGTAGGTCACCCCGGTGACGCGCTTGCCGTCGGAATCCTTGAGCACCTTGGTGACCCAGGAATTCGTGCGTAGCTCGAAATTCGGATTGCGCATCGCGATCGGGATGACGGTGATGTGCGGGCTGCCCTTGGCATTGGCCTCGCAGCCGAAGCGCTGGCAATGGCCGCAATACTGGCAGGGGCCGAACTTCGCCCCGTCGGGATTGGTATAGGCGCGCGAGGCGTTGGCGGACGGGCGCGGGAACGGGTGATAGCCGTTCTCGCGCGCCGCCGCGGTGAACATCTCGCTCGCCAGGATCGGCGTGAGCGGCGGCAGCGCATATTCGCGCTCACGCGGCGCCTCGAACGGATTGCCGCCCGGTTGGATCTGGCCGCGGATGTTGCCCGCCTTGCCCGAGACCGCCGCCGTGTATTCGAATTTGTCGTAATAGGGTTCGAGCTCGGCGTAGGTGATGCCCCAATCCCGGATGGTCATGTCGGCGGGAATGAAATTCTTGCCGTAGCGCTCCTCGTAGAGGCTGCGGACTTTGAACTCCATGTCGGTCCAGCGCCAGGTGTGGCCGCTCCAGTGCACGGCCGAGCCGCCGACCACCTCGCCGGGCAGGAACGAGCCGAGCCGCCGCATGGGCAGCGCTTCCTGCGACGGGTTGTTGCGCACCGTGAGCGTGTCGCGTGCGGTGTTCTGCATGAGCTCGTGGCGCACCACGTAGCGCAGCTCGTCGCGGATGTTCGGTAGCGCGAAATCCTGATCGGGGCTGCGCGGCGCCCCGCGTTCGAGCGCGACCACCTTCAAACCCGCCTCGGTCAATTCCTTCGCCAGGATGCCGCCGGTCCAGCCCAGCCCGACGATGACGGCATCGACCTCTTTCAATTTGGTCGCCATGTCGCCCTCCCTCAGCTCATGTCCGCGATGCTGACGGGATCGGCGGGGAATTTCTTGTCGCGATATTTCTCGATGTGCTCCCGGTACACCGCGACCACGCCGGGAAAGCCGATCAGCCGCCAGCCTGCCTTGTTGCGGTTGCCGCCGTAGATCGGGTCGGAGAACATGCCCTCCATCACGGTCTGGTACACGGTGGTCCAGAACACGCGCGCCGGCAGCCCGTTGTCGAAGGTGAGCTTGCCGGTCGAAAGTCCGACCAGCACCTCCTCGCGCTGCTTTTCATCGAGTCGGTCGAACGGTTTGTCGTAGGTCTTGCGGCAATGCGCGTTGGTCGCGGCGATCCCGGTGCGATAGAGCTGCGCGGGGGTGAGCGGCAGCTGATATCCCTGGCTCGGCACCCCGAGCTTCCACGGCCCCTGCATATAGAGGCGATCCCCCTTGCCCCAGCCGCTCGCGAGCGCACGGTCGATGAAGATATTGATGCCGATGTCAGTGCCTTTCGGACTGAGCTCATCGGCCGGCACCATGTGATCGACCAGCGCCTCGATGAAGGCAGCCTCCTCGAGATTGAGGAACGAATAGCCGGGAGTGGTCGCGTCCGCCGCGGATGCCGGAGCGGCCGCGGGCTGCTGCGCTTCCGCGCTCTGCGGGAGATTGACGGTCGCGGCCGCGGCACCGCCGACGACGGCGCCCTTCAAAAAGTCGCGCCGGCCCAAGCCCTCGTCTGCCATGTGTGCCTCCCTAAATTCCGACTTGTCAGGTTGCCGGATTAAATTGGTTCCAAAATGCGCCTTTCGGGATGGAGGGGCAAGGCCCTCGGTCGGAGGAGACCGCGGCGGGTGTTCGCTGTGGGCGGAACTCGGGCCATGTTGGCCGGTATATGATCCGGCAATGGAGCTGTGCTCCGAGTTCGGCGGTCGCAGACGGAGAGCATGCGATGCAACACCTCAGTCGTCGTGACTTGCTCGGTACCTTGGCAGCGATCGGTGCTGCCGCGATGTTCGGCCCATCGGTTGCCCTGTCTCAGCAGCGCGCGATCATCACCAAGCCGATACCCTCGAGCGGAGAGTCATTGCCGGTGATCGGGCTCGGCAGCTGGATCACGTTCAATGTCGGTGACGACGTTGAAGCGCGCGACAGCTGCGCGGAGGTGATGCGCGCCTTTTTCGGC
>JBKPUA010000060.1:0-7087 GCA_046735815.1 Pseudomonadota bacterium
AGCGTCAAGGCCAATACCGCCCTGGTCGCCGTGTTCCCGGTGATGGCGATCGTGATGCTGGCGTTCCTGATGATCCAGCTGCAGAGCTTCTCGCGCCTGGCGCTGGTGTTCGTGACCGCCCCGCTCGGGCTGATCGGGGCAACCGGCGCGCTGCTCGTGTCCAACCGGCCGTTCGGCTTCGTGGCCCTGCTTGGGCTAATCGCGCTCGCCGGCATGATCATGCGCAACACCGTCATTCTGGTCGATCAGATCGACCGCGATATCGCCGCCGGCCACGGCCGCTATCGCGCCATCATCGATGCGACGGTGCGGCGCGCGCGGCCCGTGGTGCTCACGGCGCTGGCTGCCATCCTCGGCATGATCCCACTCGCCCGCAGCATCTTCTGGGGACCGATGGCGATCACCATCATGGGCGGCCTGTTCGTCGCGACCGTGCTGACCTTGCTGGTGGTACCGGCGCTCTATTCGCTCTGGTTCCGGGTGCGCAGCGACGAGACCGTCAATGCATTCATCGAGCATCCCGACCAGGTGGAGCACTTCGATCGCGTAGTCCCCTTCCGGGTCGCCGCAGAATGAGCGGGACGGGATCGTATCATTGATATCCAACCACCAATCCGCAGAACAATCGACGAGGGATTCTCATGAACTGGTATCGTCGCGAACCGACGCTCGAGGAAATCCTGGCCGATTCCATTGTCCGGGCGGTGATGGAGGCCGACGGCGTCGATCCGGACGCGCTCGAGGCCATGCTCAAAGAGGTCGGCCGCAATGTAAGCCTCGCGCGCCACGCCCGGCTGTGGGGGCCGCAGTCGGCGTCGTCTCACCACACGAGCAACTGACCCTACACAGGCCAGGTCTCCAGTCGAAAAGCGGAGTCCCAGAATACCCATTCCAATTGGGTCGCCCGCGTGAAGGCGGCGTGCATGCGCTCGCGCAGCGATGACGCGACGCCGTCGGCGGCTTCGTCGGTGGCGGCGATCATGGCGCGGACGGCGGTGTGAAACTCCTCGCCAGCATACGTGTCGATCCAGGCCTGATAGGGATTTCCTTTCGCGGCGCGGGCATGAATATCGCGCCCGACTTCGGCATAGATCCAGAAGCACGGCAGCAGCGCACCGAGCAGCACCTCGTACGGCTCCGCATAGGCGGTGGCGATGAGGTACGCGACGTAATGGTGGCAGGCAGGCGAGAGCGCCGTCTGTGCGAACACCTGCGGCGTGATGCCGTAGCGCTGGAAGAACGAGCCGTGCAGCGCCCGCTCGACCACGATGGCGCCCTCGGCGGATTTGGCGAATTGCACGATACGGTCCGGGTCGGGCGCCTTGGCAGCGGCCAAGGTCAGCGCACGGCCGAAGCCGACGAGGTAATGCGCATCTTGCGTGATGTAGTGCTTGAACCGCGCCTCGCTCAACGTGCCGGCCGCGAGCTCGGCGTTGAACGGCATGTTGCGGATGCGCTCATAGACGCTGGCATTTCGATCCCAGGCCTCGCGTGAGAACGGCATCTGCGTTGTCTCGTTCATGATCATGCCTGCTCGCGTGACGCGCGTGCGACGATCCGGCTTTGCCGATGGCATCGACTACTATCCACATAACGCAAGAACCACGCTAGGCTAAGCGCGACGCTTGCGGCCGGGATGACAACTTGGAGGTGAGCATGCCGATACGCATTGGGTCGTGCCTGATGGCGTTCATGGTGGCTAGCGCAGCGATGCCGTCGCCGACGCGGGCCGCCGACGCCGTGAAGGTCGCGATCGGCCAGATCGACGCTTGGGCCAACCAGGCGCCCACCCTGGGCTTGAAAGCCGGCATTTTCCAGAAGCATGGAATTGCGCTCGAGACCTTCGGCACGCAAGGCGCGGGCGAGACGCTGCAGGCGGTGATCTCGGGTTCCGCCGATATCGGGATCGGCATCGGCACCGCGGGCGCGATGCGCGCGTTTGCCCGTGGCGCGCCGGTGCGCGTGCTCGCGGCGGCTTACGTCGGCGTCGGCGATCAATACTGGTACGTGCCGGCCAATTCGCCGCTCAAGAGCCTCGCCGACGCCACCGAAAAGCACACCATCTCCTATTCGACCAACGGCGCCACCTCGCACGTCATCGTGCTCGGCTTCGTCCGGCAGCTCGGGCTCAAGGCCAAGCCGACCGCGACCGGCGGCCCGCCCGCGACCTACACCATGACCATGACCGGCCAGATCGATATCGGCTGGGGCGTGGTGCCGTTCGGCCTGCTCGAGTTGCAGGAGGGCAAGATCCGCGTCATCGCTCGCGGTCCCGACGTTCCGACCCTACGCAACCAGACCATTCGCGTGCAGATCGTCAACGCCAACGCGCTCAAGGAGCGCAAGGATGTGATGAACCGGTTCATGCGCGCATACCGGGAGTCGATCGACTGGATGTATTCCGATCCGCTCGCGGTCAAATATTACGCCGAGACCATCAAGCAGCCGGAAAGCCTGGTGGTGATGCAGCGCGATCAGTACAACCCCAAGGAGGCGCTGTCGCCCGACAAGCTCTCCGACCTCGATCAGGTGATGGCGGACGCGGTGGAGATGAAGTTCCTCGACGCGCCGCTGACGAAACCCCAACTCGCGGAGTTCTTCCAGATTCCGCCGCCCGGCTCGTAATGCCGTGCAACCGGGGCGGCCCACATGGCCGCCCGCGATTGTGACGGTGCGACCGGCCGTGTTACGCTTGAAGCGTCCGTGCTTTCTTAAGGGAGCGACCGACATGTTGGCAGGCAAGAATAACGCATCAAGCGCGGCGCGTCGGCTTCCGAATCGGGAGGCGGCGCTCGAGCAGCTCTATAGCGAGATTTCCGCCAAGCACATGTTCCCGTTCTGGGCGATCTCCACCGATGTCGCGCACGACGAGATCAAGCAGCTGATGGGAACGCAAAAGGCGGTGCCCCATCTCTGGAGCTACAAGCACGACATCGAGCCGATCCTGTTCCGGGCGGCCGAGCTCGTAACCATGGACGACTCCGAGCGCCGCTCGCTCATCCTGGTCAATCCCGGACTGTCGCCGCGCCGCGCGACGGTGAGCACGATGTACACGGCGTATCGCCTCAACGACGCCAACGAGGTGATGCCGCCGCACCGGCACTCGCCCAACGCCATCCGCTTCGGCTTGACCGGCAAGGGCAACTTCACCGGAGTCGGCGGCGAGGATATCACCTTCGGTCCGGGCGATATGGTGCTCACCCCGGTCGATACCTGGCACAATCACGGCAATGTCGGAAACGAGCCGGCGGTCAATCTCTCGGTGCTCGATCTGCCACTGGTCGAAACGCTCAACGCGGTCTACTTCGAGCATGAATACACCGAGCTCCAGGACGGCAAGCCGGTGAAGAAGAAGCAGCAGACCGCAACCGTGCCGCCCGACTATTCCGCCCGCGCCTACGACCACGGTGGGCTCAAGCCGCGCTTCCTCGAGCATCACCGCGGCGCCGGCTTCTCCTCGCCGATGTACGTCTATCGCTGGGAGCGCATGCAGGAATTGATCGAGCGCTTCAAGGACTGGGACGGCGATCCGCACGAGGCGCTGTCGATCGAATACGTCGATCCGCTGACCGGCGGCCCGGTGTTCAAGACCATGACGTTCTTCGTGCAGGTGCTGCGTCCCGGCGAAAAGACGCTGCCGGTGCGGCAGACCGCGAGCCTGCTGGTCGCGCCGTTCGAGGGTAAGGGACACTCGATCATCGATGGCAAACGCCTCGACTGGGAGACGTTCGACAACTTGGCGGTGCCGGGCGGCTCCTGGTTCGAGCACGTCAACGGCGACGACAAGCGGTCCGCCATTCTGTTCGTCGCCAGCGACGAGCCGGCGTTGAGATGCTTCCATCTGTTCAAGAAGTGGGGCCGCGACGCCGCCGGCAACGTCGTGAAAATCGCCTGACTCGTGAGCGGCCGCAGGCAAACGGCCGCTCCGCCCATGACGACGTAACCCCATCGTTGCGAGCGCTTCGTGGCGAGCCGATCCAATACCAATCTCGTGTCGCACATCGACTGCCCGGGCGGCGGGCAGGTCTGGCTCGATGGCACGACGCTGTTCATCGCCCACATGCAGGCCCCGCACGGCACCACCATCGTGGACGTAGCCGATCCGCGCCATCCGCGCGCGCTGGCCACCATCGAGCTGCCGCAGGGCTGGCATTCGCACAAGGTGCGCGTGGCGAACGGTCTCATGATCGTCAACCACGAGCGGATCGGCCAGACCGGACCGGCCGACTTCGGCGGTGGCATCGCGATCTACGACGTGGCGCGCCCGAGCGAGCCGAAATTAATCCACAAATGGCGCACCGCCGGCCGCGGCGTGCACCGCTACGATTTCGACGGCCGCTACGCCTATATCTCGCCGACCGTCGAAGGCTATGTCGGCAATATCATGATGATCCTCGATCTCGCCGATCCGGCCCATCCGGTCGAAGTCGGCCGATGGTGGATCCCCGGGCAGTGGAAGGCCGGCGGTGAGCCATATCCGTGGGACAACTGGGCCGCACCGCGCTGCCATCATCCGCTACGCATGGGCGAGCGCCTCTATGTGAGCTATTGGCACCACGGGCTTTTCATCCTCGACATTGCCGACATGGCGCGGCCGAAGCTGATTGCGCACGCCAACACCAGCCCGGCGTTTCCGCACCCCACGCATACCTGTCTGCCGATCCCGCAGCCGCTCAAGGGTCGCCGCATCATGGTGGTGGCCGACGAGGATGTCGCCAAGCTGCGGCCGTCGGCGCCCTCCTTCGCCTGGATTTACGACATCACCGTCGAGCAGCTGCCGGTGCCGATCGCGACCTTCCAGGTCGAAGGTCTCGACGTCGACGGCAGCCCGCAGCCGCCGATGAGCGGCTGCCATCAACCCTCCGAGCGCTTGCGCGGCAACGTCATCCCGTTCGCGTGGTTCGCCCAGGGGCTGCGGCTCGTCGATATCGCCGATCCATTCGCGCCGCGCGAGGTCGGTCATTTCCTACCCGATGCGGCCGACGGCGAGGAGCGCCCCTCGTCCAACGACGTCACCATCGACGATCGCGGACTGATCTATCTCGTCGATCGGGTACGCGGCGTCGACATCATCGAAACCACGGCATTCGCTTGAGGAGGAGACGGACGTGATCAGATTGCTCGGCCGGCAGACGTCGGGAAACGTGCAGAAGGTCATCTTCTGCTTGGAAGAGCTGCGTGTGCCCTACACCCGCGAGGATTACGGACGCCAGTTCGGCAACACGCTCACCGACACCTACCGCAAGCTCAATCCCAATGCGAAGGTGCCGACCTTGATCGACGGCGATCTCGTGATCTGGGAATCGCACACCATCCTGCGCTATCTCGCCGCTGTGCACGGTCCGACGCTGACCGGAGCGACGCCCGCCGAGCGCACCATGGTCGAGCGCTGGATGGATTGGCTCCTTGGCGCGCTCAACACGCCCTACGTCGCCGTATTCAAGGACGTGAAGAAGGCACCCGCCGAACGCGCGCCCGACTTCGCCGCACAAAGCGCCGATCTCATCGTCCAGCTCAAGATCCTCGACGGCCACCTCGCCGGGCGCGAGTGGTTCGCGCTCGACCGCTTCACCATCGCCGACATCGCGCTCGCCTCGATCGTGAAGCGTTGCCTCGAATTCGCAATCGAGCGCCCGGCCTTCGCCGAGCTGACCCGCTGGCAAGCCGCCATGGATGCCCGCCCCGCCTTCGCGGTGGCGGTCGGCGCCAAGCCGAGCGCGCTGACGCCAGCGGCGTAGCGGCTAAAGCGCGTCCCGTTCCTTCGGAATCGGGATGCGCTCTAACAGCGCCAAGCGTCAGGGTCGGCGCTCGGCTTTGTCAAACTGACTGGTCGCAGTACGAGCACAAACCACTTTGACCGCTTCGTCGCGGGCGAGATCGCGCCCGATCGAGCTGCCGGCGGCATAGGCTTGGCCATGCATCAGGCAGGTGACGGGGCTGGCGAAGGTGGCAGGGACGTAGACGACGTCGACCGCATTGTCCCGCGTGCAATCGCGGAGGTCGGCGACGGTTGTGAGCGAACAAACCAGAATCAAGGCTGTCAACATTCCAAATGGCTCCCATCAGTGATTGATGGGCGCATCCTCCTAGGCTTTGGCCCTGTCCCTTGGAGCAAGGCCACGCCCCCTTCAAGCAAGAAGCAGGCCAGTTGGGCAGCGGAGGTGGGCCGGAACCATAACCGGCCTGAAATGGCGTCATGAAAGCTGCGAGGGATCTCAGCGGTTCGACGGGGCGCTGGCGGCGTCGGCGTAATGCGCCCGAATGTGCTCCATCAGCCAGTCCCAGGCCTCGGCTTCCTCGGCGCCGGCGGACTTTTCGACCGCGATGGCGAGGTAGGCGATCTCGGCCTCGATCTTCTCGCGCGGCAACAGGTGGAGTCGGCTCACGAGAATCGCTGCTTCGACCACCGCCGCCTTGGCGCGGTTGAAGCCCTCGAACGGTGCGTGTGAGCGGCGCTGCACGACGGCGCAATGAAAGCGCGGCCGCAGCTCGTGCTCGATGACGTTGACGACCGCCAGCTCGGCGTGCGCCAACGCGCGCTGCAGCCGCGGTACGGGAACCCTATCAGACGCCACGGTCGGCCATTGCTGCCGCCCGGTGAGGCATCCGGCGAAGACGCGCACGTCGTCGGTGTAGTTTGCCACCGCAAACGGCACGGCCGTCAGATTGTCGAGCGTGGTCGAGGGACGGAACGGCGCGATGATCCATCCCTCGCCGTCGGCAATGATGCCGATCGGCGCAATATGAACGCTCCCGTCGCGGCTCGCGGTCGTCAAGATGGTCTCGCGGATCATCCCCATGGCCTCAGCTCTCGTCGGCCGAGGCGCGCAGCGTGTGTCCCACCTCGCGCAGGCGTGTGAGGTCCTCGGCCGAGCGGTCGACCGCACTACCCCAATTGAGCGGCTCGTCCTGGGCGTAACGCTTGCCCAGCCGCCACGCGATCTCTGCCTTCATCAGCTCGGCGCCGAGATAGAAGGCATGCGGCGCATCGCGCGAGATGCCGAGCTTGGGAAAGAGCGAGAACGCATCCTGCGCCACATAATGCCCATCGCGGTTATAGACGTGGATTCCGTCCTCGGCGGTTTCG
>JBKPUA010000061.1:0-5836 GCA_046735815.1 Pseudomonadota bacterium
CAACCGGAATGGAGCGCCCGAAAGCGCGCTCACTTCGTCCGCGCGGGCGACGGCAACGCAATGGGGTCGCGGAGCCTCACGATTTGGTGCTCGTCGTCGGCGTCGACGATTTCCAGCGCCACGATCCCTTCGGCGCCGTCCTCGACGTAGATCTCACGCGGCTTCGAGATCAGGTGGTCCAGTCCCTCGAGCGCGACCTCGACGATGTCGTCGTTGGGATCGTAGGAGATACCGATCAAAGGCAGCCACTCGGCTTGGACCTGATCGCCGAGGTCGAGCGATGCCACCTCGATTTCCGCCTGCTTGCCTTCGAGCATCGTCGCGACGCCGTCAAGGAACGTGCGCCACTGCTTCTTGTCGAGCTTGCGCGTCGTCATGGGCAACCTCCTCTCGCACAATTTTCCGGAGCGGCTCCGCGCGATCGCGCGCCGCGCTTATTGAGTGGCGCATGTTCTTATCAGCGAACCGGTACCCACTTCGCCGGAACATGCGCTAGGCTGAGCGCGCCGCGCGACGGCCGGATGACGCAGGTGCAGACGAGGCCGCCTCGGTCTCCTCCCGTTCGCCCGGCGGGTGGAGCGCGGCCGCCACGGCGTCATCCACCCGCTCCATCCAGACGAAGCGGACCTGCTGGCGCGCCGCCTCCGGCACATCCTCGAGATCCTTCTGGTTGCGCGCGGGCAGCATGACCGTGGTGATGCCGGCGCGCGCTGCGGCCAACACCTTCTCCTTGACGCCGCCGATCGGCAGCACGAGACCGCGCAACGAGATTTCTCCGGTCATGGCGGTGTCGCTGCGCGCGGTACGACCCGTGAGCAGCGACACGAGCGCGACGAACATCGCCACGCCCGCGCTCGGGCCGTCCTTGGGAATGGCGCCCGCCGGCACGTGGATGTGCACGTCGGATTTCTCGAACAGGCCGGCGTCGATGCCCAGATCGCCCGCGCGCGACTTGACCAGCGTAAGCGCCGCCTGCGCGCTCTCCTTCATCACATCGCCGAGCTGGCCGGTGAGGATGAGCCTTCCGCTGCCAGTCACGCGCGTCGCCTCGATAAACAAAATGTCGCCGCCGGTCGGCGTCCAGGCGAGCCCGGTCGCCACGCCCGGCACGCTGGTGCGCATGGCGACCTCGTTCTCGAATCGGTGCGCTCCAAGTATCGCCGGCAACGCTGCCGCATCGATGCGCATGTGCTCGACGCTGCCGTCGGCGATGCGCACGGCGACGTGGCGGCAGACCGCACCGATCAGGCGCTCCAGATTGCGCACGCCCGCCTCGCGGGTGTAATCGCGGATCATGCTGCGGATCGCATCCTCGCTGATCTCGCATTGCTCGGGACGCAAGCCGTTGGCGGTGAGCTGGCGCTTGAGCAGATAGCGCCGGGCGATCTCGAGCTTCTCGTCCTCGGTGTAGCCGGGAAGCTCGATCACCTCCATGCGGTCGCGCACCGGCCCGGGAATGGTGTCGAGTACGTTGGCAGTGGCGATGAACATCACCTTCGAGAGATCGAAGGCGACGCCGAGATAATTGTCGCGGAAGGTCGAGTTCTGCTCGGGGTCGAGCACCTCAAGCAGCGCGGAAGAAGGATCGCCGTGGAATCCCTGCCCGAGCTTGTCGACCTCGTCGAGCATCATCACCGGGTTGCGCGTGCCGGCCTTGCGGATCGACTGGATGATGTTGCCTGGCAGCGCGCCGATATAGGTGCGGCGATGCCCGCGGATCTCGGCTTCGTCGTGTACGCCGCCGAGGCTCAGCCGCACGAATTTGCGGCCGGTCGCCTTGGCGATGCTTTGCCCGAGCGAAGTCTTGCCGACCCCGGGCGGGCCGACGAAGCAAAGGATCGGGCTCCTCCCATCCGGATTGAGCTTGCGCACGGCGAGGTATTCGAGGATGCGACGCTTGATCTTGGGCAGGCCGTAGTGATCCTCGTCCAGAATGCGGCGCGCGTCCGCGATGTCGATGTTATCCGGATCGAGTTTCGACCAGGGCAGGCCTATGAGCCAATCGAGATAGGACCGGATCATCCCGTATTCGGGCGACGCGTCCGGCATGCGCTCGAGCCGCTTGAGCTCCTTCTTGGCCTGGTCCTCGGCCTCTTTGGCCATTCCCGCCTTCTCGATCGCGTCGCGCAGCTCGGCGATCTCGACCGACTTGTCGTCGCCTTCGCCGAGCTCCTTCTGGATATGGCGAAGCTGCTCGCGCAGGATGTGCTCGCGCTGCTGGGAGGACAGCGATTGCTGGGTCTGCTCGCCGATCTGCTTGGAGATCTTGAGCACCTCGATGCGCTGCGCGAGCAGCGCCAGCACCTTGTCCAGCCGCTCCTTGATATCGATGGTCTCCAGCACGTCCTGCTTTTCGGCGGGCTTGGCGTCGAGGATGCCGGCGACGAAGTCGGCGAGCGCCGACGGCGAGTCCAGAGCGTCGATGGTCGCCGCCACCTCCGCCGGCACGTTCGGCAAGAGTTCCATGGTCTCGCGCGCGCGGCTTCGCACCAGCCGCAGGCGCGCCTCGATCTCCGGCGTCATTACCTCGGCGAGACCGAGCTCCTCGATGCGCGCCACCAGGAACGGGAATCCCGGCAGGTATTCGACCGCGCGAAAGCGGCGCACGCCCTGCACGACCACATGGTGGGTGCCGTCGGGCGCGGTGACATAGCGCAGAACCTGTGCGACCGTGCCAACCGCGTGCAGTTGCTCGGGGGTCGGCTCTTCGACTGCCGGATTGGTCTGCAGCACGACGCCGAGCATGCGCTCGCTACGAACGGCCTCCTGGGCGGCGGCGATCGACGATTTGCGTCCGATCGCCAGCGGCAGCACCATTCCCGGAAACAGCACGGTCTGGCGCACTGGCAGCACGATCATTGCATCCGGCGGGGGCGCCGGATGCGCCTCACCCTGCTGCCCGGCTTTCGGCTGCTCTATTTGCTCTGCCATGGCGTTACGCCCGTTTCGCCAGATTGATCAGGAGGCAACCGTTCACGAGCGTCGAGCGCGTGAGCTCCCAACGTGCCGCCGGCAGCGGAATGCGGCGCTCGAACCGCCCATGCGGGATCTCGACGCGCTGGATTTGCATTCCACGCGCCGCTGCCGGAAAGCGCCGCACCCCGGCGACGAGCAATCCACCAGGCTGGGCGGCGATCTCGACGTCGCGCGTTTCCACGCCCGGAAGCGCGACGACGATCAGCAGCTCGCTCTCGTTCTCGAACACATCGACCGGCGGCTCCCAGCTCGCGCGCGAGGACGCCGCAGAACCAGGCTGAAAGAACTGGCGATGCAGTTGCTCCGCCCGCTCGATCATCGCGCAGGCTTCCGCCCACATCCATTGTCTCGGATCGGCCGCGGCCATGGAACACGCCTTTGGGGACGACCACGGCCGGAATGACCGCAGCTCAAGTCGTTGAGATGGAACCGGTCAGCCGAAAGGTCAAGTCCGCCAGAAACGCCAGCCGCGCCGACCGGTCTCGGAAGCGCTCGGGGATTTGAGCCGCGCCTCGATCGCCGCGACGAGGTCATCGAATGCATAGGAGTCGTCGTGACGCTGGCCATTGATGAAGAATGTGGGCGTGCCGTTCACGCCGCTGCGCACACCGCCGCGGAAATCAGCGCGGATTTTTGCCGCGTATTCGCCGGAGTCCAAGACTTTACGCAGCCCGGATTCCGGGAGCGCAAGCGAGCGCGCCAACTCGAACAGCAGCGGTTCGCCCAAGCGCTCCTGGTTTGCGTAAAGGCCTTCATGCATCTCCCAGAACCGACCATGCGCGGCCGCGAATTCCGCGGCTTCGGCCGCAGCCTCGGCGCGGGGATGGACCTCGGTCAGCGGAAAATGACGGAAGACGAACCGCAGATCCTTGCCGATGTGCTCCTGCACCGCGTTGGCGATGGCGTAGGCCGCGACGCAGTGCTCGCACTCGTAGTCGCCATACTCGACCAGCGTCACCGCGGCATCGTCGGGACCGCGGACGTGATCATGCGGCGTGACTGGAATCCTCAGCCGGGCCATTCTGCTCGCTCCGGTTCGACAGCTCTTCGAGCGCCTCGAGGATGCCGTCGGCGCCGGGATTGACGGCAACCGGCGACAAGTAGCTCCAGAAGATCACGCCGTTTCCGTCAATAACAAACAGGGCGCGCTCGCAGACGCCCTCCTCCTCGCGATAAGCGCCGTAGCTGCGCGCGACTGCGCCCTTCGGCTCAAAGTCGGAGAGCACCGGGAAGTGCAGGTTGCGGCTCTTTGCGAACGCCGCGTGACACCAGACGCCGTCCACGGAAATCCCCAGGAGCTCGGCGCCGTGCGCTCGGAAGTCGGGAAGGATCTCGTTGTAAAGCACCATCTGGTCGCCGCAAACCGGGCTCCAGTCGGCCGGATAGAAGGCGAGGATCACGGGCCTTCCTTTCAGGTCGCTCAGTGAGAGCCACTGATCGGGCGTGACCCGCAGCTTGAAGTCCGGCGCGGCGGTCCCAGCGGTCAGGATTGTGGCCATATTCGCGTGTCTCCTCGAGCGGTTCCCGTCAGGGCCGGAGCCATCCGTCGCTCCGAGCCCGTCTATTCCCTTCATGCAGATCGGACTGGGCGTCTTCAGCTGCAAGAACAGCCGAAGCCCCAGGCGCAAAAAAATGCTGCAAGCGGCAAGGTGCGCCGCCTGCCTGCGTGAAGATCGGCTAAGTCCCGTCAGCGTGCCGAATTGCGCAATGCGCCGACAATCTCGGCCATCGTACAAGCCAAGAAGAAATCGTCAACACGCCCCGTCAATCGGCGTTCGCCGCGAACAGGCGATAGGCCCGCGGCTTGAGACCAATCTCCTGGCCGATGCCGATGGCGTCGTGCCGGGGCGCATGCACTTCGATGAAATGCTCGCGGTCACCTTCACGCAGCACGATTTCCAGCCGCCGCGCCGGCCCGAAGCCGTGGACGCGCTTTACGACGCCGTTGAGCGCGGCTCCGTCGGCGTCCGGGACAACGGCAACTTCGTATGGCCGTACGAACAGGCTCGCCTCGCCATCCGAGAGCCCACGGGGATCGAGATCGAGCCTGCGCCCGGCAAAATGGACGGCGCCGGAGTCGATGGTGACTGGAACCGTCAACGATTCGCCGATGAAGTGATGCACGAACGCGCTCTGCGGCCGTTCATAGACATCTTCCGGCGTCCCGATCTGCTGGATGCGCCCTTTGTCGAGCACGACCACCCGGTCGGCCAGCTCCAGCGCTTCCTCCTGGTCGTGTGTCACGAACACCGAGGTGACGTGGATCTCCTCATGCAGCTGGCGCAGCCACCGCCGCAGCTCCTTGCGAACCTTGGCGTCGAGCGCGCCGAACGGCTCGTCGAGCAGCAGGATTCCTGGCTCGATCGCGAGCGCGCGCGCGAGCGCGATGCGCTGACGCTGACCGCCCGACAATTGTGCCGGCAGGCGCTGGCCGTGCGCAGCGAGCTGCACCAGCTCGAGCAGCCGTTCGACGCGCGCGCGGATCTCCGCCTCGCGCGGGCGAAGGCGACGCGGCCGCGCGCGCAATCCGAACGCCACGTTCTCGAACACGGTCATGTGGCGGAACAGCGCGTAGTTCTGAAACACGAAACCGACGTTGCGCTCGCCGACGCTGCGCAACAACGCGTCTTCGCCGTCAAACCGGACTTCGCCGCGGTCCGGCCAGTCCAGGCCGGCGATGATGCGCAGGAGCGTCGTCTTGCCCGACCCCGACGGGCCGAGCAGCGCGAGCAACTCGCCCGACTCGATGTCGAGATTGACGTTGTCGAGGGCGGTGAAGCCGCCGAAGCGCTTGGTCACTTCGTGCAGGGCGATCTCCATGGATTCACTCCTTTGCGGCGCGGCCTTCCAGCACCACTTT
>JBKPUA010000062.1:0-8226 GCA_046735815.1 Pseudomonadota bacterium
GATCAGCTGCGCAACGCGTCGGACTACGACCCGATCGTGGTGCGCAGCGCCAACGGCACGGTGGTGCGGCTCTCCGCCGTCGCCTCGATCGAGCCGGGCGTGCGCGACCGGCGCTCGGCGGCCTGGTTCAACGGGCGACCCTCGGTGCTGCTGGTGATCAACAAGCAGGCCAATTCCAACGTCATCGAGACCGTCGATCGCATCTACGCCCTGCTGCCCGAGCTCAAACGCTGGATTCCAGCCGGCATCGACATCTCGGTGCTGTCCGACCGCACCCATACCATTCGCGCCAGCGTCGAGGACATGCAGCTCACGCTGCTCGCAACCGTCGTGCTGGTGATGCTCGTCGTGTTCCTGTTCCTGCGCCGGGCGGCGGCCACCATTGCCGCCGGCGTGACGGTGCCGCTGGCGCTCGCCGGCACGTTCGCGATGATGTGGGTGGTGGGCTTTTCCATCGACAATCTCTCGCTCATGGCGCTCGCGGTGGCGGTCGGCTTCGTGGTCGACGACGCCATCGTCATGATCGAGAACTGCTTCCGCAATCTCGAAAAAGGCATGCCGCCGTTGCGCGCGGCGCTCGAAGGCGCGCGGCAGATCGGGTTCACCGTGATCTCGATCAGCATCTCGCTGATCGCCGCCTTCATCCCGCTGCTGTTCATGACCGGGCTGGTCGGCCGCGTGTTCCGCGAATTCTCGGTGACGCTCGCATTCGCGATCGCGGTCTCGACCGTGGTGTCGCTGACGCTCACCCCGATGATCTGCGCGCATTTCGTGCGCAAGCCGCCGAGCGGCGATGCCACCTGGCTCGACCGGGCGGTCGAGCGCGTCCTCGGCGCCATGCTGCGCTTCTATGCGCGCAGCCTCAGCGTCGTGCTCGAGCACCGCATGCTCATGCTGCTCGTCGTGGCGGCGACCTTGGCGATCACGGTCATGCTCTACGCGCGCGCCCCCAAGGGATATTTTCCGCAGGACGATACGGGCTTGATCTTCGGCGGCACCATGGCCTCGACCGAGGTTTCGTTCCAGACCATGTACGAGCTGCAGCAGAAGGCGGAAGCTGTGGTGCGCGCCGACCCCGCCGTCGCGGGCATCGGCTCCTCCATCGGCACCACTGGATGGAACGCCTCGGTCAATCGCGGCAACCTGTTCATCAGCCTCAAACCGCTGGCGGAACGCGGCGGGCTGAGCTCGCAAGCCGTGGCCAACCGCTTGCGGCTGAAGACCGCCGACATTCCGGGGCTGCGCGTGTTCTTCTTTGCGATGCAGGACGTGCGGGTCGGCGGCCGCCAGAGCGACTCCAGCTATCAGCTCACGCTCTGGGACTCCAACTACAGCGAGCTGCTGGAGTGGGCGCCGCGCATCTTCGCCAAAATCCAGACGCTGCCGGGGCTGGTCGACGTCTCGACCGATCGCGAGCAGGGCGGCCTGCAGGTCAATATCGCGATCGACCGGGTGGCGGCCTCGCGGCTCGGGGTGCGCGTGCAGGACATCGCCAACGCGCTCAACGACGCCTACGCCCAGCGGCAGGTGTCGACGCTCTATACCCAGCGCAACCAGTACCGCGTCGTGCTCGAGATCGATCCGCAATACCAGCGCGATCCGACCGACCTCGGCCGCATCTATGTGAGCGGGGCCGGCAATACCCAGGTGCCGCTCTCGGCGGTGACCAAGATCACGCGCGGGCTGTCTCCGCTCGTGGTCAACCACCAGGGCCAGTTCCCCTCGATCACCATCAGCTTCGGTCTCAACGACACCACCACCATTTCGGAGGCGACGCAGCGCGTGGACCGGGCGGTGGCCGAGTTGCATCCTCCCGACTCGCTGCACGTCGAATATGCCGGCGACGCACGCGCGTATCGCCAGTCGATCGGCGCGCAGCCGCTGTTGATCGTGGCCGCCCTCATCGCGGTCTACATCGTGCTCGGCGTGCTCTACGAGAGCCTGGCGCATCCGCTGACCATCATCTCTACCCTGCCCTCGGCCGGTCTCGGCGCGCTCTTGGCGCTGCAGATCTTCAACACCGAGCTGTCGCTGATCGCCTTCATCGGCATCATCCTCTTGATCGGCATCGTCAAGAAGAACGGGATCATGATGGTGGACTTCGCGCTCGACGGCGAGCGCATGCGCGGCCTTCCGCCGGACCGCGCGATCTTCGAAGCCTGCCTCGAGCGCTTCCGCCCCATCATGATGACGACCATGGCGGCGCTCCTTGGCGCCATCCCCCTCGTAGTCGCTACCGGGCCTGGCTCGGAGCTGCGCCGGCCGCTCGGCATCACCATCGTGGGTGGGCTGTTGGTGTCACAGGCGCTCACGCTCTACACCACGCCGGTGATCTACCTGTTGCTCGACAAGCTGCACCACCGGCTGTGGGGCGCGCGCCCCCATCGCGAGCGCGGCCACCTCATCCGCTCCGCGGCGCGCGCGCTAAGGTCGTAGCGCCCGCGCAGGCGGGCGATTCAGTATCCGCCCGACACCGCGTCACGCACGGCTCTCACGAAATTTGAATTCGTGATTACTGGAGGCCCGCGTTCGCGGGCATGACAGTCTTGCTAGGCGCGTCTCACGCCGTCTTGGCGACCGGCGGCGGCAGATCGGCGAGCTCCTGGGCGTAAGCCTGGTCCATGCGCGGGGCGAGACCGTTCTTGGCGAGCTCGTCGGCGAACAGTTTGCGCACCATCGGCGTCTCGTCAGCGTAGTCGATCTGATCGCCGCCCAGCCGCCGGCTGATCCAGGCCTTGGGCACCCCCTGCGCGTTGCGGATGGAAACCACCTCGTGCTTGAAGGCAAGATAGCGCGCCGGCGCGGTGCCGCTGTTGAAATGCTGGTGGAACCACATGTTCGGCGGCACGATTAGCGTCCCCACCTCCCAATCGTAGCGCCGCGGCTCGTCACCTTCCGGCCACATCAGCGAATAGCCCTGCCCGGAGAGGATGATCACGTGGGCGCCGGGGCCGTGGGCGTGGCCTTTCTTGTAGGTGCCGATGGGAAACTGCGAGATGTGGCTGTTCATCGAGCCCTTGGCCATGTTGAAGCGGATATGGCCGCCGCCGGCGCCGCGCTCCTTGGCGCTGATCAGCGGCAGGTTGACTGCGTCGGCCACGAAATTGGTGACCAGCAGCAGGCCCTTCTGCTCGCCCTTGGCGCTGAAATAGTCGGGCTCGCCGTCGAAGCGGTTCTTGAAGTCGTGGGCGGTATTGAAGACGAAATCGATGTCCTCGTAGAGGTTGATCACCGGCGGCGCGTTGGTGACGGCGACGTAGCGCGCGCCCTGCTGGCCGGAGCCGTTGAAATGCTGGTGCCAGCAATTGAGCGGAATGGCAAACATCGCGCCTGCCTTCCACTCGAAGGTGATGCGGCGGCCGGCATCATTCCATACCGTGGTGGAGCCGCGGCCGTCGAGCACCAGGATCATCTCCTCGAACAGCTGGCGCTGCGGCGCGAGCTTCTTGCCGGGCGGGATCTCGCAGACGTAGCAGTCGTTGGAGGTGCGCGAGGCTTCGTGATTGATGTAGACGCCATGGCCGCCGCGCCGCGCCCAGGGCTTGAGCTCGACGGTGCGCAGGTTGCGCACGTAATGGGCGCTGATGATGTCGAGCCCTTCGCTGCGCACCCACCGCAGATAGGGCGTATCCTTCTCGGACGAGAATTTCTTCGCCAGCTCTTCCGAAACGATGGCGTCTTTGGCCATGCCAGGCTCCAGATGTCAGTATTCAGTGATCAGTAATCAGAAAGGAAGACGTTGGCAAATCGGTGGTCAGAACAGAAACCATGGGTTGTTCCCTGAGGTCTGATCACTGATTGCTGCTCCCTGGGATCGCCACGCATTTGTCGGGCTTCATGCGCAGATAGATCGCATCGCCGGTCGGCGTGCGCAGCGACGGATGCGCCTTGGCCGTGAGCACGACGTCGCCGACCTTGACGTGGAAATCGAGGTAGTCGCCGAGAAAATCCTTGGCGTCGACCGTGCCCTGGCAGACGTTGTCGCCGGCAGCGGCCGCGGGCGGGGCTTCGGACAGTTCGACGTCCTCGGGCCGCACCGACACGATCACCACCGCGTTCTTGGCAAGCCCCTCGCTCGCATGCGCTTTGAGCTCGCCCATGGCCGAGCTCACCACGCACTGCCCGTCCTCAAGCGCGACCACCCGGCCGGCGATGAAATTGGTGGTGCCGACGAAATCGGCGACGAACTTGTCGGTGGGCTGCTCGTAGATCTGGCGCGGCGTTCCGATCTGGACGACGCGGCCCTCGTTCATGACGGCGATCTCGTGCGAGAGCGCGAGCGCTTCGCTCTGATCGTGGGTGACGTAGACGGTCGTGAGATTGAGGTCGCGCTGCAGCCGCTTGAGCTCGGAGCGCATGCGGCCGCGCAGCTTGGCGTCGAGATTGGAGAGCGGCTCGTCGAGCAAGAGAAGCTGCGGCTCCATCACGAGGGCGCGCGCGAGCGCCAGCCGCTGCTGCTGGCCGCCCGAGAGCTTGGTGGCATCGCGGTCCACCAACTCCTCGAGCGCGACCGCATGGAGAACGCGCATGACCCGCTCGCGGATCTCCTTCTTGGGCAGGTGGCGCACCTCGAGCGGGAAAGCGGCGTTCGAGAACACGTTCATGTGCGGCCAGATGGCGTAGGACTGGAACACCATGCCGAAATTGCGCTTGTTGGGCGCGACGAAAACGCCCTTGCCGGATGAATAGACGAGGCGGCCGGCGACCTCGATCTCGCCCGCGGTCGGCTTCTCCAGCCCGGCGATCGAGCGCAGGGTCGTGGTCTTGCCGCAGCCGGACGGCCCCAGCAGCGTGAACAGCTTGCCTTCCGGCACGTCGAACGAGACGTCCTGCGCGGCCTTGACCGCGCCGCCGCGCTCATTGGCGTATTCGGTGAACAGTGATCTGACGCTCAGCACGTTCCCACCCGCGCTTTTTCACCTTTCTGCGATTCCGAACCGGCGGCCGACAAGCTGCGCCAGCAGGACCAGCACGAACAGCGCGCCGATCAGCATGACGCCGAGCGCCGACAGCTCCACGTACTGCCCATTCTGCCACAGCTCCCATATCATGATCGACACCACCTCGCTGCCCGGCGAATAGAGCAGGATCGAGCTCGACAGCTCCCGGATCGACACGATCATCACGTAGATGAAGCCCGCCAGCAGCCCCGGCTTGAGCAGCGGCAGCACGACGCGTCGGAAGGTCATGCTCCAGGGCGCGCCGCTCATCGCCGCCGATTCCTCGAGCTCCTTGTGGATCTGCAGCATGGAGGTGGAATTGTAGCGCATGCCGTAGGGCAGGAAGCGCGTGACATAGGCGATCAACATGATCCAGAGCGTGCCGTAGACGCCGATGTCGACGTAGAGGTAGCAGACCATGATGGCGAGGCCGAGCACCAGGCCGGGAAACACTAGCGGCAGCGACGCCAGATTGTCGAGCATCCAGCGCCCCGGCACCTTGGTGCGCAGGACGACCCACGCGATCACCGCCGACACCAGCATGACCGTAGTGGCGCTGGCGAAGGCGAGCACGAGGCTGTTCCACACGACGTCGGCGAACTGGGGAAGCTCGAGCACCGCGCGGTAGGAATCGAGGCTGACCCGGCGCAGCGCCGCCCATGATGGCGCGCTGTAGAATTTCTGCAGCGACGACCATACTAGCACCAGGAACGGCAGCAGCACGATGACGATGAAATATAGAATAAAGGTCGCGGCGGTCAGATAGCGCCAGTTGCCGAGATCGATGGTGCGCGGGCGAAAGCCCTTGCCGGTGATCGTCGAAAATCTCCCCGCCTCGCGCGCGAGCCTCGACTGCGCGTAGACACCGAGCGAGGTGAGCATCAGCAGCGTGACGGCATAGGCGGCGGCGAGTCCGATCCGGCTCGGATATTCGTGGATCGCCTGGTAGATCGACGAAGTGTAGACCTGGATGCCGACCGGCAGCCCCAACAGCGCCGGCACCTCGAACGATTCGATCGAGCGCACGAACAGGATTAGCAGCGCCCCGAGCGCCGCGGGCCAGGCAAGCCGCAGGGTAATGCGGCGCGCGATCTGCGGCACGGATGCCCCGCTCAGCGCCGCCTGCTCCTCGAGCGAGGGATCCATGGAGCGGAACGCGGCCGTCATCAGCAGAAACGCCATGGGCGAGTAGTGCAGGCCATCGACCCAGATCATGCCGGCCATGCTGTAGATGTTCACGAACACGGCGTCGGTGGCGAACAGCCCCTGCAAGGCGAGGTTGATCAAGCCGATCTTGGGGCTCGCCAGCATGATCCACGCCACCGTGAACAGGATGCCGGGAATCACCAGGGGAATGATCGCGAGCGCGAAGAACAGCGTCTTGAACGGCGTGTTGGTGCGCTCGTTCATCCAGGCAAGGCCGGTGCCGACCACGAGCGACAGCGCGGCGGCGCCGATCGCGAACTGCAGGGAATTGAACAGCAGCCGCGCATTGTCGCTCTCGAAATAGGCGGTGCGGAAATTCTCCAGGGTGAACTGCGCTGGCGCGGTCGCGGTCTGCGGGGTGAGAAAGCTCTGCCAGACCAGAAAGACGAGCGGGACGAGGGCAAGCCAGACCACGAGCGCGACCGGCACGCCGATCAGCACCCACCTTGCATCGAAGCGCGGCGCGGTCGCCGGCAGCGCGACGCGCCCGACCGTGGCGGTCACCGGAGGCCCACCCTACGACTAATCATGATCGTGGTGGTGGTGATGATCATGATGGCCGTGGTCATGACCATGCGCATGATCGTGATGATGGATGCGCTGGTGCGGGCGACCGCGGCGTGGATCCTCGCTGAACACGAGCGACTTGATGGTGACCGGCACGGTATAGGACGGCATGCGGATGCGACCGAGGTCGATATAGTCGAAGTCGCGCAGCACCACCCCGTCGATCGCCAGGATCTCGCTCTCGACCAGCAGTTCTTCACGCAGCAGGGCACCCAGGGTCTGCGCCACGTCGCCGTCGAGCATGATGTAGAGCGGCTTCCTGCGCTCGATGGTGGCGGCGAGCCCGCGGCGGATGCCTTCGGCGAAGGCGAGCACGCGTTCATAGGCCGGCGCACCGCGCCAGTGCAGCGCCAGCGCCACCTCACCCTCGCCTTCGATCAGATCGAAGGCGGTGAAATGGGCACGGATCGCCTTGGCGAGCGCGTGGGGGTCGATGACCTCCTCGCAGTCGTAGGACGGCTGCAGGACCTGCAGATTGCGCCGCGGCAAGAGTTCGCCGGGCTTGGAGATGTAGCTGGTATTGCCGCTGAGCTGCACGCTGTATTCGGAGGCGCCGAGCGCGGTGGCGCGGATGCACTCGCCGGCCGGCAAGAGCGGCCAGGGCAGCGCGCCGGCATCGAGGCGCCGCCGAATGGCGCAGCCGAGGCGGCGGCCCATGTCGCCGAAATCGCGGTCCTCGCGGCCGTATACGTATTCGCCGACGCCGCCGGAAAACATGATCCCGTCGATGCGGCCGAGCTCAAGGAGCGGATCGGTCAGATACAAATGCTCGATCGCGTGCGGCAGCGGTCGCTGCGTGAGCGCCGCCACCAGTAGGTCCGCCATGCTGTCGGCCACTTGCTCGAGCTGCGGCGGCGAGAGCACGTCGCCACGCGACCAGTAGAAGCCGGCCTGGCGGGCATGGAAGCGGCCCGCGGGATCGAGCCGCACGACGCGGCCGATGTCGTCGACGACCAAGAGGCGGCCGCCGATATGCAGCGCGGCGGTCGCGGTCACGTGCCCGTGCTCGACGATGGCGAGCTTGGTGGTGCCTCCGCCGATGTCGACGTTGAGGACGCGCTTGTCCTCGTCATGGGAGACTTTGGAAGCGCCCGAGCCGTAGGCCGCCAGCATCGATTCCATATGGTGGCCGGCAGTGGCGGTGACGAAGTCGCCGCGCTGCTCCGCCAGAAGGGCGGCAATCGCCTCGGCGTTTTCGCGCCGCAGCGCCTCGCCGGTGAGGATGACGACGCCGGTATCGATCGCGTCCGGCTCAAGGCCTGCGGCGGCGTAGGCCTGATCGATGATAGCGCCAAGCGCGGCGTCGTCGATGCGCTCGTCGCTGGCATAGGGCGTCAACGCCACCGGCGACTGGAACAAAGTCTCGCGCGAGACGACGTAATAGCGGCTGGTGAGGTCCTCGCCGTAGCGGCGCAGGTTGATGCGGGAGAAGATGACCTGCGTGCCGGAGGAGCCGATGTCGATGCCCACCGTCACCAGCGTGACGTGGTCCTGGATCCAGATCGGGTTCTGT
>JBKPUA010000063.1:0-6685 GCA_046735815.1 Pseudomonadota bacterium
GCCGCTAATCCGCCGAGCATCATGCCGATCACGAGCAAAGCGACGAACGGCAGCGGTACGATCCGATATGCGGTCAGGCCGAACATCGCACCCAGCATGACCACTTCGCCCTGCGCGAAATGCAGAACACCCGTGGCGCGAATGATCATCGTAAAGCCGAGGGCAATCAGACTGTAGATGCAGCCAATGGCGAGGCCGCCAATCGCGAGCTCGATGAGCTGCGAGCCGCTCATGCGAGTCGACGCCAACGCCGGCGGCGTCGCGACCCGATCTGCAGCGATGGACGTTGGTGTTGCGGAGCCTGCGTCGCGGCGGCGAGCGGCTGCTCAAAGCCGCTGTCGGCAATCAATCCCGCTCTTCGGATGCCGATACGCGCAGGCCTCACGCCAGACCCCCTCCTCAGGGGGTCTTGAATGCTAGTAACAAAAATGAGTCTCGTTCAAGCCAATAATGCAGGCACGACCGCCGAGCCCGGTCGTCGCGTTCCCGAATGAGATGCTGCAGCTGTATTGCGCGGGAGCACGCAACCGGCAGCTGTTCTCACGCGGCGCGCGAACGGGTGTGGCAGATGAAATTGTCGTGGCAGATGAGTAACGGCGTTTGCGTGCGCGGTCACTGGCTGTCGAGATAAGACACCGGCCGCACAATCTGCGCATGCGTAACGGCCGATTGCAGCACGAAGCCTGACGCGCGCGCCGCGCTCGCGATTTGTCCCCGCGCGTCGGCGACCACCGTCGGCTTCTCGTCGTGGCCGTAGACGTCGTCGCGGAAGTGGATGGTCTGGTCGCGCGTGACCCAGCCGGTGAGATAGACCCAGGCCACCGGAATCTTGTGCGCGAGGCGAACGTCCGTGCGCTCGCCCTTGGTAATGGCGGCATCGATCTCGCGCCGGCCCCAGCCCGGATTGTCGGCCAATAGCCAGGCCGCGAACGCGCGCGGATCCTCGACCCGGGTGCAGCCCGAGGACTGGAAGCGGTAGTCCGCGCTGAACAATTCCTTATGGCTGGTGTCGTGCATGTAGACGGAATAGGGATTGGGCATGTCGATGCGCACTGCCCCGAGCGCGTTCCAGCTGCCGGAATCCTGGCGGATGGTGAAATTGGGCGCGCGGTCCGAGCTCCAGTCGATGGCTTTCGGATCGATCTCGCGACCCTGGGCGTCGAGCACGCGCATGTGCATGCGCTCGACGTAGCTGACGTCCTTGCGCATCTTGGTGACGATGTCCTTCTTCATGATCGACAACGGCACCGTCCAGGTCGGGTTGAGATTGACCGCGGTGATGTAGGTGGTCAGCGTCGGCGAAGGCCGATCCGGCTTGCCGACCACCACGACGTAGCGGCGCACGACTTCGTCGCCTTCGATCGCCTCGGCGGAGGCAGCAGGAAGATTCACCACGACGTAACGCTGGCCGAAATTGATCTCCATACCGGCAAGGCGGTCGAGCGAAGCGCCCAGTTGGCGCAGCCGCTTGCCGACCGGCACGTTGAGCGCGGAGAGCGTCTTCGCCCCCACGCTGCCGCTCTCGGCGAGGCCGTGGCGGGCCTGAAAGCGCCGCACCGCCGCGGCGAGCGCGTCGTCGTAGACATCGCCGCCGGCGAGTTCGGCCGGAAGATCATCGGTCATGGCGAGGCGCCGGCGCAGCAGCGCCACGTCGGGGCCGCTCGCCCCGGGAGCAAGCTTGCTGGTGGGCGGCAACAGCGGCCATCCGCCCTGCACTTCGAGCGCGCTGTAGCTGAGCATGGCGGCGGCGATGCGCGCGATGGTGCCCGCGTCGACGGTGGGGTAGGGCGATTGCGAGACGCGAGCCTGGCTTGTCGGCGCCTGCCCCGGCGCACGGGTAGGAGCGGGCTTGAGCGCCGGCGCCGGAGCGAGCTGCGCGAGCGCTGGCGTCGCGATGAACAGAGTCATCGCGGCAATCGCGATCGATTTATACATGGGGCCCCTCCTGCCGATACTCAACCGAATCGGTATGGCGGTATTTGGACGACCCAAACGCGCGCTTTTGCGCCGGCAAGCGCTCAAGGTTAAGAATGGGTTCATGAAAGACGCCCGCGGCCTCGAGGTCACCTGCAACGACGCAGCTGCGGTGGCGGCCGCGGACGATTTCGCCGCGCGCCTGCTGCGTCTCGATCAGGGTGTGGAGGCCATTCTCGACGCCGTCGGGCACTGGCCCGACACGCCGATCGTTCAGCTCTATGCCGCGGCGTTCTGGCTATACGGCCAGACCGGCGAAGCAATCGAGAACGCTGCTGCCCGCCTGCAGGCGTGCAACGCGCTCGCGATGAACGCGCGCGAAGGCGCGCTCCGTGGCGCGCTCGCGCGCTGGCTCGCCAACGATAACCTGCGCGCGGTCGAGGCCATGGAAGCGATCACCGCGGAGTGGCCGGCGGATCTTTGCACCGCGAAGTTCGCGGAATTTCTCTACTACGTGCTCGGCCAGCAGCACATGGGTCCGAGATTTCTCGCTCATATGAATCGTCTCGAACCGGTGCACGCCAGCGATCCAGATTTTCTCGCGATGGCGAGCTTCGCGAGCGAGCTGTGCGATAATTTTGCTGCTGCTGAGAAGCGCGCGGAGCGCGCGCTCTTAATCGAGCCGCGAAACCCGTGGGCGCAGCAGGCGCTTTCCCACGTGCTCATCCGCCAGGGTCGGGTGCGTGAAGGCTTGGCGCGCATCGAGACCTTCCTACCGCTGCTCGCGACCTGCGGCCGGCCGATTCATTCCCACGACGCCTGGCACCTGGCGCTGCTGCACCTCGAGGAGCTCGACATCGAGGCGACGATGCGCGTCTTTCGTGATCACATCTGGGGCATCACGCCGGATTTCGTGGTCGAGCAGCTCGACGCTATTGCGCTGCTATGGCGGATCGAGATGGCCGGCACCGCCATGGACACGGAATGGCCGTCGATCGCCGAGCATGTTGCGCCGCGCGCAGGCGAGACCTTCATGCCGTTCATGAACGCGCATTACGTTTACGCACTGGCGCGTGCTGGCCGCACTGACGAACTTGCGGCTGCGCTCGCGGCCGTGCGCGAGCGCAGCGCCGGCGGCGACGAAGAGGCCGAGCGGGTGTGGGCGCCGGTGGGGCGCGCGGTGGTCGAGGCGGCGGCCGCGTTCGGCGCCGGCGAGCGCGCACGCGCCGCCGCCCTGCTCGATCCGGTGATGCCGATGATGACGTCGATCGGCGGCAGCGATGCCCAGGACGACCTGTTTCGCCAGACCTATCTGCGCAGCCTGCAGGCGGCCGGCCGGCACGCGGATGCCGCGGCCTATTTCGAGCGCATCACCGCCGGCAAGTCGTGCACGCCGCTCGACCGCGTGCTCGCGAGCTGAGACGGGCACAACGAAAATGCCCGCCGTGCGGCGGGCATTGTCAGTCGCTGATGAAATCACAGAGCCGGCTTACGCCTGCGGCTGAGGCTCCAGGCCGCCGGGCTCGGGCCGCGGCCGCGGCTTGCCCGCGGGCGGCACCGCGGAACCGCGCGGGGTGGCCGGCTCGATCACCGATTCGCGTGACGGCCGCTTGCCCGCGAGCAGGTCCTTGATCTCGTCGCCGGTCAAGGTCTCGAATTCGAGCAGGCCCTTGGCCAGGGTCTCGAGGTCGGCGCGCTTCTCCTCGAGGATGTGCTGGGCCTCGGCGTAGCCGGACTCGACGAGGCGCTTGATCTCGGCATCGATCTTGCGGCTCGTCTCTTCCGACACATTCTGCTGGCGGGCGACCTGGTAGCCGAGGAACACCTCGTCCTGGTTCTCGCCATAGGCGACGGTGCCGAGCGTCTCGGACAGACCCCAGCGCGTCACCATCATGCGTGCCAGCTTGGTCGCCTGCTCGATGTCGGAGGCGGCGCCGGAGGTGACCTTATCCTTGCCGAACACGAGCTCCTCGGCCACGCGCCCGCCCATCATGATGGCGAGCCGCGATGTCATCTGCTCGAGGCTCATGGAGAGCTTGTCGCGCTCGGGCAATTGCATGACCATGCCGAGCGCGCGGCCGCGCGGGATGATGGTGGCCTTGTGCACCGGGTCGGTGGCCTTGACGTTGAGCGCGACGATGGCGTGGCCGCCCTCGTGATAGGCGGTGAGGAGCTTTTCCTCCTCCGTCATCACCAGCGACTTGCGCTCGGCGCCCATCATCACTTTGTCTTTGGCGTCTTCGAACTCGATCTGGGTTACCATGCGCTTGTTGCGCCGCGCCGCCATCAAGGCGGCCTCGTTCACCAAGTTCATGAGATCGGCGCCGGAAAATCCGGGCGTGCCACGGGCGATGGTCTTGAGATTGACGTCCGGAGCGAGCGGCACCTTTCGCACGTGCACCTTGAGGATCTGCTCGCGCCCGACCACGTCGGGATTGGGCACGATCACCTGGCGGTCGAAGCGGCCGGGCCGCAGCAGCGCCGGATCGAGCACGTCGGGCCGGTTGGTGGCGGCAATGAGGATGATGCCTTCGTTGGCCTCGAAGCCGTCCATCTCGACCAGCAACTGATTGAGCGTCTGCTCGCGCTCGTCATTGCCGCCGCCGAGACCAGCGCCGCGATGGCGGCCGACCGCGTCGATCTCGTCGATGAAGATGATGCAGGGCGCGTTCTTCTTCGCCTGCTCGAACATGTCGCGCACGCGCGAGGCGCCGACACCGACGAACATCTCGACGAAGTCGGAGCCCGAAATGGTGAAGAACGGCACGTTCGCTTCGCCGGCGATCGCCCGCGCCAGCAAGGTCTTGCCGGTGCCGGGCGGGCCGACCAGCAGCACGCCGCGCGGGATGCGCCCGCCCAGCCGCTGGAATTTGCCGGGATCGCGCAGAAACTCGACGATCTCCTGCAGGTCCTGCTTGGCCTCGTCGACGCCGGCCACGTCTTCGAACGTGACACGGCCATGGGCTTCGGTCAGAAGCTTGGCGCGGCTCTTGCCGAAGCCGAGCGCCTTGCCGCCCGCGCCTTGCATCTGCCGCGACAGGAATATCCACACGCCGATGAGCGCGATGAAGGGAAGCCACGACACCAGCAGCGACACGAACCAAGGCACGTCGTTCTGCTGCGGACGCGCGGTGATCGATACGCCCTTGCCATAGAGCCGCTGGATCAGGCTGGGATCGTTCGGCGCGTAGGTCTGGAAGCTGCGCCCGTCGGTGAACGTGCCGTGAATCTCGGGGCCCTGGATCAAAACGTCGCGCACGCGACCCTGATCGACCTCGTTCAAGAGCTGTGAGAAGGAGATGTCTTGCGAGGTGGTGCGCTGGCCCGGATTCTGGAACAGGGTGAACAGTGCGAGCAGCAACAGAACGATGATCACCCAGAGGGCGAAATTGCGCAGATTGGCGTTCATCCCGTGTCCTTTATGGCCACCGGCGGGCCCATCCCCCGTTCATATGCCACACGTTAGGGGCCGATTCATGTCCTTACCCGGCACAATCTAAGTGCCAAGGGGGCTCCTGCCAAGGGAACTGGGCCGATTCCTTTACCACTGGCAGGGCGTCGCGGCGGCCTTATTTGGTCGCGCCGCGGCGCCGCGGCGGGGCGCGCTCGACCACGAGCCTGTCGTCGGTGAGCGTTACGAGCGCACCTCCCAACGTTCGGCGCAAACGGGACTTTCGGCTTGTATTCGTCGTACTTGCCCCCGAAGGCGCTGCTGCCAGCGCGGCGTGGAGGGTTTCGAGCTTGCCGAGCTCGATCGGCCCTTCGTCACCAGCGTGCGCAATTGCGCGGCCGAGCAGCCGCAATGCTACTTCCGCGGGCAGGCGGGCGAATTTTTCAGCAGCGAATACGATCGGACCACGCTCGCACCAGGGTTGCCGGGACAACGCCTCAGTCGCGCACGCGACCGCCGCCTCAATGGCGGCCTCCGCGCGCCGCAGCCGCTTCGCAACGAGCGCAAGGCGGCGCGCGTCGAGCCCTTCGTGCGCCAGCATGGGCATGAGACCGCGCAACCGGGCGCGGGTGAAGCGCGGGTCGCGATTGGACGGGTCGTCGGCGAATTCGATCTTCGCGCGCGCGAGCGTGGCCATGAGCCGCGCCTTCGGAATGTCGAGCAGCGGCCGCACGAGCGCGATATCCGGGACCCCTTCGATCGGCAGCACCGACACCCGTGACATCGCGCCAAGCCCACTCAGTCCGCTGCCGCGGCTCATGCGGATCAGCACGGTCTCGGCCTGGTCGTCGAGGGTGTGGGCGGTGAGGATCATTTCGGCGCGCGCGGTCTTGGCGGCGGCCGCGAGCAGGCGATAGCGCGCCGTGCGCGCCGCTTGCTGCAACCCGCTCGCGGGCTTCTTGCCCTGCCAGCGCACGGTGCGATGCTCGACGCCAAGCCGGCGCGCGAGACCTTTCACTGCGCGCGCCTCGGCGGCGGACTCACGCCGTAATCCGTGATCGATAGTGACCGCGAGCAGCCTTGGGCCCGCTCGGCGCATGCGCCGCCAACGCGCCGCCAGCCACATGAGCGCCGTCGAATCGGCGCCGCCGGAGACGGCGAGCACCAGGGCGGAAGCATCGGCAAGCGGATCGAACAGCGTCTTTGCTTCGGCGGCAGAGACAGGCGCCGCCTCCTCAACAGCGGGCACGCTTCTGTTCTCGCTCGACCCCCTGTTTCACGCTCGCCGATGCGCGCGGAAACTTGCGCGGGACTTCGGCGAGCGAGGCGCAGGCTGCCTCCTTCTCGCCGAGCGCCGCCAGCGACTGGCCCAGGCGAAGC
>JBKPUA010000064.1:0-6931 GCA_046735815.1 Pseudomonadota bacterium
GTAGGCGCAGGTCGAGCGCGTGCCCACCGCCGGAATGGCGTACGGATTGACATAGGGCGACCACAGGCAGGCGAAGGCGATGAAGTCGCCGTACTGCCGGTGCACGCTGGTGATGCGGTGGTACTTGTCCCAGCGCGCGCAATAGGCGGCGGCGATCTGCTGCGCCATCGCCTCGTTCTCGCACGACCATGGGATGATGCCGCCGGTGTCGTTGGCGTGGTAGATCTGCGCCTGGGCGGCACCGCACATCATCAGCACGCCGATCACGGCAAGCAACGCCGCGCGCTTCATTCACGCCTCCCCACCTTGTGGGACAAAGCTTAAGCGGCGCACTGCTGCCTGCAAAGCGCCCGGCGGACGAAAAGGCGAAGCGTGGCCTTCGCGCAACAGTCGCCGCTTTCTTGTCGTATGCCCGGTCCTTGTCTTGATTCCGCCGGGGTGGCTGGTCACCGTCGGCGCGACCGATTGCATGAGGAGCCCGAGCATGACCGGCCGCGCCACGTTGCTTGCCCGCGCGTTTGCCGTGGCGCTTGCCGCGCTGCCGGCGGGCGGCGCCCACGCCGCCGACTGGCTGGAGATGAACTTCTACATGTCCGGCCCGGAATACACCGGCAAGCTGCCGCCGTGCGACTACCGTGACGCGCTGGTGAAGATCGCCTCGCGCTTCAATCAACGGGAAAACACGTACTGGGCGAGCGATCTCCAGATCGTCAATTTCGAGAAGATCCGCGAGACCGCCTACCGGCCCTGGGCCGCCAATACCATTCCACGCCGGTTCTGCAGCGGCATCGTCGAGGTCACCGACGGGCGCAAGCACACCATCCACTACTCCATCGCCGAGGACAGCGGCATGATCGGCGCCAGCTGGGGCATCGAGTGGTGCATCGTCGGGCTCGACCGCAACTGGGCCTATAACCCAGCTTGCAAGATGGCGCGCCCGTAGCTGCCGCACCCGGTCCGGGTTTTGGTCGGCCTCCTCTATCTGTTTTGTTCTTGAAATGTTCTCATCGCGGTGATACGCTGCGCCATCCTCGCCGAGTGTGTTGGGAGGCGTCCATGGTTCGGTTCGCAGGTCGCGTCGCAGGTATCGCTGTTGCCTTCTCCTTTATTATTGCTGGAGCCGTCGCCAATGCCGCGGGCGACGACCGGCGCCAGAACGAGCCCGGGCAGTTCGATTTCTACGTCCTGTCGCTGTCGTGGTCGCCGTCGTTCTGCGAGGCCTCGGGCGAGCGCGGGACGCCGCCGCAGCAGCAATGCGGGGCGCGGCCGTATTCGTTCGTCGTGCACGGGCTGTGGCCGCAATACGAGAACGGATTTCCCGAATTCTGCCAGCAGCCGGCGCCGCGGCTTAACCGCAATATCGTCTCCTCCATGCTCGACCTGATGCCGGCGCCGCGCCTGATCTTCAACGAATGGGACAAGCACGGCACCTGCTCGGGGTTGAGCCCCAACGCCTATTTCGAGACCGTGCGCAAGGCGCGTGCGCTGGTGAAGATCCCGGACGCCTATGTCGCGCCGCGCGCGCCGCTCACGGTGACGCCCGACGAGGTCGAGGAGGCGTTCGTGAACGCCAATCCCGGGCTTCCGCGCGACGGCATCGCGGTGACCTGCGACAGCCGGCGGCTGGGCGAGGTGCGCATCTGCCTGGGCAAGGATTTTCGCTTCCGCGCCTGCCCCGAGATCGACACCCGCGCCTGCCGCCGCGAGCAGGTGGTGATGCCGCCGCTGCGCGGCGGCAGCGCCGCGCTCACCCGCTAGCCGGCTCCGGATCTCTGCCCCTCCGCATCGACTGCGCGCGTGATTAAATCGCGCGCATGAACTATCGCCACGCCTTTCACGCCGGCAGCTTTGCCGACGTGCTCAAGCATGCGGTGCTCGTCCGCATCCTGCTGCATCTGCGCGCCAAGCCCGCGCCCTTTCGCGTCATCGACACCCATGCCGGCGTCGGCCTTTACGACCTCGCCGGTGCCGAGGCGGGCCGCAGCCCGGAATGGCGCGAAGGCATCGGCCGGCTCGTCGGCGCCGCGATCGCGGAGCGCCCGCGCGCGCTGCTCGCGCCCTACCTCGACGCCGTCGCCGCGCTCAACAGCGCGGGCAAGCTCACCACCTATCCCGGCTCGCCGGCGCTGGTGCGCGCCTTTCTGCGTCCGCAGGACCGGCTCGTCGCCTGCGAGCTCGAGCCCAACGCGGCGGCCGCGCTCAAGCGCTATCTGGGACGCGATTTGCGCTGCAAAGCGGTTGCCATCGACGGCTGGACCGCGCTCAACGCCTATGTGCCGCCCAAGGAGCGGCGCGGCCTCATCCTCATCGATCCCCCATTCGAGGAGGCGAGCGAGTTTACGCGGCTCGCCCACGGGCTCGAAGCGGCACACCGCAAGTGGGCGGGCGGCAGCTATCTGCTGTGGTACCCGATCAAGGAGCGGGAGGGACCCGATGCGCTGGCGCGACGCCTGCGCCGCAGCGGCATGACGAAGATATTACGCCTCGAGTTCAGCCTCGCCGGCCCGCGCGAAGCGGCCCGGCTCGCCGCTTGCGGCCTGATCGTGGTCAATCCGCCCTGGACGCTTGCGGGCGAGCTCGAAATCCTGCTGCCGGAGCTCGCGGCGCTCCTGGGCGGGGGCGGCGGCGTCCACCGCGTCGATTGGCTCGCCGGCGAAAAGTAGTTTCAACACTTTTCCGCAGCTCTAAATTAGCATATTTTTACGGGCTGGCTTTGACGTTCCGCTCCTGTGGGGGCCGGCGGAGTGACGGAGGCCGAAAGGCCGCCTGCTTTCCCCGTTCGTGAATGTCCGGCCGAGCTGCTGTGCCGTGGGGGCCGGCGGCGAAGCAACCACGGGGAAAGGGAGTTTCCCGATGGCGATGGCAGGTACCGTCAAGTTCTTCAATGCGGAGCGCGGCTACGGCTTCATCAAGCCGGACGACGGCGGCCGCGACGTGTTCGTGCACGTCACCGCGGTCGAGCGGGCCGGGCTCAAATCGCTGACCGAGGGACAGCGCATCTCCTTCGACGTCGAGCCCGACAAGAAGGGCAAGGGTCCGAAGGCGGTCAATCTCGTCGTCACCGGCTAAAGCTCGCGCCGGCGCGCGCTCGCGCCGCTGTCCCGTTTGTCCCTTGATCGCCGTCGCTTTCGCTTTGCAGTGGGGCGCGGCCATCGGTCGCCGTATTTTTTCATGCTGACACTTCGCCACTCCCCATCGTCACCTTTCGTCCGCAAGATCCGGATCGCCGCCGCGATGCTTGGGCTCGACCGCGAGATCGCCATCGAGCCTGCCGATACCATGAGCCCGAGCGATTCCGTCCGGCAGCAAAATCCGCTCGGCAAAATCCCGGCGCTGCTGCTCGAAGACGGCACCGTGCTGTTCGATTCGCGCGTGATCCTGGAATATCTCGATCACCGCGCCGGCGGCGGCCGGATCATCCCCACGGACGCTGCTGCGCGCTTTGCCGCTCTGCGTCTGCAGGCGCTCGCCGACGGCATTATGGATGCGTCGGTTCTCCTGGTGTACGAGGGCCGTTGGCGCCCGGCCGAGCGCCACGAGCCGAAATGGATCGAGCTCCAATCCGGCAAGGTGGCGCGGGCGCTCGCGGCACTCGAAGCTGCGCCGCCGGCGCTGACCGCGGTTCCGGATGTCGGTGCGATCGCGCTCGCGTGCGCGCTCGGCTATCGCGACTTCCGCTTCGTGGGCACCTGGCGCAAGGATCACCCACGGCTCGTCGCCTGGCTCGATGACTTTGCCCGCCGCGCGCCGGCCTTCGCCGCCACCGCGCCGCCGACTTGAAGCGTCCGCACGCGGCTGGTGTCCCGATTCCGAAGTTCGCACACCCTTGCGGCATCCTCTGATGCGAACTTCGGGTTCAGGGCACTAGCGCCAAATGAAAAGCCCCGGACTGGAAGTCCGGGGCTTTGTCGCAAATGATCGCGATGGCGTCAGAATCGGACGTTGAGGCCGCCGCGGAACAGGTTGGCGTTGAACGAGACGTTGCCGGTCGGAAAGAGACCGCAATTGAGCCCGCAGTTGAAGTTGCCGAGATCGACGTAGAGATACTCGGCCTTCACGCTCACATTGCTGACGATGCCCGCTTCGAGACCGACACCGACGGTCCAGCCCGCGTTGCTGGCATTGCCGCCGGGCAACACCGGCGGAGTGGCCGTGATGTCGCCGGCGGCGATGCCGCCGGTGATGTAGGGCAGGAAGCGGTCGAAGGCGTAGCCCAGGCGGCCGCGCACGGTGACGAGCCACTTGTTGCGGGTCTCGCAGCCGATGGGGCACAGGGCGGTCGAGGTGCCCTTGATCCCCGACCAGTCGATGTCGCCTTCGGCGCCGATCACAAGCTGGTTGAACTGCCAGTTGTAGCCGATGGTGCCGCCGATGAGGCCGCCGGACAGATCCCAGGTGCCGACGCCGTCCCATTGCGTCTGCCCCCAGCCGCCGCCGCCGTTGATGCCGAGGTAGAAGCCGGTCCAGCTGTAGGCCGGCGCATAGTAGGGGGCCGCATACGGCGCCGACGGCGCCGCCGGCCGGTAGGGCGGGTAATCGGCGGCGGCGGCCGACCCGACCGCGCCCGCCACGGCCAAAAGGCCAACGCACCCAAGAACGAAACGCTTCATCACTGCATCCTCCAAGCGAATGCTTAGCGGCAAAGTATTCCTAAAATTTTAGAAGTCTAGTGCAAGAAAGACACACTCAAATTCAAAATAGTCGACAAGATAAAGCTTTGCAAGAGTCGTCGAATAGCCTGAAATAGTATTAATAGAAGCTTAAATCACTGAAATATGGTGAACAATTACTTAAGGCCGGCGCTGGTGGAAGGAAAGGTTCGAGGCCAACGTTGCTCAAAACAAGCGTGCGCAAAAAGCGCAAGGTGGGCACCACCGCTGCCGCAGGGTGACGACGGGCGGTTGCTCACAGGGCCGCGCCGGCCGGTGGCTGGCGCCGCAGCGAAAGCTTACCTTCGCAGCATGACTGCAACGAAAACCAACAAGGACGTCGATCCCACCACCGAGCTCGTCGAGGAGGACGAGGAGCAGACGTTGCCCGAGCCCGAGCCCGTCGCGCTCGATGAGGCCGCCGGTCCGCTGGCGATCGGACGCGCGGTCATCGCCGGCCATGCCAAGCTGGCGCCTCCTTCGCCCGGCGTCTATCGCATGATCGACGCCAAAGGCGAGGTGCTCTACGTCGGCAAGGCGAAGAACATCCGCAAGCGGATCATCGCCTATACCCGTCCCACCGGATACGAGCCCCGCATCGAGCGCATGATCGCGGCCACCGCCGCGCTCGAATTCGTCTCCACCGCGACCGAGACCGAGGCGCTGCTGCTCGAAGCCAATCTGATCAAGCGCCTGCGCCCGCGCTTCAACGTGTTGCTGCGCGACGACAAGTCGTTTCCCTACATCTTGATCACCGCCGACCATTGGGCGCCGCAGATCCTCAAGCATCGCGGCGCGCGTGCGCGCGCGGGCAACTATTACGGACCGTTCGCCTCGGTGTGGGCGGTCAACCGCACCATCACCGCGTTGCAGCGCGCCTTTCTGCTGCGCTCCTGCTCCGACGGATTCTTCGAGAGCCGCACGCGGCCGTGCCTGCTCTATCAGATCAAGCGCTGCTCCGGCCCCTGCACGCGCGAGATCGACTTCGCCGATTATCGCGAGCTGGTGCGCGAGGCGAACGCGTTCCTGTCGGGCAAGAGCCAGGCGGTGAAGGACGAGCTGGCGGCCGAGATGGAGAAGGCCTCCGCCGCGCTCGATTTCGAGCGTGCCGCGATCTACCGCGACCGCCTCGCCGCGTTGTCGGCGGTGCAGTCGCATCAGGGCATTAATCCGCGCGGGGTCGAGGAGGCGGACGTGTTCGCCGTGCACCAGGCCGGCGGCTTCAGCTGCGTGCAGGTGTTCTTCTTCCGCGCCGGCCAGAACTGGGGCAACCGCGCCTATTTCCCCAAGGCCGACCGCTCGCTGTCGGCGAGCGAGGTGCTGGGCGCGTTTCTGGCGCAGTTCTACGACGACAAGCCGTGCCCACGCTGCATTTTCATCTCGCATGAGATCGAGGAGCGCGCCCTGCTCGCCGAGGCGCTCACCACCAAGAGCGGCCACAAGGTCGAGGTCAGCCTGCCCCAGCGCGGCGAGAAGAAGGATCTCGTCGACCACGCGCTCGCCAATGCGCGCGAGGCGCTCGCGCGCAAGCTCGCCGAGACGTCGTCCCAGCGCAAGCTCCTGGACCTCCTGGTCGAGACCTTCGGCCTGGCGCGCTCGCCGCGGCGCATCGAGGTCTACGACAACAGCCATATCCAGGGCAGCAACGCGGTCGGCGCCATGATCGTTGCCGGTCCGGAGGGATTTCACAAGAATCAATATCGCAAGTTCAACATTCGCACCGCCGAGCTCGCGCCCGGTGACGATTTTGGCATGATGCGCGAGGTGTTGAGCCGCCGCTTCAAGCGGCTGATGAACGAGGCGCCGCGCCCGTCGCCGGATGCGCCGCCCTCATCCGCGGCCGCGGTGGCGCCCGCCGCGTCCAACGGCCATGGCGAGCCCGCCGAAGGCGAAGACGAGTCACCCTGGCCCGATCTCGTCATCATCGACGGCGGCCGCGGCCAGCTCACCGCCGCGCAGGAAACCCTCGCGGCGCTCGGCATCACCAACCTGCCGCTGGTTGCCGTCGCCAAGGGGCCCGATCGCGATGCCGGGCTCGAGACCTTCTTCCTGCCCGGGCGCGAGCCGTTTAAGCTCAAGCCGCGCGAGCCGGTGCTCTATTTCGTGCAGCGCCTGCGCGACGAGGCCCATCGCTTCGCGGTGGGATCGCACCGCGTGCGCCGCCGGCGCGACATCCGCGAGGCCGGGCTGCAGGAGATCCCCGGCGTCGGTCCCACGCGCAAGCGCGCGCTGCTCCACCATTTCGGAACGCTGAAGGCGATCGAGCGCGCGGCCCCGTCCGA
>JBKPUA010000065.1:0-11201 GCA_046735815.1 Pseudomonadota bacterium
GTTCCTCGCCGGCGACACCAACGTCAAATACCTCAACGAGCATGGCGTCACGATCTGGGACGAGTGGGCGGACGCGACCGGCGAGCTCGGGCCGGTCTACGGCCGGCAATGGCGCTCATGGCCGACGCCGGACGGCGGCGCAATCGATCAGATCGCCAATGTGGTGTCAGCGATCCGCCGCAATCCGGATTCGCGCCGCCTCATCGTCACGGCGTGGAACCCGGCCGACATCGACAAGATGGCGCTGCCGCCGTGCCACTGCCTGTTCCAGTTCCACGTCGCCAAGGGTCGGCTCTCCTGTCAGCTCTACCAGCGCTCGGCCGATGCCTTCCTCGGGGTGCCGTTCAACATCGCCTCCTACGCGTTGCTGACCTTGATGGTGGCGCAGGTCACGGGATTGAAGGCCGGCGAGTTCGTGCACACGCTCGGAGATGCACACCTCTACCTCAATCATCTCGAGCAGGCGCGGTTGCAGCTATCGCGGCCGCCGCGCGCGCTGCCGCGCATGGCGCTCAATCCGGCCGTCACCGATCTGTTCGCCTTCCGCTACGAGGATTTCTCGCTCGAAGGCTACGACCCGCATCCGCACATCAAGGCACAAGTGGCGGTGTGAAGGGCGATTTGCCGGTCAGCGCGCGATCTCGCCGATCGCCGCCAGCAGGAAGATCGTGAACACGACTCCCATGACGCGCAGCACCACGAGCCATTTCTCGACCCGGCGCAAGTCGGGTTCCCCGCCTGGCGACAGCAGATATTTCCGCCCGAAATAATGCATGGGGTACGGCGGCCCCGGCTGCCCGCGCCTGGCGTCGATCTCCTCGGCGGAGGCTCGGCGATAGACCTTGGCGATCGCGTAGTGCTCGTCGCGGATCCGATAGAGCGGGATCATGCGATCGAACAGGAACAGGATGCTGATCGGCCACAGCGCGGGCGCCTCTCCCGCTGCCGCTGCGGTGTCGCCGCGCTTGGGCTCGAAACCGACGATCCCAATGATCAACCAGAACCAGATCATGAACACCCACAGCGTGAGGGCGACCGACCAGACGACCTTTGCCGGTCGCAGCCCGTGATCGGCCAGCAGGAACAACATCCATTGGAAGGCGAGCGCCAGCACTTCGCCGGTATTGCTGAAAATCTCGCCGATCTCACCGGCGGCGCCGGTTTGCCGCCGCTCCGGCGCCGCTTCCTCGGCGGCGGCCGCGGGGGAAAACCGGTGTCCGGGACACCAGCGTTCGACGAAGGAAAACCAGCGCGTTGTCTTCTCGCACAGGTCGGCGGTCTTGCTCTTGATGCGCAAGCGTGTGGCGCTTTCTCCGGCCTGCTCGAACGCCGCAACGAATGCGGCAAAGGGTTGCGAGGACCGCGCCGCGTTCTTGTCCAGCCAGGGCAACACGTCATCCACGCTCGGCAACTCGACTTGCGTTGCGAGCTTGGCGCCGGACCGGCTGGTGCAAGCCGGAACCGCTTTGTGCACGCGGTCGAACTTCAAGCCGTCGAGATAGGTGAAATAGGGCCGGGCATTGTCGGAAAAGTCGAAGATCAATGCGCCGGCGCTCAGGCCGACCGCTTCGAATTTGTGCTTGTCGGTGACGCGCCTGTAGGCCGGGTCTTCGGGTTGCAGTTGCGCAACCCGCGAAGGCTGCTCGCCCCACAAGTTGATGATCAGGTTGCCGTTGATCCTGGTGCCGTCGAGCGCCAGGATCGAGGTCGGATGCGCGTCGTCCGGTAGATCGTTTCTCGGCGCGAGCCACGCGAAAGATGTCAGACAGAACGCCGCCTGCACGGTGCTGTCGAAGACGTAGAACTCCAGGTAGGCGCTGCCCGTCATCTCTTCGCAGCCGCGCAGTCGTGCTCCATCGGAATCGGTCGCTTCACCACGAATGATGTCGCCGCGCTCCGCGGCGGCGATCCTCGCCACCGCGGGGCTTTCGAAGATCTCTTGCGTGTGAGGCTTGGGAGTCCCCGACAGCCTCCGGCTCCACCACGGATATTCGATGGCTGTCGAGCCGGCCCGTTCGACGGACTGGATCATCCCGAACCCGGCGCGGTCGGCGGTCACGTAACCCGTCGTGCTGGAGTTGATGTGATATCCGCAGCGCGCCTCGGTCTCGTTCAGATCGAGCGTGCCGACAATGTGGCTGGACAGCACCCACAGCAAGGAAAACGCCGATCCGTCCACGCTCAGGTCGCCTGAAATGCTGGTCTTGAGAAACTGCGCGTCGCGAAAAATGACGCTGTTGGGATGCGTCCAACTGCCGTTGACTTGCGTATCGGAAACCAACAGCCGGTCGACGAAGCTTCCTTTGCCGTAGACCGAACCGTCGATGCGGGCGCGATTGAGCCGCAGGCTCTTCAGAATCACGGCGTTGTCGAAGCTGAAATCGCCCTTGATGCGCAGATTGCGCGCGTCGAGATGGCCGTTGACGACGGAACGATCGATCACCAGCGAGTAGGGGAGGTCGAGGCCAGCGAGATCGAGGGCGGCGCTATCGGGGGCACCGCAGAACACCGCGCCAATGATTCGGATCCCGCTGGGCGCGACCTGCGCGGCCTTGTGTGCGGCGATGCGCTTGATCGCGTCGCTGGGAAGACGGCGCGGATCGTTCCTGTCGGCGCAGACCTTGTCCCAGTCGCCGTCCTGGTCGCGCTCGCCCAGCGGCATATGCGCCTGCTTGGCGATCTTGTCGCCGTTGCGCGCCCCTTCTCGGCGCGGCACGCAGTCGAGCGCCGGCGCCATCACGACCTCGCTGCCTTGCGACAGGCAAGCGATGATCGCCCCGAAAGTGGTTTCCGGAATGTCGAAGGTGGCACGATCTTGCGCGCGCGCGCTTGCGAGCGCCGCGAATGCCATGACGACGACGCAAGCGGCGGAGCTTGCAAATCGAGGGCGACAACACTTCGTCACGACCGCCTGCCACGACACGAAGTGTTACAATCTTAGATTATATTCGATGTCGATGCAACTAATACGAGTTCCTTCTAGGTCCTCGCCTTGCGCTTCTTGCTGCTACAAGTCCTTGAGCCGGAAAGCTCGGACTCGACTACGCACGGTTCCGTTATGCCCAACATCGCGCTCGTTCTCGTCGTTGCCGTTGCCGATAACGACGTCATCGGACGAGGCGGTCACCTGCCATGGCGGCTCAAGTCGGACATGCAACGGTTTCGCACCCTGACGTGGGGACAGCCGATCATTGTCGGCCGAAAGACCTATCTGTCGTTCACCAGACAGCCGCTGCCCGGCCGCACCAATATCGTGGTGAGTCGGGACCCGAATTTTGCGGTCCCGGGTGCGCTGGTGACCCCGAGTCTGGCCGCCGCGCTCGAGATCGCGCGCGGTGACGCGCTGCGCCGCGGCGTCGACACGATCGTGGTGCTAGGCGGGGCCGACATCTACGCGCAGACCATCGCGCGCGCGGACCGCATGATCGTTACGCGCGTGCACCTTAAACCCGATGGCGACACCAGGTTCCCCACCATCGATGCGGGCGTTTGGAAGGAAGTGCAGCGCACGGAACACGGCGCCGGAACGGACGACGAGGCGGACTATACGGTGCTTGTGTACGAGCGCTGCGCCGCCGATGCGAGCGTGGCGCCCGCTCGGCTTTGATCCCGCATTGTAAGCCCATGCGCCGCGGCGACGCATGCGCGCCGGCTGCGTTGTAACGCTCTGACGCCTCCCCTATAACCCCAGCCGAAAGCACGGCGGCGCTTGGCCCGCCCAGCGAGGAGACAGCCGATGCCGTGGAGCAATCAGGGCGGCGGCCCCTGGGGATCTGGAGGAGGCAAAGGCCCTTGGGGCTCGGGCCAGCAGCCGTCCGGCCCGACACCGCCAGACCTCGAGGAATTTCTGCGCCGCAGCCAGGATCGGCTGCGCACCGTGTTGCCGGGCGGTAGTCTCGGCGGCAAGGGCCTGGGCCTGATTGTGCTCGCCGCGGTCGCGATCTGGGGCTTTTCCGGCTTTTTCCGCGTCGATCCCGACGAGCTCGGCGTGGTGCTGCGCTTCGGCAAATACGTGCGCGAGGTGCAGCCCGGATTGAACTATCACCTGCCGTATCCGATCGAGACGGTGCTGACCCCGAAGGCGTTGCGCGTCAACAAGATCGACATCGGCATGCGGGTGGTCGAGGACCTGCGCCGAGGTACCACGATCCGCGACGTGCCGGAGGAGAGTCTGATGCTCACCGGCGACGAGAACATCGTCGACGTCGATTTCTCGGTGCTGTGGAAGATCAAGCCCAATGGCGTGGGCGATTATCTGTTCAACATCCAGCAGCCCGAAGGCACCGTGAAGGCGGTCGCCGAAAGCGCCATGCGCGAGATTGTCGGCCGCAACTCCATTCAGCCGATCCTCACCGGCGCGCGGCAAAACATCGAGACCGGCGTGCAGGATCTGATGCAGAGCGTGCTCGACAAGTACGGCGCCGGCATCCAGATCACGCAGGTGCAGTTGCAGAAGGTCGATCCGCCCTCGCAGGTGATCGATGCCTTCCGCGACGTGCAGGCTGCCCGCGCCGATCTCGAACGCGCGCAGAACGAGGCGCAGACCTACGCCAACAAGGTCGTGCCGGAAGCGCGCGGCCGCGCGGCGCAGATCACGCAGAGCGCCGAAGCCTATCGCGAGCAGACCGTGGCCGAGGCCAAGGGTTCGACCTCGCGTTTCCTCCAGGTCTACGACGAGTATAAGAAGGCGCCCGACGTCACCCGCCAGCGAATGTATCTGGAGACGATGGAGCGGCTGTTCGGGGGCACCGACAAGATCATCATGGATTCGGGAAATAGCGCCGTTCCCTACCTGCCGCTCGACCAGCTCTTGCGGCGCTCGCCGACGTCACCGACGGCACCGGCGCCGCAGACGGGAGGCGGCCGATGAGGCTCAATCTCGCCGGCGGCGTCATCGCCGCCCTCATCGTCGTGGCGCTGATCGTCGCCTATGGCGCACTGTTCACGGTCTACCAGACTCGCCAGGCGCTGGTGGTCAGGCTCGGCCAGCCGGTCCGCATCGTCACCGACCCCGGCTTGCATTCCAAGATTCCGTTGATCGATAGCGTCATCAATATCGACAAGCGCATTCTCGATCTCGAGAACCCGGCGCAGGAGGTGATCGCCTCCGATCAGAAGCGCTTGGTGGTCGACGCCTTTGCCCGCTACCGGATCAACGAGCCGCTGAAATTCTACCAGACCGTTGGCACCGTCGACGGTGCCAACCTGCAGCTCTCGATCCTGCTGAACTCGGCGCTGCGCCGCGTGTTGGGCGAGGCCACGTTGACCCAAGTCGTGCGCGATCAGCGCGAGCACCTCATGACGCTGGTGCGAGAGCAGCTGGGCGCCGAGGCGCGGAGCTTCGGCATCGACGTCGTCGATGTGCGCATCCGCCGCGCCGACCTGCCGGAGCAGAACAGCCAGGCGGTGTACCAGCGCATGCAGACGGAGCGTCAGCAAGAGGCCGCGCAAATCCGCGCCCAGGGAACCCAGCGCGCGCAGGAGATCCGCGCCCGGGCCGACCGCGACGTCACCGTGCTGTTGGCCGATGCGCAGTCGAAAGGCGAACAGACCCGCGGCGAGGGCGATGCCGAGCGCAACCGCATCTTCGCCGAGGCCTATGGACGTGATCCGGACTTCTTCTCGTTCTACCGTTCGATGCAGGCCTACGAGGCGGGGCTGCGCTCCAACGACACGCGCATGCTGCTCAAGCCCGATTCGGATTTCTTCCGCTACTTCGTCGATCCGTCGGGCAAGTCGCGTGACGGCGGCGCGGCGGCGTCCGGCGCGACGCCTCCGGCCACCACTCCCGCGAAATAGCGGACGTTCGCCATCGCGACAGCGGCTCGGCAAAGATGGCCCAGTTCATCGTTGCGATCGGTCTCGTGCTCGTGATCGAGGGGCTCCTGTTCGCCGCCTTTCCGCGCGCCGCGAAACGGCTGGCCGCGAGCGCGCTGGAGAGCCCGGAAACATCGCTGCGGGTGGCGGGCATCGTCTCCGCTGTGCTCGGTATCGTACTCATCTGGATCGTGCGCGGATGACGGCGCGATGAGCGCGGGCGACGACGCGCCGGTCCCGATTCCGCCCCAATCGACGCCCTAATACGCAGCGTCGAGATCGCCCTTGCGTCCATTCCCGGACGGGAGCACTGTCTCGCCAAATCACATCCCTTCAGGAGCTTCGACGTCCATGCTCGGCAGTCTCGCCCATTTCGTCCAGCAGGTCCGTCAGCCTGCCATGGCCACAATTGCCGCGGCAGCGATGGTCTTGCCGTCGGTGTCGACTTCATCGGCTTCACGCGGTCCCGACAACATCGCCGACATCGCCGAGAAGGTGATCGACGCCGTCGTCAACATCTCCACCTCGCAGAAGGTGGAGACGCGCAATACGCCGATGCCGCAATTGCCGAACGATCCGCAACTGGACGAGTTGTTCCGGGACTTCTTCAATCGCCGCGGCCAGGGCGATCAGCAGAACCGCGAACGTGGGCCGCGTCGCGTCAATTCCCTCGGCTCCGGCTTCATCATCGATTCCTCCGGCATCGTGGTGACGAACAATCACGTCATCTCGGAAGCCGACGAGATTACCGTCATCCTCAACGACGGCTCGCGGCTCAAGGCCGAGCTCATCGGCAAGGATCAGAAGACCGACATCGCGCTCTTGAGGGTCAAGCCCGACAAGCCGCTCAAGTCGGTGAAGTTCGGCGATTCCGAGAAGCTGCGGCTGGGCGAATGGGTCATCGCCATCGGCAATCCGTTTAGCCTCGGCGGGTCGGTGACCGCGGGCATCGTCTCGGCGCGCAACCGCGACATCAATTCGGGTCCCTACGACAACTACATTCAGACCGATGCCGCCATCAACCGCGGCAATTCGGGCGGGCCGCTGTTCAACCTCGACGGCGAGGTCATCGGCATCAATACCGCGATCATCTCGCCCTCCGGCGGCTCGATCGGCATCGGCTTTGCGGTGCCGTCGAAGACGGCAATGCCGGTGATCGATCAGCTCAGGCAGTTCGGCGAGACGCGGCGCGGCTGGCTCGGGGTGCGCATCCAGCAGGTGACCGACGAGATCGCCGAGAGCCTCAAGATCAGTCCGCCGCGCGGCGCGCTGGTGGCCGGCGTCGACGACAAGGGGCCCGCCAAGCCGGCCGGCATCGAGCCTGGCGACGTGATCGTCAAGTTCGACGGCAAGGACATCAAGGAGATGCGCGACCTGCCGCGCGCGGTCGCAGACACCCCGGTCGGCAAGCAGACGCCCGTGGTGATCATCCGCAAGGGCAAGGAAGAGACCAAGACCGTCACCCTGGGCCGGCTGGAAGATGGAGAGAAGCTGGCGGCGGCGGATCCGAAGAGCGACAGCGCGCCGGACAAGAGCGTGGTGAAGAAGACGCTCGGTCTCGAGCTCGCCAACATGTCCGACGATCTGCGCAAGCGCTACAAGATCAAGGACACGGTGAAGGGCGTGGTCATCACCGGCATCGACTCGAACTCGCCCGCGGCCGACAAGCGCTTGTCACCCGGTGACGTGATCGTCGAGATCGCCCAGGAGGCGGTCGCAAACGCCGACGATCTGCAGGTCAAGATCGACAAGCTCAAGAAGGACGGTCGCAAGTCTGCGCTGTTGCTGGTGGCGGGCGCCGACGGTGAGCTGCGCTTCGTGGCGCTGAGCCTGCAGTAGACGCACGACAGCCCGCGGACGACAGACGACGGAAGGGACGGACCTTCCGTCGTCGATCTATTTATCCTCTGTCGTCCGACACGAATTCTTCTCGCCGATAGCCCTGGGCGTAGAGCAGCGCGGTGAGATCGCCGTGGTCGATGCGCGCGGCCGCGGCCTGCGCCACCTTCGGCTTGGCGTGATAGGCGACCCCGAGGCCGGCCGCCTGGATCATGGCGATGTCGTTGGCGCCGTCGCCGGCGGCGAGCGTCGCGTCGGGCGCAAGGCCGAGGCGGCGCGTGAGTTCGATCAAGGTCGCGAGCTTGCTCTCGCGTCCGAAGATCGGCTCGGCCACCTCGCCGGTCAGCCGGCCGTCGGCATCGAGGATGAGGGTATTGGCGCGGTTCTCGTCGAACCCGAGCATGGCCGCGATGCGCGCCGTGAACAGTGAGAACCCGCCGGTGACGAGACAGGTATAGGCGCCATTCTTGCGCATCGTCGCCACCAAGGTGCGTGCCCCCGGCGTGAGCCGAATGCGATCGGCGATGACGTCGTCGACCACTGAGGCCGGCAGTCCCTTGAGCAGTGCCACCCGCTCGCGCAGCGCCGGCGCGAATTCGATCTCGCCGCGCATGGCGCGCTCGGTGATGGCGGCGACGCGCTTCTTGACCCCAACATAGTCGGCGAGCTCGTCGATGCATTCCTGGCCGATCATGGTCGAATCCATGTCCGTGAGAAACAAGGCCTTGCGTCGCTCGCTCGCCGGCTGCACCACCACGTCGAGCGCGGCGCCGGCGAGCGCGGCGCGCATGCGCTCGGCGAGCGAATGGTTGTCGTTTTCCCGCGGCGCGGTAAAGGGAATGTCGGCGGCGATACCTTGGGCGAGCCAGACCGGCGCCTGCGGCGAGGGTAGCGTGCCGCGCGCGCGCTCGATCAGCGCGGCATCGAGCGCCGGCGCGGCGGGATTCGAGATCAGGGTTGCAACGAAGGCCATGGGATGACCGCTCGAGCCTTACCGAAGCGGGCGGTGCTTATCGCAGGACCGACCACCAGCGGCAAGTCGGCGCTGGCCTTGGCGCTGGCGGAAGAGCTCAACGGCACCGTCATCAATGCCGATTCCATGCAGGTCTATCGCGATCTGCGCATCATCACCGCGCGCCCAACGCCGCAGGAGGAAGGGCAGGTCCCGCACCTGCTCTACGGCCATGTGGACGCCGCCGAGAACTACTCAGTCGGCCGCTGGTGCGTCGATGCCGCCGCGGCGCTGGCGGCGGTCGAGCGGGCAGGGCGCCTGCCCATCGTGGTCGGCGGCACCGGCCTTTACTTCAAGGCGCTGACCCGCGGGCTCGCCGCGGTCCCGTCGATCCCGGCCAGCATTCGCGCGGGGGTACGCGCCCGGCTCGCGGCCGAGGGCGTGAGCGCGCTTTATGCCGAGCTTGGCAAGCGCGATCCTGAGACCGCGAGCCGCCTGATGCCGGGCGATCGCGCCCGCGTCAGCCGCGCGCTCGAGGTCGTGCTGGCCACCGGCCGCTCGCTCGCCCAGTGGCACGACCACGGCATGGAGCCCGCGCTCGATCCCGACCGCGCGATCAAGATTTTCCTCGAGGTCGAGCGGGCAGAGCTCTACCGCCGCATCGATGTGCGCTTCGATGCCATGGTGGCGGCGGGGGTGCTCGATGAGGTGCACACGCTCGGCCGCCGCGGCCTCGATCCCACGCTCCCCGCCATGAAGGCGCACGGCGTTCCATGGTTGCTGCGGCATCTTGCGGGCGAGATCGATCTCGCCACCGCCGTGGCGGAGGCCAAACGCGACACGCGGCGCTACACCAAGCGGCAAGCCACCTGGTTCCGCCATCAGCTGCCGGATTGGACCTGGGTCGCCGCCGGGACAGCGCTCGCGGAGATCCGGCGCGCCCTCGGGCGCTGAGGCGCGGGCTTTTGCCGCCAAAGCGCGAGCGCGGCGACTGCGAGGCCGGCGGCAAGCACCCACCACGCCGGCCGCACTTCCAGGTCGAAGTCGAAATGAGCGAGCAGCACGCGCCACCCATCGACGCCGCTCGTCAACATGTAGATCTCCGCCTCGCCCAGCGCGGTCGCCGCGGCAGCCGCAGCGGCCAGCAGCACGAGCTGCAACGGGGTCACCGCGCCATTGCGCCGGTAGAGGACGCGGTAGGCGAGGAGCCAAGCGAGGAAACCGGCCATCAGCACAGGCTCATAGATCTCGCGCTTGGACTGTATGAAGAAATGCACCGTGCCGAGCAGCACGATGCCGTAAACGAGCCGGTGCAGCGCGTGCCAGCGCTCGGCGCCTAATCGCCGGATGGCGCCGTCGGTTGAGGTCGACGCAAGCGCAATCAGGCCTGCCAGGGCGAAGGCGCCGATCAAGAGATAGAAGCGCAGGACGATCTCGCTCGCCACCTTGAACAGATCGAAGTGCTGGTCGAGGACGTAAAGCGACAGGTGAAGCACGGCATAGCCGGCCGTGGCGACGCCGAACGTGCGCCTGGCCAGAATGATGCGGGAATAGTGGAGAATGCGCTGCGCCGGCGTGATCGCGAGCGTGATGAAGAGAAAGCGCAGCGTCCAGTTGCCGGCCTGATGGATGGCCTCGGTCACCGGGCGGGGCCCGAGTTCATCGGCGAAGGCCTGGTAAGCGATCCAGAACGCCGGCAACAGCACGGCCACGAAGGCGCCGATCTTTATGGGCGACCAGCGCCCCGACCGTTCGCGAAGAAATGCCATACCTCAAGCCCGCTCCAGCAACGCTGGCGAAGATACATGGGGGAACGGTAACGCCCAATCAAATGAGATACGTGCCGCCGGGCATCGGTCTTCACGATTTGAAGAGATCACGCATTTGATGGTTTTCCAGTGCCGCGCCACAGCGGCCGGCTCCGCGATCGAGGGCGGTGCGCGCTTGACGGCCAGGGCAGAACTCCTTATACAAGCGCGCACGGAAATGACGAAAGGGCGCGCCAGTGCGCAATTTTATTACTCAGGTGCTGGTAATCGTAGGGAGGCGCACCGCCGCGGATGGGTAGCCCATTCGCGAAGTGTGGCGGTGCGCAAAAGGGCCCTCGCGGCCCTTTTGCTTTTCCAGCGTCGGGGCGGCAGGTGGAGTCGGACATGAGCAAGGAAATGACGGGCGCTGAAATGGTGATCGAGGCATTGGCCGATCAGGGAGTCGAGCACGTGTTCGGCTATCCCGGCGGCGCCGTGCTGCCGATCTACGACGCGCTGTTTCATCAGGAGAAGGTCCGGCACGTCCTGGTGCGGCACGAGCAGGGCGCCGTGCACGCGGCCGAGGGCTACGCGCGCTCGACCGGCAAGGTCGGCTGCGTGCTGGTGACCTCCGGCCCGGGCGCGACCAACGCGGTCACCGGGCTGACCGACGCGCTCATGGACTCCATCCCGGTCGTTTGCCTCACCGGGCAAGTGCCGACCCATCTCATCGGCAACGATGCGTTCCAGGAATGCGACACGGTCGGCATCACGCGGCCGTGCACCAAGCACAATTATCTGGTCAAGAGCGTCGCCGACCTGCCGCGCGTGCTGCACGAGGCCTT
>JBKPUA010000066.1:0-18939 GCA_046735815.1 Pseudomonadota bacterium
TCTCCTCGAAGAACTCGCCGCGCATGCCGGCATAGGCGACGCGATCACCGGGACGAACGTCGATGACGCCGGACCCGACGCTTTCGACCACGCCGGCGGCCTCGTTGCCAAGAATCACTGGGAAGCGCAGCGGCCGCGCCAGATAGAAGCCGCCCCGGCGCACGTTGATGTCGGAGTAGTTGATGCCGATCGCGGTATGACGGACACGCGTCTCGCCCGCGCCGGGAGGCGCCAGCGTGACGTCCTCGAAGCGCATCACCTCCGGGCCGCCATTGGCGTGAATGCGAATGGCTTTGGTCATCGCCGCGCGCCGCAACTGCCACAGCTAAGTTATGCTGGACGGAAATTTTTCGTCCTCGAAGATGGAAACCGCGGGCGGCGTTCCGCTCAATCCCAGCTCCTGCCATCTCGCTACCACGTTGTCGTAAGCCTCCTTCGACAGCTTGGTGCGCTTGGAGAAGGACTTGATGAAGCGATAGTCCATGCAGGCATTGATCAGGCATTTTGATCCCCACGGCCTGATCTCCGGCGGATTAAGGCTGGGATCGAGATACGTGCTCCAGGTCTCGCGCAGGATGTCGATCGACTGCGCCGGGCGCGAGCGCGTCGCCATGGCCCACAGCACCTGGTGGACATTGGTCGGATCGACGTCCTCGTCGACGACGATGACGTATTTTCCGAAATAGGCGCCGGCGGTGCATTGCGCGGCGAGCGCCATCACCTGTGGCGCGTGCCCGGCATACATCTGCTTGATCGAGACCACGGTGATGCCCCAGCCCGCGGCCTCGGGGATCGACCACACGCCCTGGATGCCGGGCACGCCGAGCTTCTGCAGGTCGGCCCAGATGCCGGCCGAGCGCAGCGCCGCCCAGAACAATCCGGCCTCGTTGGCCGCACCGTCCGCCATCAATGCGCAGGTCAAGGTCGGATTGTCGCGGTAGCGCACGCGCTCGACCCGCATGTACGGCGTCGCGCCGCTCGGACGCCCGTAATAGCCGGTGAACTCGCCGAACGGCCCTTCGGCAAAGGTCTCGTCGGGGTAGAGAAATCCTTCAAGCACGATCTCCGCCCGCGCCGGCAACGGCAGCCCGGTCAATTCGCTGGTAAAGACCTCGATTGGCGCGCCGTTGATGCCGGAATAATAGTCGTACTCGCATTCGGTCTTCGGCAGGCTGGTGGCAGCGACCAGAAACAGCAACGGATCGATGCCGTAGGCGGCGGCGATCGGCATTGGCTTGCCCAGCTTCCACCACTTCTCGCGATCGATGGTGGCGTCCTTGCCCGGCGAGGTGTAGACGCCGACCTCGCGCGGACCCTTGATCATCATGCGGTAGGTACCGACGTTGATGCGGCCGGTCTCCGGATCCTTGGTGATCACCGCATCGCCGGTGCCGAGATAGAGTCCGCCGTCGAGCGGCCACATCCGCTGCGCCGGGAAGATGCGGATGTCGATATCGTCTCCATCGCGGATGTTCTGGTTGCAGATCGCCTGCTCGGGCGGCACCTCTCTCGGCGGCATCTTGCGTCCGAGCTTCTGCTGCAGGATGCGCACGGCCTTGAGCGGATGATCTACCGGCCGCTCGCCGATCATGAGGCAGAAGCGCGACAGGTTGCACCCGATCATGTTGTAGAGCGCGCGATGGCCGGGATGACCCTTGATGTTCTCGAACAGGAGCGCGGGGCTCTTCTCGCTGCCGACGAGATAGGTGATGGTCGCCGCCTCCAGATCGGGATCGACTTCCGCGGTAATGCGCTTGAGCTCGCCGAGCGCCTCGACCTTCTCCAGCCAGGCGTCGAGATCGCTCGAATTGGCACCGCGGGCGGTCCTGCCGGCTTCCGGTTGCGCCGCCGGCTGCTCATCGCGCGCCGCGCCCACCGTGACGCTCATGTCCATATCGGTCTCCCGTCTTGTTCTCCTGCGGGCGGAGTCTAGCGTGCCTGGAGGCGCCGTCGATACCGGAGCGCCATTGGGCGGGCGGCGCCGAACAGGCCGAAAGAAAAGCCCGGCGCTGCGGCCGGGCTCGAATAACGTCAGACGTGATGCCTCACTCAGATGCCGGCCATCACGCTTTCGAGTCCCAGGAGATGCACAAGGGACCGCAGCTCGCGCCGCTGGTCGTCGTTGAAGCTCATCACCAACGGGTAGCCAGCGGACTTGAGGCCCTCGACGTTGACCTTGCTCATGTCAACCGACGCGGTGCGGGTGTTGCCGCCGGCCGCCGGCCGTTTGGCGTACTCCATCTTGCGCAACTCGGCCTCGACCGCGGGCCAATAGCGCTCCTGATCCGGTGTCAGGTTAAGCCGTCGCTTGATGCTGGCGATCTGCGCGTCGTTGAGAACGGTGTTGGAACGATGCACCGGCTTGGGCGTGGGCGGCTTGGCGGCCGCCGCGGGCTTCGGCTTCTCCGGCGGCTCCGCCACCGGTGGCTCGGAGGCGGCAACTGGAGGAGCCGCGACCGGATAAGTGGGGCTGGGCCTGAACAGGACCATGCCGCTGTCGGCGGAGGCCAGCACCACCTTGCGGGGCGCTGCTTCCTCTGCAGCTGCGTCCGTCCAATGCGCCGGGAAGCGCAAATTCACGGCTTCGGACGCAGACAAATCGGCGATCGCAGCCGAGACCGCCGGCCGCGGCGGCAGGGTGGCGCGGGCGTTGAACCCCGCAGCCAAGCCGCCGACTCCGGCCCCGCCAAGAACGGCGAGGCAGGCCACCATGCTCTTGATGATAATGCTCGAATGCCCCCGCATGTCCCCCCGCGCAACTGATCCCGATACCCGCTCATCTTCTGCGCAAAGCAAGCGTAATTATGGCTGGGCCGGGACATTTGTTCGGCCGGTTTTCCCTGTCCCGGACGAGAGTTACGGCTGCCTCTGGAGCGCGTCCCGCTCCTTCGAAATCGGGACGCGCTCCAGCAATTGTTGAATGGCGCATGTTCTTATCGGCGACCGGTACGCACCCCGGATCAAGTCCGGGGCAGGCTTTCGCCGGAACATGCGCTAGGCGGCCGATCGGCGCGCACTGGAACATGAAGAAGGCCCGGCATCGCTGCCGGGCCGATCCTGCATTGTGGGTCGGGAAGCGCTCGGTTACGCCGCCTCCTCCTCCACCACCACGTCCTCGTCTTCGGCCTCGCCCTCGGCGGGCTTGGGACCGCGCCGCGGGCCCTTGGCGAGCGCGGCCTCGATCTCCTTGATCGCCTCCGTTTCGGTAATGCGCTGCACCGCGGAGATCTCGCGCGAGAGGCGATCGAGCGCGGCCTCGTAGAGCTGACGCTCCGAGTAAGACTGTTCCGGCTGCGTCTCCGAGCGATAGAGGTCGCGCACGACCTCGGCGATCGCGACGATATCGCCGGAATTGATCTTGGCTTCGTATTCCTGGGCGCGGCGCGACCACATGGTGCGCTTGATGCGGGCGCGGCCCTTGAGCGTGTCCAGCGCCCGCTTGACCAGCGGCGCCTCGGCCAGCTTGCGCATGCCCACCGACGCGATCTTGGCGGTCGGGACCCGCAACGTCATCTTGTCCTTGACGAAATTGATCACGAAGAGCTCGAGCTTGGCGCCCGCGACCTCCTGTTCCTCGATCGCGACGATCTGGCCCACGCCATGGGACGGGTAGACGATGAACTCGTTGGTCTTGAAGCCCTGACGCTGGGTTGTTTTCTTGCTGGTCATGCCGGGAGAAGCTCCTTCGTCCGGCTTGCGGCGGACGGGTGTCTTGGCTACGGGAGCCCCTCGTCGCGTCGCCGCGCGAGGAGCCTGCGATGCCCTCCGGCGAACGCCGGCTGAGGTCTTCTTGCTCCGCCGGGTTGTGGCGGTGGTCCTCTTCGACCGATGGCGCGTTTTTCCTGCCACGGCTCTTTGCGTGGATCTCACGTCCCTAGTTGGGGGTTTCTCGAAAGCAACCCGAAAAATAATGCTCCCCACGGGGAGCGGCTCGGGTGCGGTGTTTTGCTCATTTTCCGACTATATAACACATTTTTCGCCGGAATCAAAGCCTTACGGCAGTGCAAAAGCCCAAAATCGGGCATTTCTGCATTACATTTTTGTCACGCCTGGTTAACGGCGAGGCTGTGTCGCGGTTCCGAAATTCGCGACCGCTTTCGCAGCACGATGTGTGCGAACTTCGGGCTCAAAAGGGGGCACTAGTCGCCGGTTCCGGGATTGGGCGAGAACTGCGTGTCGAGCTTGTTGGGAACGTCCTCCCAAGCCTTGGCATCGGCCGGGGGCTCCTTCTTGGCCGTGATGTTGGGCCAGACCTTCGCGTAGTCCGCATTAAGCTTGAGAAAATTCTCCAGGCCCGGCTCGGTGTCGGGCTTGATCGCCTCGACCGGACATTCCGGCTCGCACACGCCGCAGTCGATGCACTCGTCGGGGTGGATCACCAGCATGTTCTCGCCCTCGTAGAAGCAATCCACGGGGCACACCTCGACGCAGTCCATATACTTGCACTTGATGCAACTATCGACGACCACGTACGTCATTCGCAACTCTCCGGAGGCGGAGGCGCGCTGAGTAGCGCATGGCCTCTCGGCAAGCAAGAGCGGGCGGAATTTGCTCTTCACTCACTCTCGTCGTCGCCCTGGCGCAGGCGCTCGATCGCGCGGCGTTCCCGCTTCGTTGGGCGGCCCGTGCCAGCCTCCCGTACACCGGCCGGCAACAGCGGTCGTTGCACCGGATGGTTGGGAGCCGGCTCCAGCGTCTCGCAGAGAGCGCGGGCGGCATCCGCCGAACCGCGGCGTTCGGCAAAACCCACCACCTTGAGCACCCGCACAACGCGGTCGAGCGCGACCGTCACCACGTCGCCGGGGCGCACCGCGCGGCTCGGCGCATCGACGCGCTGGCCGTTGACCCGCACGTAGCCCGCCGCGGCAAGCCCCGCCGCCTGCGAGCGCGTGCGCACCACGCGCGCGTGCCAGAGCCATTTGTCGATGCGCTGGCGGTCCAAGCCGGCGGCGCCTCAGCGCGGTTCCTTGGCGTTCGCCTCGAGCTGCTCCTTCAGCGCCGCGAGCTTGGCGAACGGCGAATTGGGGTCGGGCTCGCGGTCGCGACGGTCCCGGCCGTCGCCTCGTCCTTTGATGTATTTCGCACGCAGTGCCGGATCGCGCTCCGGCCGGTCGCCGCGCGGGGTCCGCTCGGAGCGTTCCCCATGCTGCGGCCGCTCGCCGGGTCGCGTCCCATCCGAACGGTCGGGGCGGGAATGACGCGGCGTCCGATCGAAGCGCGCCCGGCGCTCCGGCGCCTCGGCGCGAGCGGGGGCATCCCGGTCCCGGCGCCGAGCGTCCCGGCGCGTATCGGCCGCAGGTGCCGGCTGCGCGACATCGAGCGCGGACGGCGCGGCCTGGTCGGCAGCGCCGGCTGTTCCGTCGGCGGCGCTCGCAACCGGCGTCGGTTCCGAGCCACGGCGTGTCCGCTGCCCATGCGCGCGCCGCTCACGGCGCGGCGGGCGCGGGTGATCGTCACGACGGCCAGGCCGCCAGACCTCGATGAGCTCTGGCGCGACTTCCGTATTCGATGCCGACTCCGGCGCTTGCGGTAGGGCGGCGATCTCGCCATCCGCAATCTGTTGGCTCGACTCGGAAACGGCGAGCGCCGCCGCTTCCGGCATGCTCACCGCCGCCTCCGGCCCGGCCAGCGCCGGCTCGCCGGCAGGCTCGACCGGCTCGGCGATGGCGGAGGGCGCCAGAGCTTCCGCCGGCGTCACAGCGGCCCCATCCTGTCCTTCGTCCGCGACTTCAAGCTTTGGCTGCTGCGCATCGGCCGGCGCGGCCGCCTCGCCCTCCGGCGCGGCTTCCGCCGGCGATCCGCCGTGTTGCGATTGCTCTAGTTCGTCCGCCTCCGATTGCGGCGGCGTAGACGGGGGTTCGGCCGGCTTCGGCCGCTTCTCCATGCGATAGCCGAGCGCGCGCAGGACGGAGGCGAAATTCTCGCCTGAACAACCGGCGAGCGACATCATGCCGGCAGTGACGGTGAAGCCGAAGCCGTCGATCGCGCCCGGCGGCCTCGTACCGGTGGCGCCCACCCGCCAAGCCAGCGCCGGACGGATGAGGTCGGCAAGCCGCTCCAGAATGTCGACCCGGACCGCGCGCTCCCCGCACTGGCGATAGCCCGCGATGCGGTAGAGCGACTTTGCAACGTCGGGATCGGCGGCGATCGAGGTGCGGCCGCTGCCGGCGAGCTGCAGGATCGTATCCAGCCCCTTCGTCTCGGCGCCGCCGTGCTTGAGCGCCCACAGTTGCGTGGCGAGGACGCGCGGCGCTGGCTTGAGCAGTGCCGGCAGGTAGATGTGATACGCGCCGAAGCGCACGCCGTATTTGCGCAGCGTTGCGCGCGCCGGCTGATCGAGACCTTTGACCTCGTCTGCAACCCTTTGGCGATCGAGCACGCCGAGGGCCTCGGTAAGCTGGAACGCCACGCCGCGCGCGATGCCCGTGATGTCATCAGCGGCGGAAAGCCGGAACAGCGCCTCCAGAAGTCGCTCGATGTGAGACTTGAGCCAGAGATCGAGCCGGGCCTGCACCGCATCGCGCGGCGCACCGGTGAGATGCTCGTCGGCAATGATGCGCACGCGCGGCTTGAGCGGCTCCTCGCCGGCGATGAGCTTGCCGACCGGCTGGCCGAGCCATCTGATGGTGCCGTCGGTCGTCAGCAACAACTGCCCGTCCGCCGCGTGTGCGAGACGCGAGGCGCGCGCGTCGATTTCGCCGGCCAGCGCCTTCTGGGCGGCGCCGGCGAGCGCTTTCGCCTCCGAGCCGGCGCTCGAGGCGTCGGGGGTGAACATGAATCCGTCGAGCCGGCCGATCGTGTGGCCCTCGACCACGACTTCCCCGCCCTTGCCGATGTCGGTCTCGAGCACGGTATTCTCGCGCAGGCGCCGCATCAGCACACTGGTGCGGCGGTCGACGAAGCGCTCGGTCAAGCGTTCGTGCAAGGCGTCCGACAGCTTGTCCTCGACCGCGCGCGTCACGTCTTGCCAATGCTCGGGATCGGCAAGCCAATCCGGGCGATTGGCCGCGAAGGTCCAGGTGCGGATGTGGGCGATGCGGTTCGACAACGTGTCGATATCCCCGTCGACGCGGTCGGCCTGCTCCACCTGACGGGCAAACCAGTCGGTCGGGATCGTTCCCTCGCGCATAAGGAAACCGTAGAGGGTGGTGGCGAGCTCGGCGTGGGTGGCCGGCGAGATCTTGCGATAGTCCGGCACCTGGCAAACGTCCCACAGCCGCTCGACGGCCTGGCGCGTGGTGGCAAGCGAGCGGATCTCGTCGTCGCGCGCGGCGTGTTCCAACACCAGGATGTCCTCGGCGATGGGCGCCCGGGTGAGACCGCTCTCCTTGGGCGTCTCAGCGAGCGAAGCTTGCAGCGCGCCGACCGAGGAGAAATCGAGCACGGTATTGCGCCACTGCAGCATCTTGATCGGCTCGAACGAATGGGTTTCGAGCGCCTGCGCCAGCTCGGTCTCGAACGGCGGGCATCGGCCGGTGGTGCCGAAGGTGCCGTTGCGCGTGGCGCGACCGGCGCGGCCGGCGATCTGCGCCAGCTCGGCAGGATTGAGCTTTCGGTATTGATAGCCGTCGAACTTGCGGTCGGACGCAAAGGCGACGTGATCGACATCGAGATTGAGCCCCATGCCGATGGCGTCGGTGGCGACCAGATATTCGACGTCGCCGGACTGGTAGAGCGCGACCTGCGCATTGCGCGTGCGCGGGCTCAGCGCCCCCAGCACCACCGCAGCGCCGCCGCGCTGGCGACGGATCAGCTCGGCGATGGAATAGACTTCCTCGGCTGAGAACGCGACGACAGCGGAACGGCGGGGAAGCCGCGTAATCTTCTTCTCGCCGGCGAACGAGAGCTGCGACAGCCGCGGCCTGGTCAAGACATGCGCGCCCGGAAGAAGCCGCTCGACCATCGGCCGCACCGTCTGGGCGCCGAGCACCAATGTCTCCTCGCGCCCGCGCCGATTGAGCATGCGGTCGGTGAAGACGTGGCCGCGCTCGAGATCGGCGCCGAGCTGCACCTCGTCGATGGCGAGGAAGGCGACGTCGAGATCGCGCGGCATCGCCTCGACGGTCGAGACCCAGTAGCGCGGAGCGGGCGGCTTGATCTTTTCCTCGCCGGTCACGAGCGCCACCGCCTCGCTGCCGGCCCGCGCCGCTACCTTGTTATAGACCTCGCGCGCCAACAGCCGCAGCGGCAATCCGATGATGCCGGAGGAATGACCGAGCATGCGCTCGATGGCGAGATGGGTCTTGCCGGTATTGGTGGGACCGAGCACGGCCGTAACGCCGGCCCCGCGGGCACTGGAGCCGCGATTGGTCGAAGAGGAGAAGGAGATGGGCATTAACGGCCGAAAGCTGGGCGACAACCAATGGTGTTGTTGCTGGATGCTGGCTCACCCTGCGGCAGGCGCAGCGAAATTCTCGAGGATCGTGCAGGTTGCAGACCGCGTGGCGTGTTCGGGTATCGGCATCCGTTCAAGCAGCGCCAAAGCCCCGCGGAGATCTCGCCGCCCGGGAAGATACATGCTTCCACCATACCCGGCAAACACCCAATGGGACCGGTAGTCAAGTAGTCGGCGAGCGACTGCAGCCACCGCCTCGCCACCGCCGCCGATATGGGAGCGAGGTGTCCACCTCGCCAGTCCCGCATTCGCGCACACGTCAATCGCAGGCGAGAGCGAAACGTCGCGCCCGGTTTGGGGCATGCGCCCGAACGACGCCCGTTCGGCGCGTCCTTCCGCGCCACTGCGCTCGCAGTCGGGCCGCGGGTTTGACCGCGGCAAACCGACCTCACCTCGCAGCGGCAATGGCGAGGGAAAGCCTTGTGGGAAGCCCTGTGTTTAAGCTGTGGAACGAGTCCCGAACGAATCGCGCCCGAATCGCTGACTCGATGCTTGTCAGAATTCGTTCACGGCGACATGTCGTGGCCTGCTCCGGACATACCACCACATCGTGTAAATGGCGTCGGCTCGCCAAGCGCGGCCGAGCGGCAATTCGTTAATTCGAGCATTGCCTGTCAAATTCGCGCATGAGCGACCGCGCAGCCAGGCTCCCCCAACCCCGTCACTGCGTGCGCGCAGTCGCCTTGGCCGGTTGTGGAGCAGAGACGAACTGTGTCGCCTGCATGACGCCGAGCCCCAGCGGCGTCGGCACTGAGACGCGGTAGGGAACCATCACCCGCGTGCCCGCAATGGGCGCGAGCCACATCTCGATGTCGCGCAATTGCACGAGGTATTTGATCGCGGTGCGATCGGGAACATAGCCCGCGATCGGCAAGAAGCGCACCGCGCACACCACGACGGGCCCCTGATAACCTGGCTCCGACCGCACCTGATCGAGGCGCTTGAACGCGAGCTGCAGGTCGTAGCGCATGCGGCCGTCGAAGATCGCAAGCGTCCGCTGGCAGGCCTGCGGGACGAGCGGGTCGCCGTTGCCGGGAACCCGCATCAGCGATGCCGTCATCGGATCGGAGATGCCGCGCTTATGCGCGTCGGTGACAGGAACGCGGTCCGGGCTTGCGACCGTCGGCGGCTCGGCGCGAGATTCCTTCACTGCGCCCGAGCTGATCACCATGCGCACTTCGTCGGTTTTCTGATCGGTGACGATGCGCGAAGCGTAGCTTGCGGGAATGGGCTGGCCGTTCGAGATGCTACCGCGCGACGCACTCTGTCCCTGGCCGCTGGCGAACACCTGCATCAAGCCGGAGGTCGCGCCGCTGGCCGAAGCGCTGAAATGATCATCACCGATGTCGATCACCCAAGCGCCGCGGCCGATCGGCAGACCAGCCAGGGTGACGGTGTAGCGAGCATCGAGCTTGCCCTGGCCGAAAGCCGCGTCTCGCCCGGCGTCGGCCATCGCCATTGCAAGCGCGGCCGCGCCCGCGACAATGGCCTGACCGGCGAGGCGATATGAACGCACGAAATCCGATCCCTGCTGCCGCGTCGTTTGTTGTGAAATTACCGCTCCCCGGCTGGCCCTGCGCCGGCGCGGCTCGCCGGCTCAGCCGCGGTCGATCTTTCTTGCCTCATTGACGCGCCATCTTGGCCCGATCAAGGCAGGTGGCGCCGGTCGCGCCGTCGCCGCGAGCTGAAGGGCGCCGCCCAGGGCCGAATGCGGCAAGACACGCGGCTTGACGCCCTTTCATGCGGCCACTATAGGGTCCGCCGGCTCACGCAGCTTTCCGGCGAGCCGTTGATGCCGACGATGCCAGGTGCGGGATCGGCAAGTCCTTAAGAACACTCAGGGGTTTCCCGATGTCGCGGCGGTGCGAGCTGACCGGCAAGACCATGCAGGTCGGGCACAAGGTGAGCCACTCGAATATCAAGACCAAGCGGCGTTTCCTGCCCAATCTGCTCAACGTCACCATGATGTCGGATGCGCTCGGCCGCTCGGTCAAGCTGCGCGTGTCGGCGAACGCGCTCAAGACGGTCGATCACCGCGGCGGTCTCGACGCCTTTCTGTTGCGGGCGAACGACGACGAGCTGTCCCGCAAGGCGCTCGAGCTCAAACGGCAAATCCGTAAGAAGCAGACGGCGGCGGCGGGATAACTCGCGACCGTCGCCCCAGCGCGAGAAGCGTCCACGCTCAGGGTTCCGCCAGCGTGAACTGCAGCAGCAGCGTGCGCTGCAGGGCGGAGAAGTTGTCGTCGGACACGAGCGTGAGCACGATCTCACCGCCCGGCATGCGGTGAACGCTCAAGCCTTCCATGTTATCGATCTCGTAGCCGAGATCGACTTCGAGCAGAACGGGACCGTCGACCACCGCGCCCGGCCTGATCGCGCCCAGCGCGATACGGCGGATGCGGACCGCGAGCCCGCTGGTCCAGCTGAACTTGCGCTCCAGCAGCAGGACGTCGCCGCCGGGCAGCAGCGCGGCGTCGCTGACATCATAATCGAAGCTGCGCTTCAGCGCGAAGGTGCCGGGGCTCGGTCCTCCGATCAGGAACGCGCGGATATCGCCGCCGGCGTCGAGGCCACGTTCCGAGATCGCGATCAGCGTGCCCGCGAGCGGCAAGCCTTTCGGCACGAAGACTAGAGCTTCAAGCCCCTTGTTCGCCGGCAGCGAGTGCAGCTCCTTCGGCACCGGGATCGCACGCCCGCGGGCGAGCAGGCCCTCTTTGCCGTAATTGAAGCGGACGATCTGATGGACGCGCTCGATCCCCACATAAAGTGTTCCGCCATCGTCGGCGATCGACTCCGTGTCGAACCACAGGCCGACTGCCAGTGGCCGGCCGTCGGTCCCCAGGATCGGTGCCATTTCAGCGTCCGCGATGCCGCGCGGACGCGTGCCGTCGTAGACGATGCGGCCGCGAAACCACCAGCCCTTGTCGGTCAGCGCGATGAAGTGCGCGCCGTCCGCGGCAACGCGGATGGCCGAAAGGCCGCCGAAATTCTTGTCGGACGAGCGCAGCACGAGGCCGCCGCGAAACTCCAGCAGCCCGAATTGCCGGCGCGCGGGGTCGCGGACGTCAAAAGTGCGGATCGGCTCTGAGGCAACCTCGATCGCCGTCGATGGCGCCGCCAGCGGCTTGCGGACGTTGGCAACGGTCGCGAACGCTAGCGCGCCGGCGATCAGCGCGACAATAGCAAGAACGCAGCGGCGAAGCGCCGCCTGGCCGCTCACGCGTTGAGCCGCCGCATCCGCGGCGCTTCGACCTGACCCTCCTCGTCGAACAGCTCGGCGAGCTTCTCGGTCATGGCGCCGCCGAGCTCCTCGGCGTCGACGATGGTGACAGCGCGGCGATAATAACGCGTGACGTCATGTCCGATGCCGATCGCGATCAGCTCGACCGGCGAGCGCGTCTCGATCTCCTCGATCACCCAGCGCAGGTGCCGCTCGAGATAGTTGCCGGGATTGACCGAAAGGGTGGAATCATCGACCGGCGCGCCGTCGGAGATCATCATCAGGATCCGACGCTGCTCGGTGCGCGCCAGCAGCCGCTTGTGCGCCCAATCGAGCGCCTCCCCGTCGATGTTCTCCTTGAGCAGCCCCTCGCGCATCATCAGGCCGAGATTCTTGCGCGCGCGACGCCAGGGCGCGTCCGCCGACTTGTAGATGATGTGGCGCAGATCGTTGAGCCGTCCCGGATTGGCGGGCTTGCCGGCGGCGAGCCAAGCCTCGCGCGATTGCCCGCCCTTCCACGCGCGGGTCGTAAAGCCCAGAATTTCGACCTTGACGCCGCAGCGCTCGAGCGTGCGCGCGAGGATATCGGCGCAGGTCGCCGCCACCGTGATCGGACGTCCGCGCATCGAGCCTGAATTGTCGAGCAGGAGCGTGACCACGGTGTCGCGGAAGCTCGTTTCCTTCTCCTGCTTGAACGAGAGCGGATGCAGCGGATCGATCACCACGCGCGACAGCCGCGCCGGGTCGAGCAATCCCTCTTCCAGATCGAACTCCCAGGCGCGGTTCTGCTGCGCCATCAAACGGCGCTGCAGCCGGTTGGCGAGCCGCGCGACCACGCCCTGCAGGTGGGAGAGCTGCTTGTCGAGATAGCCGCGCAGACGATCAAGCTCCTCCGGCTCGCACAAGTCCTCGGCCGCGACTGTCTCGTCGTGCTTGGTGATAAAAGGCCGATAATCCGGCCCGCGCGGCTCGTTCTGTCCGTGCCGGCGCGGGCGCCGCGGCTCGGCCGGCGCATCGGCATCGCCCATCTCGGCGTCCTCGGCCATCTCGGCGGACAGCGCCTCGGCTGCCTCGGCGGTGGAATCGGACATGTCCTCGCCGGCGACATCGGCTTCGTCGACTTGCGTTTGCGTGTCCTCGGATTCGGCGCCCTCACCGTCCTCGCCGCTTTCCTCTTTGCGGCGATCCTGCTCGCCCTCCTCGCCTTCCTCCTCGTCCGACTCGGTACTGCGATCCTCACCCATGTCGAGCGCATCGAGGAGATCGTGGATGGCGTCGCCGAAGCGCGCTTGATTCTCGATCAAGCGCTCGAGCCGATCGAGGTCGCGCCCGGCGCGGTCCTCGATCAAAGGGCGCCACAGCTCGACCAGCCTGCGCGCCGCCGGCGGCGGTGCCTGGCCGGTCAGCCGCTCGCGCACCAGGAGCGCGACCGCTTCCTCGATCGGCGCATCCGCGCGGTCGGTCACCTCGTCGAACTTGCCGCGGTGAAAGCGATCGTCGAGCATGGCCGAGAGGTTCTTGGCGACGCCGGACATCCGGCGCGCGCCAATGGCCTCGACGCGGGCCTGCTCCACCGCCTCGAATACAGCGCGCGCCTGTTGCCCGCCGGGCACCAGCTTGCGATGCACCATCGGGTCGTGGCAGGCGAGCTTGAGCGCGATCGAGTCGCCGTGGCCGCGCACGATTGCGGCATCCGAAGCGGAGAGCTTGCGCGGCGGCTCCGGCAAGCGCGCCTTCCCCCCGACGATGCCGGGCCGCTCAGCGGCGAACGACACTTCGAGCGTGGGCTTGCGGGCGATGGCGCGCAGGCATCCGGTCACCGCGCGCTTGAACGGCTCGGTCGGGCTTTCCCGGCTGGAGCTCTTGCCTTTGAAGTTCGACGCCATGGGCGAGAAAGCTTCCCTCAAATCGCGGCGCGCTCGACCCGGTCGACCCAGGCGACGCGGCCAGGCGTCGATGTCGAGCGCGAGGGATGCGCGGACGTGAGGGCGCGCACCGCCTGCTTCAACTCAGCGCGACGTTCACCGACGATTCCGGCAACTCCATTCCGAAGCAGCGCTGATAGAACTCGGCCACGATCGGCCGCTCGAGCTCGTCGCACTTGTTGAGGAAGGTGAGCCGGAAGGCAAAGCCGATGTCCTTGAAGATGTCGGCGTTCTCCGCCCAGGTGATCACCGTGCGCGGGCTCATGACGGTCGAAATGTCGCCGTTCATGAAAGCATTGCGCGTGAGGTCGGCGACCCGCACCATCTTGTTGACGATGTCGCGGCCCTGGTCGGTGCGATAGTGCTTGGCTTTGGCCAGCACGATGTCGACCTCGTTGTCGTGCGGCAGATAGTTGAGCGTGGTGACGATCGACCAGCGGTCCATCTGCGCCTGGTTGATCTGCTGCGTGCCGTGATAGAGGCCGGACGTGTCGCCGAGCCCGACCGTATTTGCCGTGGCAAACAGGCGGAACGCCGGATGCGGGCGGATCACGCGGCTCTGGTCGAGCAGCGTCAGCCGGCCGGAGGATTCCAGCACCCGCTGGATCACGAACATCACGTCCGGCCGCCCGGCGTCATATTCGTCGAAACACAGCGCGACATTGTGCTGGTAGGCCCACGGCAGAATGCCGTCGCGGAACTCGGTGACCTGCATGCCGTCGCGGATGACGATGGCATCCTTGCCGATCAGATCGATGCGGCTGATGTGGCTGTCGAGGTTGACGCGCACGCACGGCCAATTCAGCCGCGCCGCCACCTGCTCGATGTGGGTCGATTTGCCGGTGCCGTGGTAGCCGGTGACGATGACGCGACGGTTGTGCGCGAACCCGGCGAGAATGGCGAGTGTCGTCGGCTTGTCGAACCGATAGTCGGCATCGATGTCCGGGACGTGCTCATCGGCCTCCGAATAAGCAGGTACTTCCATGTCGCTGTCGAAGCCGAAGACCTGGCGGATCGACACTTTCATGTCCGGAAGGCCGGCGACCTCTTCAGTTGCGGCGGTCAATTGATCCTCCGTGACCTCGGAACGACCGAGGTCCGTTTTGGTCGGGTGGAGCGCGGTGCGGCTTCGAGCGCGAACTTAGCAGAAACGTGATGCGCTGCAAAAGTAGCCATGCCATGAATTGAAAATCCCGTCATTTCAAATAAGTAGCGATTGATCGCGGGTCAATGGACGGGACCGCGAGCGAAGCCGGAACGCCCCGGCCCAGACGCTTGTTCCTGCCACTAAGTGGGATGACGAATCGAAGAGAAGTCATCCCGCGCTAGTGTCCCGATTCCGAAGTTCGCACACCTTTGCGGCCCACTCTCTGATGCGAACTTCGGAATCAAAGGGACACTAGCAACTCCATGATTCTAGTGCCCCTTTTGAACCCGAAGTTCGCAACCGTTTTTGCAGCACGACGTGTGCGAACTTCGGGCTCGGGGCACTAGGCGGAAATCCAAGCTTCCATCTTTCGCTTCCCGGCCGCGGAAAAGCGCACGATCCGGGTGCGCGCCTCGCGCACTGCCCATCCCTGCGCAATGATCCGATCGAAGATGGCGCTCCCCAGCGCACCGCCGAGGTGGCTGCGACGTTCGCTCCAATCGAGACAGGGCCGGCACAGCGGACGGCGGCCCTCTTCGAGCGCCTTGAGGTCGATGCCGGCTTTGGCGAAAAACCGGCGCCCGCTTTGCGTTACCAGCATTGCGTCGCCGCGGCGGACAAGCAGTCGGCCCTCGCTGAAGCGATCGAACATCTGAACCGCCAGATCACCTGCAAGATGGTCATAGCAGGACCGCGCCTGGCGCAACTCGGGATCGCGTGGACCGGTGCGGACGCGGATATGACCGGCGCGTGCCGCGAGCGGCATCAATCCTTCGAGCGCGATGGCCACATCGGCATCGGCGAGGCGGAAGTAGCGGTGCCGCCCTTGGCGCTCGACCGCGACCAGGCCGGCATTTTCGAGCTTGGCGAGATGTCCGCTGGCGGTCGAGAGCATCAAGCCGGCCTCTTGGGCGAGCTCCGTCGCCGTCAGCGCCGGGCCCGCCATCAACGCCATGAGCATGTTGGCACTCGCCGGATTGCCGATCAGCGCGGCGATGATCGAGATGTCGGGTCCTTCCTTCATAGTTTGAAGATTTCCGAAATATGGCGGTCGGTCAAGATGGCAAGACGGGCGTTGGTGAAGTGTGTGTCCATGACCTGAGATGGGACTCCCGATGACCAACTGCACCTACGACCTCGACATCACGCGGCGGAGCGGAACTCATGGCGGTGCCGGCGAAGTTCCCGCCGACACGCGCCGGCCCGGTGTCACGGCAGAGACATCGCCGCGTTACCCCGGCTGGCGAGTCACTTTCGGTTGCTTCGTCATGGCGACGTTCTGCTGGGGTTTCGGTTTCTACGGCCACGGCATCTATCTCGCCGAGCTGAGACGCTTGAACGACTGGCCGGCCGCGCTGATTTCTGGCGCCACGACCGTTTACTACCTGTTCAGCGCGCTGCTGGTCGTGTTCGTGAGCGATGTCATCGCTCGACTGGGGGTGCGGAGATTCGTCCTCTTCGGCGTCGCTTGCTTCGGTGCATCGATCGCTCTGCTCGCGATGATCAGCGCGCCATGGCAGCTCCTCGCCGTTTATCTCCTGATGTCGTTCGGTTGGTCGGCGATGAGCGTCGGCGCGATCACCAACATTCTCGGCCTCTGGTTCGACCACCGACGCGGCCTCGCCATCAGCCTCGCATTGACCGGCGCAAGCTTCGGCGGCATCGCAATCATTCCGGGGCTCGTCTATCTCGTCGGCAAAATCGGCTTCGCGTCTGCGATGGTGATTTCCAGCGCCATCATGTTGGCCATCCTCGTTCCGATAACCCTGCTGTGGATCGAACAGCCGAGGTCGGTGGGGCAGTCTCGCCAATCCGCTGCAGAGCCGCCGCCGGCGCAACCGGGCTGGACCCGGCGAACGGCGTTGCGCAGCTTTCGGTTCTGGACCGTGTCGGCGCCGTTCGCACTCGCGCTGTTGGCGCAAGTCGGCTTTCTCGTGCACCAGGTCGCGTTTCTCGAGCCGACGATCGGGCGCGTACAAGCCGCGAGCGCCGTTGCAATCACGACCGGGATGTCGATCCTGGGGCGCCTCGCGCTCGGCACGGTCATTGACCGTCTCAATCAACGCGCAGTGGCCGCGGTGTCGCTCGCCGGCCAAGCGGCCGCGCTGCTGGTGATGACGCAGACCAAGGATGTCGCGGCGCTGTTCGCGGCCTGCGCCGTCTTCGGAGTGTCAGTCGGCAATCTCGTCACCTTGCCCGCGCTCATCATTCAGCGCGAGTTCGCGGTGACTTCCTTCGGCATGCTGGTCGCGTTGTCGACCGCCATCGGCCAGTTCACCTATGCGTTCGGGCCGGGCCTGCTCGGTGTGGTGCATGACCTGACCGGCGGTTATGCAGCGGCGCTGGCTCTCTGTGTGGCGCTGGAGCTTGTCGCAGCCGCAATCGTGCTGCTGCATCGGCCAGTGACGGCAGCATGAGCGCGTTCGAGCCGCACGGTTCAGCGAAAGCCGATCGACTTGAGATAGTTGTAGGCCTGGATGATGTCCCGCAGCCGGTCCTCCGAGGAACGGTCGCCACCATTGGCGTCAGGGTGATGACGCTTCACCAGCGCCTTGAAGCGCGCCTTGACCTCCTGCGCCGACGCATCGGGCTCGAGTCCGAGCGTGTCGAGCGCCTTGCGCTCGGCATTGCGCACGGCGCGCGTCTCCGCCGCCCGCCGCTGCGAGTTCGCGCCGGCCGAGCCGAACAGGCCGAACGGGTCATCGGTCGGGGTGAATTCCGGACGAAGTCGGGAGGAATGCGAGCGCGACGCCGGCCGCCCGCCATTCATGCCCATCTTCCAGGTTGGGCGGTGCCCGATGACGGCTTCCTTTTGGTAGCGGGCGATGTCGTCGGCGCTCATGCCCGCGAAGAAATTGTACGCGTGGTTATATTCGCGCACGTGGTCGAGGCAGAAGCGCCAATACTCGCGCTCGCGCAGCCGCCCCTTGGGCGCGCGATGGGTCGCCGGCGCCTCGCAGTTCGGCCAATCGCAGGCCGGGCATTGCGCGCGCAGCCGACGGTCCTTGTCGGGTTTGACCCGGATGCGATCGAATAGGGGCGAGTCGTTCTTCATGGGACCGAATAGTATGCGCGCGCGACCAAGCTACCTTCAAGTCTTGACAACAATATCTGCGCCACCTTTCGTCGATCGGGCATTGACCGTCCGCCACGGCCGACGCTATGCGGGGCCATGGCGACCCGCGATGTCATCACAGAGAAATTGACGCAGGCTTTTACGCCCGAACGCGTTCAGGTAGTGGACGAATCCCATCTGCACGCCGGGCATGCCGGCCACCGGCCGGGGGGCGAGACCCATTTCAGGGTCTATATCGTGGCGGAGGCGTTCCGGGGGAAGAGCCGACTCGAGCGCCACCGCATGATCAACGATACTTTGATCGGCGAGTTGCAGGGCGGCGTGCACGCGCTCGCGATCCATGCCTCGGCTCCCGACGAGGGCGGACCGCAGGCGGCCTGATCCGGCACGCCGTCAGGCCGACTTTGTCGCCGGCTGGCGCACCAGCGGGGTAAGGCGCAGCGCGGTGATGCGATTGCGTTCGCGGCGCAGTACGCGGAAGCGGAAGCCGTAGAAGGTGAAGGTCTGGCCGGGCTCGGGGATGGAGCGCGCCTCGTGGATCACCAGGCCGGCAACGGTGGTCGCCTCGTCGTCGGGCAGGTTCCACTCCATGGCGCGATTGAGATCGCGGATCGGGACGCCGCCGTCGACATTGACCGAGCCGTCGGGCTGCGGGCGCACGCCGGGCACGACGACGTCATGCTCGTCGGTGATATCGCCGACGATCTCCTCCAGGATGTCCTCCAGCGTCACCAGGCCCATGACCTCGCCGTACTCGTCGACCACCAGCGCGAAATGCGTCTTGCGGCGGCGAAAGGCCTTGAGCTGCTCCGATAGCGGGCGAATGTCGGGCACGAACCAGGGCGGCCGCGCGATGGCGGCGACGTCGATCTTGGCGAGGTCGCCGTCGGCGACCTGGATCGCCCGCAACAGATCCTTGGCGTGCAGGATGCCGACGATGTTCTCGGGCTTGCCCTTCCACAGGGGCACGCGGGTGACCTCCGCCTCCAGCACCGCTTTCACCACCTGTTCCGGCGGATCGTCGGCGCAAACCGTGACCATCTCGGTGCGGTGAATCATCACGTCGGAAACCGTGAGATCGCGCAGGTCGAGCAGGCCGCTGAACATGTCGCGGTCCAGCCGCTCGACCCCACCCGCACGATGCAGGAGATCGAGCGCGCCCCGCAGTTCTTCATG
>JBKPUA010000067.1:0-7091 GCA_046735815.1 Pseudomonadota bacterium
CTCATGCGCCATGCCGTCCTGGTCGGCCTGCGTGTCGATGACCCCACGGTTGGCGTCCGCGCTCCCAAGTTCAAATCCGCCGGTTTCTATACCTGGACCGAGGTCGATATCGCCGCCTTCGAGACCAAGCACCCGATCGGATCGACCGCACGGCTCGCGCTGGCCTTGCTGCTCTACACCGCCCAGCGCCGTGCCGATGTCGTCCAGATGGGCCGCCAGCACGTCCGCGGCGACCTGATCCACGTCCGCCAGAGCAAGACCGGCACAACGCTGGCCATCCCCCTGCATCCCGAGCTGCGGGCCGTGCTCGATGCCACCCCAGCCGGGAACATGACATTCATCACGACCGATGCCGGCAAGCCTTTTCATCCGGACGCCTTCACACACTGGTTCAAGCGCAAGTGCCGCGAGGCTCGCTTGCCCGGCCGCGCTTCGGTGCACGGGCTCCGCAAGGCTGCCTGCCGGCGCTTGGCCGAGCTTGGATGCAGCGCACACGTCATCGCCGCCATCAGCGGACATTCGACCCTGCGGGAGGTCTCGCGCTACACCGCCGCTGCCGATCAGGTCCGTCTCGCTCGCCAGGGCATCGAGGCCCTAACCAGAACAAAAACTGGCTAACCTGCGCGCGAGGTTGGCCAATTTCGGCCACAACCCATTGAAATCCCTAGGGCCGGATGCCACGATCACAGTCAGGGCAAAACTCTGTTCCGCGGCGGAGACGGGCGGCGTTAAGCCCCCGGCACCACCAGCTCGGCGCGCAACCCGCCGATGGGCGCGGTGCCGAGCGTCAGCCCCCCGCCGTAGAGGCTCGCGAGCTCGACCACAATGGACAAGCCCAGCCCCGAACCCGGCTTGGTCTCGTCGAGACGGCGCCCGCGGCGGGCGACCTGCTCGCGCTGCTGCGGAGAAAGCCCCGGTCCGTCGTCGTCGACCACGATCCGCACGAAGCGGCGATCGTCCTTCGGATCGGGCTTCTCCGCGGACACCTCGATCGCCACCCGCGACTGCGCCCATTTGCAGGCGTTGTCGACGAGATTGCCGACCATCTCCTCGAGGTCCTGTTGCTCGCCGCGGAAACGCGCGCCTTCCGGCGCGTCGACAGCGATGACGATGCCGCGGTCGTGATGGATCTTCTCCATGGTGCGCGCGAGCGCGGTCACCACCGCGCGCACGTCGGTGACCGTGCTGATGACGGCGACGCGGGCGGCGAGCCGCGCGCGCTCGAGATGGCGCGCGACCTGATCGCGCATGATCTCGGTCTGCTCGCGAACCTTCGAGGCGAGTGGATCGGCGGTGTTGGCGGCGGCCTCGTTCATCATGACCGAGATCGGCGTCTTCAAGGCGTGCGCGAGATTGCCGACGTGGGTGCGCGCGCGGCTGACGATCTCGCGGTTGGCGTCGATCAGCGCGTTGGTCTCACGCGCGAGCGGGGCGATCTCGACCGGAAAGGCGCCCTCGAGGCGCTCCGCCGTGCCCGAGCGTATGGCGGCAAGGCCCTCGGAGATACGCTTGAGCGGCGCGAGGCCGAAGCGAACCTGGAAGGTGGTGGTCAAGAGCAGCACGATCCCCAACACGCCGAAGGTGATCACCAGCGCGCTGTCGAAGCTGCGTGTCTCCGCATCGATCTCGGCGGCGTCGCCGGCGACCGCCACGAGGTAGCGCCCCTCCTCGCCGAGATCGATGGTGCGCTCGACCACGCGCAGCAGCTGGCCCTCGGGGCCTTCGGCATAGCCTTCACGCGTGGCGCCGGGCACCGACGAGGCGGCGAGATCGGCGAGACGCGGCAGCCTGGCGTCCCAGAGCGAACGCGACGAGCGCACGTCCGGGGTGGGAGCGTCGAGCCGCGTCACCTGCCAGTACCAGCCCGAGAGCGGCAGATCGAACAGCGGCTCCCCCATGGATTGCGGGAACTTGCCGGCGTTCTCCTCGGGCGTCGCCACGTCGGTTACCAGGGTGCGCAGATAGACGCCGAGCCGGCGGTCGAAGGCGCGTTCCACCGCCGCGCGATAGATCGACGACAGCACGATGCCGGTGACGACGAGGATCACCACGGTCCAGGTCGTTGCCGAGAAAAAAAGTCGGAGCGCGAGCGAGTTAAGACGCATTGCCCGGCGGCGTGAGGAGATAGCCGAGCCCGCGCACGGTCTGGATGACGTCGACGCCGAGCTTCCGGCGGATGCGGCCGACGAAGACCTCGATGGTGTTGGAGTCGCGATCGAAGTCCTGATCGTAGAGATGCTCGACCAATTCGCTGCGCGAGACCACGCGGCCGCTGTGATGCATCAGGTAGGAGAGCAGGCGGTATTCGTGCGAGGTGAGCTTGACCGGATTGCCGTCGACGCTCACCCGGCCGGTGCGGGTGTCGAGGCGCACCGAGCCGCAATTGAGCTCGCTCTTGGCGTGGCCGGCCGAGCGCCGCAACAGCGCGCGGATGCGCGCCAGCACCTCCTCGAGGTGGAACGGCTTGGCGACGTAGTCGTCAGCGCCGGCATCGAAGCCTTGGACCTTATCGCTCCAGCGGTCGCGGGCGGTGAGGATGAGCACCGGCATGGCGCGCCCGGCGCGGCGCCAAGCCTCCAGCACCGAGATGCCGTCCATCTTCGGCAGGCCGATGTCGAGGATGACCGCGTCGTAGGGCTCGCTCTCGCCGAGAAAGTGGCCCTCCTCGCCGTCATAGGCGCGGTCGACCACGTAGCCCGCCTCGGTGAGCGCGGTCGTGAGCTGGCGGTTGAGGTCGGGATCATCCTCGACCACGAGGAGACGCAAGGCGGGTGCTCCCACTAGAATTAGCTCGCCGCCGACGCCGATCTCTCTTGGGTGCATCGGGGTTGCGGCCGTCAGCTTGCCATTAGATAACGATCGGGGGAAGCTGACGAAAGGGCGGTATCCGCCGCCCGGCCAAAGCCGCACGGGAGCAGCCGACCATCGGCGTGGCGAAGCCGCCGCGACGATCTCACGCCGCGCCGGGGGCGATCGCGACGGCGCTTTGCTGAATGCGCTCCGGACGTGCTAACAATGATATCGACAACCGGAGCCGCAGCCCCGTGAGTGGCGATTTCATTCTCGAAACCGAGCACCTCACCAAGGAGTTTGCCGGCTTCGTCGCGGTGAGCGACGTCAGTCTCAAGGTGGCGCGCGGAACCATCCACGCCCTGATCGGACCGAACGGCGCCGGCAAGACCACCTGCTTCAATCTCCTCACCAAGTTCATGCGCCCCTCGCGGGGACGCATCGTCTACAAGGGACGCGACATCACGACGCTGCCGCCGGCCGAGGTGGCGCGGCTGGGCCTGGTGCGCTCGTTCCAGATCTCGGCGGTCTTTCCGCACTTGTCGGTGCTCGAAAACGTGCGCGTGGCGCTGCAGCGCAAGCGCGGGTCGTCGTTCGACTTCTGGCGTTCCAAGCGCTGCCTCGACGTCTTCAACGAACGGGCAATGGCGCTCATCACCGATGTCGGCTTATCGTCGTTCGCGCATTGGACGGCGGTGGAGCTGCCCTATGGGCGCAAGCGCGCATTGGAGATCGCGACCACCTTGGCGCTCGACCCGGAAATGCTGCTGCTCGACGAGCCGATGGCCGGCATGGGGCACGAGGACATCGACCGCATCAGCGCGCTGATCAAGTCGGTCGCCGCGGATCGCACCGTGCTGATGGTCGAGCACAATCTCAGCGTGGTCGCCAACCTCTCCCACCGCATCACGGTGCTCACACGCGGGCGGGTGCTCGCCGAGGGCGATTACGCCACGGTCTCGGCCAACCCGCAGGTACGCGAGGCCTATCTGGGAGTGGGCCATGCTTAGCCCCGCCACCACGCCTCTGCTCGCGGTCGAGGGGCTGCAGGCCTGGTACGGCGAATCCCACGTGCTGCACGGCGCCACCTTCGAGGTATTCGCCGGCGAGGTGGTCACGCTGCTCGGCCGCAATGGCGCCGGCAAGACCACGACGCTGAAATCGATCATGGGCATCGTCGGCCAGCGCAGCGGATCGGTGCGCTATGAAGGGCACGAGCTCGTCGGCCTCACCAGCGATCGGATTGCGCGGCTCGGGATTGCGCTGTGTCCCGAGGAGCGCGGCATTTTTGCAAGTCTGGACGTGGAGGAGAATCTGCTGCTGCCGCCCAAGGTGCGTCCCGGCGGGCTCGAGCTCGATCGCATTTTCGACCTGTTTCCCAATCTCAAGGAGCGCCTGGCGAGCCAGGGCACGAAGCTGTCCGGCGGCGAGCAGCAGATGCTGGCGATCGGCCGCATCCTGCGCACCGGCGCACGCCTCCTGCTCCTCGACGAGCCGACCGAGGGGCTTGCCCCCGTCATCATTCAGCAGATCGGTCGCACCATCGGCACGCTCAAGCAGCAGGGGTTCACCATTCTGCTCGTGGAGCAGAATTTTCGCTTCGCATCGACGGTCGCCGACCGTTATTACGTCATGGAACACGGCCGCATCATCGACCGCTTCGCCAATGCCGAGCTCGAGGCCAATCTCGACAAGCTCCACGACTATCTGGGCGTGTGACATGGCTGCGACCCAGCGTCCGACTTGCCCGATGAAGCGCAACTTGGCATGCCTGCCGGCCAGCAAGAACCTTCAATAGGAGAACGCCACATGAAAGGAATGATCAGCCTCGCCGCGCTCGCGATCGCACTCGGCTCGAGCCCGGCGCAGGCGCAGTACAGCGATGGCACCATCAAGATCGGTGTCATGAACGACATGTCCGGCACCTATTCCGACCTGAGCGGTCAGGGCTCGGTGCTGGCGGCGCGTATGGCGGTCGAGGACTTCGGCGCCGCCGCCAAGGGCATGAAGGTCGAGATCGTCGGCGCCGACCACCAGAACAAGCCGGACGTCGGTTCCAACGTGGTGCGCACCTGGATCGACGTCGACAAAGTGGACGTGATCGTGGACGTGCCGACCTCATCGGTGGCCCTCGCGGTGAACGAGATCGTGCGCGACAAGAACAAGGTGTTCCTCGTCTCCGGCGCGGCGGCCTCCGACCTGACCGGCCCCAAGTGCACGCCCAATACCATCCACTGGACCTATGACACCTGGGCGCTCGCCAACGGCACCGGCAAGGCGATCGTGAAGACCGGCGGCGACAGCTGGTTCTTCCTCACCGCCGATTACGCCTTCGGCCACGCGCTCGAGCGCGACACCGCCGCCGTAGTCGAGAAGAACGGCGGCAAGGTTGTGGGCAAGGTGCGACATCCCTTCCCCGGCACCGACTTCTCCTCCTTCCTGCTGCAGGCGCAGGCTTCGAAGGCGAAGATCATCGGGCTCGCCAACGCCGGCAGCGACACCATCAACTCCATCAAACAGGCCTCCGAGTTCGGCATCACCCAAGGCGGCCAGAACCTTGCGGCGCTGCTCGCCTTCATCACCGACGTGCACGCGCTCGGGCTGAAGACCGCGCAAGGACTGATCATGACGGAGGCGTGGTACTGGGATCTCAATGACGCCAACCGCGAGTTCGCGAAGAAGTTCGCGCCGCAGTTCAAGGGTGTCTACCCGACCATGGTGCATGCCGGCGTCTATTCGGCGGTCACGCACTATCTCAAAGCGGTCGAGGCGCTCAAGAGCGACGCCGACGGCAAGGCGGTGGTGGCCAAGATGAAAGAGATGCCGACCGACGACAAGCTGTTCGGCAAAGGCACGGTGCGCGCCGACGGCCGCAAGATCCATCCGATGTATCTGTTCGAGGTCAAGAAGCCGGCCGAGTCGAAGGGACCCTGGGACTACTACAAGGTGCGCGCCACCATCCCGGCAGACGAGGCGTTCCGGCCACTGGCCGAAGGCGGCTGCCCGCTGGTGAAGAGCTGACCCGAATTGTTGCGCGGGGAGCGCGACTGCGCTCCCCGGGCTGAGGGGGGACGGCGATGTTCGAACTGTTCGGCATCAGCTCGCAGGCCCTGTTCGGGCAGTTGCTCATCGGCCTCATCAACGGCTCGTTCTACGCGCTGCTCAGCCTCGGGCTCGCCGTCATTTTCGGCATGCTCAACATCATCAACTTCACCCACGGCGCCCAGTACATGCTGGGCGCCTTTACCGCGTTCTTTCTGCTGCAATATGCCGGGCTCGGCTATTGGTGGGCGATCATCATCGCGCCGATCATTGTTGGTATTACGGGAATCGTCATCGAGCGGCTGTTTCTGCAGTGGCTCTACAAGCTCGATCATCTTTACGGATTGCTGCTTACCTTCGGCCTGGCGCTGATCTTCGAAGGCACCTTCCGCAATTTCTTCGGCTCCTCCGGCCTGCCCTATTCGGTGCCGCCGGCGCTGCAAGGCGGCCAGAACCTCGGCTTTATGTTCTTGCCGAACTACCGCGCCTGGGTGGTCGTGTTCTCGCTCGCCGTCTGCCTGAGCACCTGGTTCGTGATCGAGCGCACCAAGCTCGGCTCCTATCTGCGCGCCGCCACCGAGAACCCGACGCTGGTGCGCGCCTTCGGCATCAACGTGCCGCGCATGATCACCCTCACCTACGGCTTCGGGGTCGCGCTCGCGGCGCTCGCTGGCGTGATGGCGGCGCCGATCTACAACGTCAGCCCGCAGATGGGCGCGAACCTCATCATCGTTGTGTTCGCCGTGGTGGTGATCGGCGGCATGGGCTCGATCATGGGCGCGATCGTCACCGGGTTCGGATTGGGCATCATCGAGGGCCTCACCAAGGTGTTCTTTCCCGAAGCGTCCAACACCGTGATCTTCATCATCATGGCCATCGTGCTGCTGATCCGGCCCGCGGGCCTGTTCGGCCGGGGCGCGTGACGTGAAGCGCGTCGAGCCAAGCGTCGCTCCCACTTGGCGCTCGCACAGCGAGACGATCGCCTTCGTCGTCATGGTGGTCGCGCTGATCATTGCGCCGACGGTGGCCTATCCCGTGTTCTTGATGAAGGCACTGTGCTTCGCGCTGTTCGCCTGCGCGTTCAATCTGCTGATCGGCTATGTGGGATTGCTCTCGTTCGGCCACGCCCTGTTCTTTGGCTGGGCGAGCTATGCGAGCGCCCATGCCGCCAAGGTGTGGGGATTTCCGCCGGAGCTCGCGATCGTGACCGGCACCGCGACCGCCGCCGTTCTCGGCACGATCGTCGGCGCGCTCGCGAT
>JBKPUA010000068.1:0-7712 GCA_046735815.1 Pseudomonadota bacterium
ACGTCGCGCAAGCGCGTGATCTCGCCGGCGCGGCCGGTCTTGACGATCACGTCAGCGAATTCGGCCGGATCGCTGAGCTTGCCGGCGACATTGAGCGTGTATTGGAACGTTTGCCCGGACGGCGCCGGCGGCGCGCCGATCTGGCCGGCCGTCACTTGCTCGCTCTGCTGCTGCAGGGCCTGGATCACGTCCTGCGGCACCAGCCCGCGCGCCTGCATCTTGTTCGGGTCGAGCCAGATGCGCATCGAATATTGGCCGGCGCCGAACACGACGGCATTGCCGACGCCCGGCAGTCGCGCGATCTCGTCCCGCAGCTTGATGGTCGCGTAATTGGACAAGTAGAGGCTGTCGTAGCGTGCGTCCGGCGATGTCAACGTCACGATCTGCAGGATCGCGGTCGAATTCTTCTGCACGACGACGCCCTGCGACTGCACCGCCTGCGGCAGGGAAGCGAGCGCGCTCGACACCCGGTTCTGCACCAGAACCTGCGCTTGATTGAGATCGGCGCCGATCCTGAACGTCACCGTCAATGAATAGGTGCCGTCGGCGGCGCTGAACGACTGCATGTAGATCATGCCCTCGACGCCGTTCACCTGTTGCTCGATCGGCAAGGCGACGGCGTCGATCACGGTGCGGGCGCTGGCGCCGGGATAGCGCGTGGTGACCTGCACGGTCGGCGGCACCACGTCCGGATATTGTGCGACTGGCAGTGCAAAGAGCGCGACGATGCCGATCACGATCGTCAAGATGGCGAGCACGTTGGCGAGAACGGGCCGCGTGATGAAGAAATCCGAGATCACGGCGCCGTCCGCTACTTGGCGCCCGCGGCAGGGGGCGGCGTCGCGGCGGCGGTCTGCAGCTGCGGATCGACCTTCTGGCCCGGGATGGCTCGCAGAATGCCCGAGACCACGACGCGATCGTCGGGCTTGAGTCCACCGTCGATGACGCGCAAGTCGCCGACCCTGGGGCCGATCGTGACCTTGCGCTGCTCGACCACGTTCTCCTTGTTGACGACAAGCAGGTAGCGCCCGCCCTGGTCGCTGCCGAGCGCGGCGTCCGCGACCAGCAAGGAGCTCTGCTCGTCGGGAGCGCCGACCCGCACACGCACGAAATAGCCCGGCACCAGCACGCCGTCCTGATTGGGCAGGATGGCGCGTACCGCGAGCGTCCCGGTTGCCCGGTCGACGGTCGGAGCCACGTAATCCAGCGTGCCGTGATAGGGATAGCCCGCGTCGGTCTGCAGCCCGACTTCGATCGGACATTGCGCGAGTTCCGCTTGCGTGATGCCGAGGCGGCGCATATCGGCGCGAATGCCCAAGACATCCTGCTCGCTGATGTTGAAATTCACATAGATCGGAGCGGTCTGCACGATGGTGGCGAGGTGGGTCGGGCCGTTGGCCCCCACCAACTCGCCGAGCGATACCAGGCGCGCGGTGACAATGCCGTCGAAGGGCGCCTTTACTTGGGTGTAGCCGAGATTGAGCTCGGCTTGTTTGGTGTCGACTTCCGCCTGCTTGAGCCTGGCCTGGGCCGAGTCTCGATTGGCGGTCGCATTGTCGAGCGCCACCTTGGTCGCGACCTGACGCCCCGAGAGTTCTACCTGCCGATCGTATTCCGCCTCGGTCTGCTTCAAGGTCGCTTGCGCGCCCCGCTCGGCGGCCCGCGCCTGCTCAAGCTTCAACTTGTAGGGCTCGGGCTCGATGGTGAACAGGGTTTGACCCTGCTTCACCTGCTCCCCGTCCTTGTAGTTGATCTGCTCCAGGAAGCCCTGCACCCGAGCGACCAGATTGGTGGTGCTGATCGCGGCGGTGTATCCGGTCGCCTCGAGATAGCGGGTGATGTTCTGCTGCACCGGGAGCGCGACGGTCACCTTCGGCGGTGGCGGCGCCACATAGCGGTTCTCTTCCCCGCAGGCCGTCAGGATCGCCAGCAGGATCGCGGCGGCGCATGCGACAAGGCGCCGACATTGCTGTGTCGTGAAACGGAGCGCCATCGCGCGGCCCTCAAACCTCATTGGTCAAAAACGACTTCAAGGCAAAACGATAGACGTACTGCGCCGCGGCTCTCCTGCGCGCGACGTTACGATTCCACGGCGTAAAGGGGAAGCGGCCTTATGCCCCAAAACACAACCGGCGCCCGAAGGCGCCGGCTGTCCCCTTCCCCCCGTGTCCCCTGCTCAGGAACTGGTATTGAGCACCGTTACCGCGCGCCGGTTCTGCGACCAGCACGAAATGTCGTTGCAGACCGCAACCGGGCGCTCCTTGCCGTACGAAATCGTGCGCATGCGCTGAGGCGACACGCCGCGCGAGGTGAGATAGTCACGCACGGTCTGCGCGCGCCGGGCGCCGAGCGCGATGTTGTATTCGCGCGTGCCGCGCTCGTCGGCATGGCCCTCGATGGTGAAGGTGTATTGGTTGTAGACCTGCAGCCACTGCGCCTGCTTCTCGAGCGTCGCGATCGATTGCGGCGTGAGCTCCGAGGAGTCGTTCTCGAAGAACACCCGGTCGCCCACATTGACCACGAAATCCTGCTGGCTGCCGGGAGGGGCGCTGCCGGCGCCCGCGTTCGGGTCGTTGAGCCGGTTGGCGCAGCCGGCAACCGCGAGCGCCAGCGCGAAGAAGCCGGCGAGCTTAACGGTGCGGATGACACCTACAGCGACATTCATCATTCCGTTGCCCCCGTTACCGGACGTGTCGCAGGTCTAGCAGGCTCGTGGTTAAGCGAAGGTTCTTGCCAACCTCGATCGGATGTTGCCCGGATCACTCAAGTCCGAGGAAAGGCGGAAACTGCTCGCGGTGGTTAATGGGCGGTGAATGCGGCGCCTTGGCGGCCCTCCAAGTTCCATATCTGCGTTTTGCGAGCAGGCGTGACGTTATTGCAACAGCGGCGACCAGGCCGGATCGGAGGCGAAGCTCGGCGTCTTCAAGACCTGCTCGTTGCGGCCGGTGACGTCCACGGTATAGAGCATCGGTCCCCCGTTCCCTCCCGGATCGCGGAAGAACATGATCACGCGCCCATTCGGCGACCAGGTCGGCCCTTCGTTGTGGTAACCCTCGGTGAGGATCCGCTCACCCGAGCCGTCCGCGCGCATGATGCCGATGGCGAACTTGCCCTGGGTCTGCTTGGTGAAGGCGATATAGTCACCGCGCGGCGACCACACCGGCGTCGAATAGGCGCCATCGCCGAAGCTGATGCGTTGCGCATCGCCGCCGTTGGCCGCCATGACATAGATCTGCTGCCTGCCGCCGCGGTCGGACTCGAAGCTGATGCGCATGCCGTCCGGCGAATAGGACGGCGCGGTATCGATCACCTGCGTGTCGGTCAGCCGCGTCGTCGCCCGCGAGCGCAGGTCCATCACGAACAGATTGGAGTTGCCGCCGCGCTGCAGGCTGAAGATCACGCGCTGGCCGTCGGGCGAGAAGCGCGGGCTGAAGCTCATGCCGGGGAAGTTGCTGACGATCTCGCGCTGCCCGGTCTCGATGTTCATGAGATAGACCTTGGGATCGCCCTGGCTGTAGGACATGTAGGTGATGGTGTCGGGCGACGACGAGGAGAAGCGGGGCGTGAGCACGAGGTCGTCCCCGCGGGTGAGATAGCGCACGTTGGCGCCGTCCTGATCCATCAGCGCCAGACGCTTGATACGCCGCTCCTTCGGACCGGACTCGTCGACGAAGACAATGCGGCTGTCGAAATAGCCCTTCTCGCCGGTGATCCGCTCGTAGATGGCATCCGAGATGATGTGGGCGATGCGCCGCCAATTGTCGGCGGTGGTGTTGTATTGCTCGCCGCGCAGCTGTTGGCCCGCAAACACGTCCCACAGCCGGAACTCAGCTTTGAGCCGGCCGTCGGATTGTGTGATGCGTCCGGTGACCAGCGCCTGGGCGTTGATCTGCCGCCAGTCGGCAAAGCGCGGCAGCGTGTCGATGGTCGAGATTTTTTCGATATAGGCGGCCGGATCGATGGGCGCGAACAGGCCGGAGCGCTGCAGGTTGGCGGCGATGATCTGGCTGATGTTGCGCCCGGCGGCGGGATCGCGCAGTCCGACCCCGACGAAATCCGGAATCGCGATCGGCACCGGCTGCACATTGCCTTGGGTGACGTCGAGCTTGAGCACCGCGGCCGCCGGTTGCGGCGCAAGCCCGGCGAGTGCGGCCATGGCGGTGCCTCCGCCCAGGGTGATCAATCGGCGGCGGCTCAAGGCGCCTGCCATCGGACGGCGCTCAACCATGGTGCGGTCTTCTCGCGCGAGGAGTGAACTAGCTAACCGCGGATCATGTCGCGGGGGTCGAAAGTAATCTCGACGTCTTTCCATTGCTCGTAGTGTTCGGGTTTGAGCATGTCGTAAGGCTGGCCGCGGAACAGCGCACGCACCGCGCTGTCACGCGCGGCGGCGAACAGCGTGCTCTTTCCGCTGGTGAGCACCATCGGCGGTCCGGCAAGGGTGCCGTCGGGTTTGAGCTTGACGCGAATCTGCACCACCAGCTCCTGCGGATCCTTGGCGCCGGCCGGGATGGTCCACAGCTGCGCCAAGCGGGCGCGCAACGCTTCAAGCTCGCTCAACGACAATTGCGCCGCGGTGCCATTGGACAGGCCGAGCGAGGGCGAACTGTTGAGGTTCTCGCCGGCGGCGGCAAGTCTGGTCGAGTCGCGCTTGTCGAGCAGCGCGGCGACCTGCTTGGGATCGAACTTGGGCGCGGGTGGGGCGGGCTTCTTCGGCGGGACCGGAGGTTTGGCGTCCGCCTTCTTGGGCTCGGGCTTCTTGGCCTCGTCCTTGGCCGGCGCGTCGGTGACCTGCTCGGGCTTGCTCTCGGCCTGCTTCTGCTCCGGGTTGCTCTCGGATGGCTTTGTTTCCGGCGCGGGCGGCGGCTCGCGCGCGGCCTTGACCTCCTTCTTCTCCACCACCTTGGCGGTCGGGTCCTCGACCGGCTTCGCCTCCGCAACTTTTTCGACCAGCGGCTTCGGGGTCTCCGCCTTGGGCGCGTCCTTGCTGCCGGCGGTGATCTTGGAGAATTCGGACGCCGTGACCAGGTCGACCGGCAGGCCTTCGGTCGAGACGACCGGCAGCGGCTTGGCTGCGAGCGACCATACGCTCCACAACAACACGGCGACGTGACCGACGCCGGAGATGGCGTAGGCGGTCCTCATTTCCTTCCACGCGATCAACGCGCCGACCCCTGCTCGATCTCGGTCACCAGGGCCACACGACGGAAGCCCGCGGCCGATATGCGCCCCATCACCTTCATCACGGTTCCGTAGTCGACCTGACGGTCGCCCCGCACGAAGATGCGCTCCTCCGCGCCGCCGCGCGCCTCGGTTACGGCCTTGAGCTTGGGGACCAGTTCCTCCACCGCAATTTCGGTATTTTGGAGGTAGACCGCGCCCTTCTCGTTGACCGAAACCGTCAGCGGTTCCTTGTCCTGGTCGAGGGTCTTGGCCTGCGTCTGTGGCAAGTCGAGCGGCACCCCGACGGTCAGCAGGGGGGCTGAGACCATGAAAATGATCAGCAGCACCAGCATGACGTCGACCATCGGCGTCACGTTGATCTCGGCCATGGCTGGGCGACGGCGGTGCCGCCGCCGGCCGGCAACCGCAGCGGTGCCCGCGTTCATCGCCATGCTGCCCCCTATCCCCGTTCGTCGATCTGCCGCGACAAAATGGCAGCGAACTCGTCGGCGAACCCCTCCAGGCGCTGGGCCTGTTTGTTCACGTCGGATACGAACTTGTTGTAGAAAATGGTCGCCGGTATGGCGGCCACGAGGCCAATTGCAGTCGCAAACAGCGCTTCCGCGATGCCGGGCGCGACCACGGCGAGCGAGGTGGTCTGCTGGCCCGCAATGGCTCGAAAGCTCGTCATGATGCCCCACACGGTCCCGAACAGCCCCACGAAGGGACCGGCGGAGCCGATCGTGGCGAGCACCAGCAGGTGGCGCTCGAGCCGCGCGATCTCGCGCTGGATGGTCACATCCATCACCTTCTCGATGCGCATCTGCAGGCCGGCAAAAGAGCGCGGCTGGCTCTCCACGCTTCGCTTCCACTCCCGCATCGCCGCCACGAACAGCGCCGCCATGGAGTGGGTCGGGCGCGACGCCAGCGTGCGATAGAGCTCCTCCAGCGATTGGCCGGACCAGAATGCCTGCTCGAAGGCATCCATGGCCCGATGCGTGCGCGAATAGAGCACGAACTTGTCGATCGCGATCGCCCACACCGCAATGGATGCGATCAGCAAGCCGATCATCACGATCTTGACGACGAGGTCCGCGTGCTGGAACAGATCCCAGATCGAAAGCGGCGCGGCGGCGGACGGCATGGCATCTCCCTGCGGCGGTGCGGCTTCCCCTGCTGTCCGGGCCCGCGCGACACGCTCGCGGCCGGTCCACGCGCGGGCGAGGGCGGCATGCCGGGCGGCCTCGCCTTGCGCCGCCGAAGACCCGAAATAGCGGAAAATTCCGGCCCCCACCGGTCGAAATACCGATTCCCCGCCAAAGGTGACTAAACTAGGGCGCACGCTCCGCCCCGCGCCCGCTAGCTGCCGTGCGGCGAGTTAATCTGCGGTTACCCGCGGTGGTGCGTGCGACGTTATTGCTTTGCGGAATGGTCGTCTGGCCGATGCCATGGCAGCTCGGCGCAAATGAAAATCGGGCCAGCCACCAGCGTGGCCGGCCCGATCCTCTTCAAATCGCGCGATGCTTGCTCCTGCGGCGGCTCACGTCGGCGAGGAGGGGCCGGTGCCGGTGCGGCGCTCCGCCATGAACTGGTCGAACTCGGCTTTGTCTTTGGCCATGCGCAGGCGGGCCAGGAAATCCTTGAATTCCCGCTGCTCCTCTTCCAGGCGTCGCAAAGTTTCCTCGCGGTATTCGTCGAAGGCCCGGTTGCCGCTCGATCGCATCGGCTGCCACCAGGTCCCCGGGTGTTGCCTGCGGTCAGCCGCTCCTTGCCATCGGTTCACCCCTTTCCAGCAGCTCATTCGTCCGCTCCCGATGATGAAGGCCAGGGTGGCAAGACCGACCGGCCACCAGATCATGAAGCCGAGGATCGCCAGCGCGATCCAGGCTGGTTTTCCCAACTCGTCGAGCATCGTAACGATTGGCATGTGGGCCTCGCCTGTGAATGTTAATCACATTTACATAGCTAGAAGTCCGCGCCTCGCTTGTCAAGAGCGGCTTACACGGCGCTAGGACGCCGACCGGTCGCCGCTCCCGGGAACGGCAAAACCCAGGCCGCGCAAGTAGATGAGCACTGCGGCCTCGAGCAGGTCCTCGGGCGACATGGGCAGCGCGCGGCCGGCGGCATCGCCGCGTCCGAACAGCGATGCAATGCCATGCGACATCGCCCAGATGTGCAGCGCCATCATCAAGACCGGCGGACGGTTCTCGGCCGGGAGCGTTGCGACGAGCCGCTCGGTGGCGGTGCGCAACACGGCGAAGGCGCGCTCCCCGGCCGCGCGCAATTCGGGGCTTGCCTCCGGTGGAATCCCAGCCTCGAACATGGCGGAGTAGTAGGCCGGCTCGCTCTTGGCGAATTGCAGATAGGCCTTGCCGACGCGGTCGAAGGCGGTGAAGACGTCAGGACGACCGCCGTCCCACGCGCGTGCGAGCACCGCTTCGAATTGGTCGAAGCCGCGCCGCGCCACATCGGCGAGGAGCTCGTCGCGATCGCGGAAATGCCGGTAGGGCGCCGCGGGGCTGACGCCGGCCCAGCGCGCTGCCTCCGCA
>JBKPUA010000069.1:0-4448 GCA_046735815.1 Pseudomonadota bacterium
ATCGCTGGTCGGCGTCGGTGCATTCCTGCTCGTGCATCTACCGGTCATGCTGCTCGCGGCCTCGATCGGTGTCTGGCTGTTCTATGTCCAGCACCAATTTGAGAATACCGTATGGGCCCACGACGGAGCCTGGAACCTGCAAGAGGTGGCGCTTCTCGGCAGCTCTCACTACGCCCTGCCGAGTCCCTTGCGCTGGTTCACCGCCAATATCGGCGTTCACCACATCCATCATTTGTGCAGCCGCATCCCCTGTTATCGCCTCCCGCTCGTGCTGCGCGACCATCCGGAGCTCGATGGCATGGGTCGGCTTACCCTATTTCAGAGCCTGAGGTGCGTGCGACTGGTGCTGTGGGACGAAGGCCAGCAACGTCTCGTCTCTTTCCGCGAGGCGCTCAATGTGGGTGCTGCGCCCGTTGATGGCGGTCGTCTGTGCAAAATTGCTCATTCGGACGGGACCAAGACGCTTAAAAGAATCTCTTGCCCAGCTATCGTAAATTCTGCTGTGCAATCCCATATTTAAAGTGCAAGAGTGATGGCGCAGCGATTTGCAGGAGGCTGGGTCATGACGGGCGGTGTTGCAATCAAACTTGGCTATTTTTCTCTGGCGGCGGTGGCAATCATCTTTGTCTCGATGTTGTTATTGACCATTCTTCATCCCTAAAGCTGCCGGCACTGCAAGGCTGCCAACCGAGGCGCTGCCCACCTTAGTTCGGTCGGAGATCGAGACCCGATCGCGATGATCGGCGCTGCCGAAGCGCGAAATCGAAGCGATAGCCACACCAGGAGATAGCGATGAAATTCCGACCGCTTCACGACCGCGTCGTCGTCGAGCGCATCGATCCCGAAGCGAAGACTGCCGGCGGCATCATCATTCCCGACACCGCGATGGAAAAGCCGCAACAGGGCAAGGTCGTCGGCGTCGGCCCCGGCGGCCGCGACGAGGCAGGCAAACTCATCCCCATCGACCTCGAGGTCGGCGACCGGGTGCTGTTCGGCCAATGGTCCGGCACCGAGGTGAAGATCGACGGCGTCGAGCTCCTGATCATGAGGGAGAGCGACATCATGGGCGTGCTCGATGCGCCCATGGCCAAGAAGAAGGCGGCCTGACCGGCGCAACATCCTCGTCCCGGGGAAGCCGGCAAGCAGGCAAGTTTGCGCAGCCTGCGTGCATAGGCAGACTGCACAAGAAGACAAGTCTATGCAGTCTGCGTGCAATGGGACTGCGATGGCCGCCTCGAATGACGAGGAGCCAAACTGATCGACCTGATCCTTCGAGTCGCAGCCGTCGGCCGCTCCTCACAGGGTGAGGCAACGCCTGAAAGGACATCGACATGGCTGCCAAGGAAGTCAAATTCTCCGTCGACGCTCGCGACAGCATGCTGCGCGGCATCGATACTCTCGCCCACGCGGTGCGCGTGACGCTCGGCCCCAAGGGCCGCAACGTCGTGCTCGACAAGTCGTTCGGCGCTCCCCGCATCACCAAGGACGGCGTCACCGTCGCCAAGGAGATCGAGCTCGAGGACAAGTTCGAGAACATGGGCGCCCAGATGGTGCGCGAGGTCGCTTCGAAGACCTCCGACGAGGCCGGTGACGGCACGACCACCGCGACGGTGCTCGCGCATGCGATCGTCAAGGAAGGCGCCAAGTCGGTCGCCGCCGGCATGAACCCCATGGACCTCAAGCGCGGCGTGGACCTCGCAGTCGAGGCGATCGTGGAAGACCTCAAGAAGAATTCCAAGAAGGTCACCTCGAACGAGGAAATCGCCCAGGTCGGAACGATCTCCGCCAACGGTGATGCGGAGATCGGCCGCTTCATTGCCGATGCGATGAAGCGTGTCGGCAACGAAGGCGTGATCACGGTCGAGGAAGCAAAGTCGCTGGAGACCGAGCTCGAAGTGGTCGAGGGCATGCAGTTCGACCGCGGCTACATCTCGCCCTATTTCGTCACCAACGCCGACAAGATGCGGGTCGAGATGGAGGACCCTCATGTTCTGATCTACGAAAAGAAGCTGTCCGGCCTGCAGGAGCTGCTGCCGCTGCTGGAAGCGGTGGTGCAGAGCAGCAAGCCGCTGGTCATCATCGCCGAGGACACCGAGGGTGAGGCGCTCGCCACCCTGGTGGTGAACAAGCTGCGCGGCGGCCTCAAGGTCGCGGCGGTCAAGGCTCCGGGCTTCGGCGATCGCCGCAAGGCGATGTTGCAGGACATCGCCATCCTCACCGGCGGTCAGGCGATCTCCGAGGATCTCGGCATCAAGCTCGAGAACGTGACGCTCGACATGCTCGGCCGTGCCAAGAAGGTGATGATCGACAAGGAGAACACCACCATCGTCGGGGGCGCCGGCAAGAAGGCCGACATCCAGGCCCGCATCGCCCAGATCAAGACCCAGATCGAGGAAACCACCTCCGACTACGATCGCGAGAAGCTGCAGGAGCGGCTGGCCAAACTCGCCGGCGGCGTCGCGGTGATCCGCGTCGGCGGCGCGACCGAGATCGAGGTGAAGGAGCGCAAGGACCGCGTGGATGACGCCATGCACGCGACCCGGGCGGCGGTCGAGGAAGGCATCCTGCCGGGCGGCGGCGTCGCGCTCTTGCGCGCGGCCGAAGCGCTCAAGAAGATCCGCACCCATAACGACGACCAGAAGACCGGGGTCGAGATCGTTCGCAGGGCGCTGTCATGGCCGGCACGCCAGATCGTCATCAATGCCGGCGAGGACGGCTCGATCGTGGTCGGCAAGATCCTGGAGAAAGACACCTACGCCTACGGCTATGACGCGCAGGCGGGCGAGTACGGCAATCTCATCTCGAAGGGCATCATCGACCCGACCAAGGTGGTGCGCGCGGCGCTGCAGGGCGCGGCGTCGGTCGCCGGCCTGCTCATCATGACCGAGGCGATGGTCGCCGAGATGCCGAAGAAGCAGAGCCCGGCAATGCCCGGTGGGCCCGGGGCCGGCATGGACTACTGACCGTCCAAATACGACGAAGGCTTCGGCACGCCCGGGCCTTCGTAGAAAGCTGATACCCGCTCGCGCGGCTCGAGTGCGCGCTCTACGACGTCATCGACGCGCTATTGCGTGATCTCAAGCTGTTGATCAAGTTAGTTATCTTCGTATTGTAAAATATATCTGGCGTCGCACTAGTTTTTGCCTCAGTTCGAGCCTAGATGTATTCGGTAGTTTGAATGATGAGCATTCAAATTATACTTAGCAATATTTGGAGATTTATATGAACCAGGACAACAAGAGCCAGCCGCAGCAGGGCGGGCAAGGCAACAAGCCGGACCAGCAGAATCAGCAGCCCGGCCAGAACCCCGGGCAGCAGCAGACCCAGCAGCCCAGCCAGAAGCCGGGCCAGGGCCAGGGCCAAGGTCAAGGCGAGCGCAAGAGCTGAGCCGAGCACTGAATTCAGAACCCCGCCACGCTCGGCGGGGTTCTCTTCTCAATCGCGCGGAAGTTGACTCCAAGGACGAGTGAAGGGCTTCGAGCAGCATGGAGCACAACGACATGGCCAATACTCAGAACGACCGCATCGGCCAGCTTGAAGCCGAGCTGAAGCAGCGCGATGCGCGCATCATGGAACTGACGAAGGAGCGCGACCAAGAGCGGAAGCTGAACGACGAGTGGCGCGAGGGCTCAGATCGGTGGCAGGACGCCGTCGAGGCTTGGAAGAAACGCTCTGCTCGCTGAGCGCCGCTAGTGTGGCGGTTCAGAAGTCCGCATCATTCGTGCGGCGACTCCGAAATGCGGACTTCTGAACCAAAGCCACACTAGATCAATAAGTCGCTAGCGTCCCTCGATTCCGAAGTTCGCAAACAAGGTGCCGCATAATGATACGAACTTCGGAAACGGGACACTAGCTGGAGGCTCCTTAAAGCGTGAGCTCGGACGCCCACGCATTCAAGACGTGAGGCGGCTTCATTTGGCTATTCTCGATGTGCGGCATACGACGATCTACCGGTACGCACGCCCGGTTCGGCTCGGTGACCACCGGCTGATGCTCCGGCCGCGCGACAGTCACGATCTTCGACTGATTGAAACCAGTTTGAATCTTTCGCCTTCGGCGTCGATTCGTTGGCTGCATGATGTCTTCGGCAATTCGATAGCCATCGCCTCGTTCACCGAAACCACCACCGAGCTTCGCATTGAAAGTCGTCTTCGGCTGGAGACGTTCGCGGCAAGGCGACCGGCGTTCCAGATCGCTCCGGAAGCTGTGAGCTATCCGTTTATCTACTCCGCCGACGATCGTATCGACTTGGGCCGGCTGCTCGACCGCCAGTATCCCGACCGCGCTGACCGGGTCGGGTCATGGGCGCGTGGCTTCGTGCGCAGCAACCCGACCGACACTTTGGCGCTGTTGGCCGACCTGAACAGCGGCGTTGCCGCTTGGGTCGCTTATCAGAGCCGCGAAACGGAGGGCACACAAACACCTGCAGAGACTCTCGACCGCGGCTA
>JBKPUA010000070.1:0-4423 GCA_046735815.1 Pseudomonadota bacterium
GCCAATTTCGATCCGATCTGGAACACCCAGTACGTCGTGCGCAACGCCGCCGCGCTGGTGTGGGACATGCTCTACGGCTTCGACGACAAGCTTCAGCCGCGGCGTCAGATGGTCGAGAGCGAGCAGGTGTCGTCGGACGGACGCGTTTGGACCTTCCGCTTGCGGTCTGGGCTCAAGTTTCACGACGGCGAGCGCGTGCTCGCAAGCGACGTCGTGGCAAGTCTCAAGCGGTGGCAAGCACGCGACAATATGGGCCTGATGCTTCGAGAGATCCAGGAAGAGCTTGCCGCCGTCGACGACAGCAGCTTCCGCTGGGTGCTGAAAAAGCCCTTTCCGAAACTGCTGGTCGCGCTCGGCAAGGTTGGAACGCCGTCCTGCTTCATCATGCCGGCGCGGATCGCGGCGACGGATCCGTTTAAGCCGATCGGCGAATATGTCGGCAGCGGGCCCATGCGATTCGCGCGCGAGGAATGGGTTCCCGGCGCGCGCGCCGTGTTCGAACGGTTCGCCGACTATGTGCCGCGCCCGGAGCCTCCGTCGTGGCTCTCCGGCGGCAAGCAGATGCTCGTCGACCGCATCGAATGGATCGTCATGGCGGACCCCGCGACCGCCTCGGCCGCGCTTCAGAACGGCGAGGTCGACTGGTGGGAAACCCCGATGGCCGATCTCGTGCCGCTGTTGCGCAAGAACCGCAATCTCGCGGTCGATATCGCCGATCCGCTCGGCAATATCGGCAGCTTCCGCATGAATCATCTCCATCCGCCCTTCAACGACGTGCGCGCGCGCCGCGCGGTTCTCACCGCCATGAGCCAGGAAGACTACATGCGCGCCGTCGTCGGCGATGACGCGTTATGGAAACCGCTGCCCGGCTTCTTCACGCCGGGCACGTCGCTCTACAGCGAGGAAGGCGGCGACATTCTCAAGGGGCCGCGTCGTCTCGATGCCGCCAAGCGATTGCTGGCAGAGAGCGGCTATTCCGGTGAGCCCGTCACCTGCGTGGTCGCCCAGGATCTGCAAATTACCAAGGCGCAGGGAGAGGTCACCGCCGACCTGCTCAAGAAGCTCGGCATGAACGTCGATCTCGCCGCCGTCGACTGGGGCACCAACGCGGCGCGCCGGGCGCAGAAATCGCCGCCCGGCCAAGGCGGCTGGCAGATGTTCCACACCTGGCATGCCGGCGCGGTTTGCATCGATCCCTCGTCGTATACCGCGATCCGCGCCAACGGCGACAAGGCGTGGTTCGGCTGGCCGACCAGTGCGAAGGTCGAAGCCGAGATCACGGCCTGGTACGAGGCAGGAAATCTCGCGGAGGAAAAGGCTGCGATCGCGCGACTCAACAAGGCCGCGCTCGGGGACGTCGTCTACGCGCCGACCGGCTTTTTCCTGGCCCATCAGGCGTGGCGCAGACAAGTCGGCGGGATGACGAAGGGGCCGCTGCCGTTCTTCTGGAGCGTGAGCAAAGCGGGGTGAATGCGTTGGGGAGCGGAGGGCAGTGGTCGCAATCCTGTACCCCAGTCACCTCTTTCCGTACTCCGTGAAAACGTAATCTCTTGTCTTCACTGTCGTGTGGCACGCGAACCCGCACTTGGCGTCGTTCCCCTGCGGCGGCTCGTCAGCCAAGGTGCCGGGCGTGAACGTATCGGACGCGGCGTCATAATTGAACACGGCCCATCCCCATCCGCCGCTATCCGCGAACCTCTGGCTGTCCTTTATCATGAAGTCCACGTCATGCTGGGTGCCCGGCACCGTCGTATCCGGAAAGTACTGGTTCTTTTTCGGGTTCCAATGGATCTTCGCCATCTTGGCGCCGTCGGGGAAAGGCTTGCCGTTGCCGGGAATGCCGGCCAGGTAGGCGTCGATCATCACGGGATTAGCGAGGATCACAGCGACCAGCTTGTCGTTCTGACTGGTGGCAACGACCTGCCAGCCTTCGTATCCCCTGAACTCAGAGAACGCGAGCCCACCCGGCACTTTCAAGGTGTACTTGTCCTGCTGGGCAAGGGCCATGCCGCCCAAGACGGCGAGCGCCAAACCAAATGCGGCGGCTGACACGGCTCGTAAACCGCGGGAAGGCGAAGAAGTCCTTTCAAGCATGGCTCCCTCCTGATGGAGGCGCTTTGGAACGATGCGCATCGCATCACATATCAGAACCCTCTTCAATCGACTGCCGAGCTATTGAACGAGCTTGCGGCCAACGAGTCGCCTTCATCCAGCTTGCATCGATCAGGCTATGGCTGCATGTTGATGAGTCCACGCCTTAGCTAGTCAATTTTGATATTGGCCGCCCTGATCACCTTGCTCCACCTCTCGGCTTCGGCGGTGATGAATCTTCCGAAAGCATCGGGCGAGCCCGCCAGCGGCGCTGCACCCAAATCGGCGAGCCGCGCTTTTATCTCGGGTTCGGCAAGAACAACGTTTATCTCCCGGTTCAGCTTTTCGATGATTTCAGGAGGTGTGTTCTTTGGTGCGGCAACCCCGAACCAATTGCTGGCCTCGAAGCCCGGCAGGAACTCGCTGACGGTCGGCACCTGCGGCAGAATCTCCGAGCGCTCGGGTGTGGTCACAGCCAAGGCGCGTAGCGTGCCAGCCTTGATGTGCTCGATCGACGACGGCGTATCGGCGAACATCACCTGCACCTGGCCGGCGATCAGATCGGTCAGCGCAGGGGCGTTGCCTCGATAAGGCACGTGCACCATGTTGACGCCGGTCATTATCTTGAACAACTCGCCGCACAACTGGATCGTCGAGCCAGTACCCGGCGATGCAAAATTGACTTTGCCCGGCCTGGCTTTGGCGTAGGCAATGAACTCGGGGACGGTATAGACCGGTGTCGCCGAGCTGACCTCCATGACAAGAGGTCCGTTGCTGATACCTGCGACCGGCGCGGTGTCTCGGATGAAATTGAAACTGAGCTTGTCGTACAGCACGTGGGCGATGCCGTTTCCGGGAACGACCAAAAGCAGCGTATGGCCGTCGGCGGGCGCACGTATGACCGATTCGGTGGCGATTTGCCCCTGGGCACCCGCTCGGTTCTCGACGATGAATGGCTGGCCGAGACGTTCCGACAGCCGCTGACCAAGCAAGCGCGCGAGGATGTCGGCCGGGCCGCCGGGCGGAAAGCCGACCATGATGCGTACCGGTCGCGACGGAAAGCCTTGCGCCCAAACCAAATGCGAAACGGCCGGCAGAGCGGCCGCGCCGGCGGCCAGACGCAAGAACGTGCGGCGCGGAAGTTTCATGTGGTCCCTGCCTAGAGCATGATCTCGAAAAGCTTGCCCCGGACTTGATCCGGGGTGGATCGGTTTTCGGAAAAGATCATGCTCCACCAATAGTGTGCTCGCGGTCCCGCCATCAGATGGCGGCGATCGCAAAGACTTGCCGCTCGAAACGCGCATACAGTTTTCTCATCTGCACGCGAACGCTCTCGAATTCCGCGCTTGCGGCGCGCGCCGCGAGGTCCGCGTCGCGGGCGGCTACGTCGGCAAAGGTGCATTGCCAGGCGACATCCGGCTCGCTGCCGTCGCCGCCGGGATGTTTGACGAATATTTCACCGGCTGGAAGTCCGATCGAGAGGCGCACGGCAGAAGCCTTGCGTCGCAGATCGAGGACCTCGGCGGCCAAACCAGGCTTGGCGTAGTAATGTGTGCGTTCGACTATCCTGATGGCGCCAGTCGGGGTGATGGTGCCCTGTGCGAGTGCGGCAACAGGCGATGCGATTGGCAGAGTGGCAATTCCCGCTGCGAGATGCAGAAAAGTTCGGCGCGGAAGTTTCATTGCGCTCCCTCCCAAGCATGCAGCTCGATAATGGAAACGCCGCAGCGCTGAGCCCCCCCGCGAACCGATTCATGATCGAAGTTCGGAACGCGCCGGCGGATGGCACGAGTGCTGCTGCCCAAATGAGGGGGATTTTGGCGTGTTCCCGTCGGCAGCTGCACTTAAATTACATTATGTTCGCGCATAAGCGATAGGTGGTCTCTATGGCATCGCGGCTCGAAATAAAAAGAACGTGTCTTCGACCCCACGCCAGTAGCGGGTGCCAGTAGGAAGTGCTTATCTACATTGGCATGAACATGCCGTTATCCAGAATGGTGGCCTTCGCCTTGGCCGTCCTTGTCGTTGGGACGGCTGCAACCGCGTCGGCCCGCCCCAAGAAACAGAGCGCCGAGCGTACATCGACGCAAACCACGATGTGCTATGGGACGCCGATCATCATGCAGGGCGTGGACTGCCCGACACGCTCCGCTCGCGGGGAGGAGGAGGTACAGCCAACCGTGCGTGCGCCACGCCCCCGCCTCAGCGCGCGCGGCAGCAGCGGTGGCTACGTCGCGCCACTACAACGCGCACCATCGCTGACGCTGACCCAGCCGTCGACGGGTCCCTACATTCCCCCGCCTGTCGCCAATCCGAGCGAGCGGATCAATCA
>JBKPUA010000071.1:0-1366 GCA_046735815.1 Pseudomonadota bacterium
ATTCAGCCGATCATTCTTCGCAATCACTACGACATTTGAGAAACAGGATCCTTGGCGTGGAACAGCATCTGATTGAACAAAGGGCCGTGTCGCGCGAGTACATTCCAGTTTGCAACTCTGCGAGCGCTATGAGCTCGCCAAACCCCCCTGTAGTTCGCAAGACCTTCAATTTTTCTGCTGGCAGGAGACCCCCAACGAATTGTTCGGCCAAGGTGGCATACGCGTCAACGACCGGGCTCGCGGCCCGAACTGTCGCGCCAGATGGGCGTCAGACCCCAAGCAAGCGGCGGGCGTTGCCGCCGGCGATGGCGGCGATGGTCGCAGCGTCGAAGGTGTCGACCGACGCGACATGGCCGATCGGATCGAACTCAGCCATGTCGAAGGGATAGTCCGTGCCCATGATGATGTGGTCGGCGCCATAAAGCCGCACGAGCTCGGCGAGCTGGTGGGGCGTGAACACGACCGTGTCGAAATAGATCTTCTTGAGATAGCTCGTCGGCGGATGCGGCAGCTCGCCGTGGGAATCCGAGCGCGCGCCCCAGGCGTGGTCGATGCGGCCGGAATAGGCCGGGAGATAGCCGCCGCCGTGTACCGCGAGAATCTTCAGCTTGGGATGGCGCTCCAGCACGCCGTCAAAGATCAGGTAGTGCAGCGCGATGGTGGTCTCGAGCGGATTGCCGATCACGTTGTTGAAGTAGAAGCGCGTGAGCCGGTTGGCCTCGGTGAAGCCGTTGGGGTGGATGATCACCAGCGCGTCGAGCTCCTCGGCCTTTTGCCAGAATGGCGCGTAATCCGGCGCGGAGAGCTCCTGGCCCGCCACATTGGTCAGGACCTCCACGCCTTTCATCCCGAGGGATTTCACGCAGCGCTCGAGCTCGCTTGCCGCTTCGCCGCCGTGCGTCAGTGGCACAGTGCCGAACGCGATGAAGCGGTCGGGCTTGCGCGCGACGTACTCCGCCAGTCCATCGTTGACCATGCGCGCAGCCTGCACGGCAATGTCGAGCGGCACCGTGTAGTAGCATTGGTTCGGCGGCGGCATCACCAGCTGGAAGTCGATGCCCATGGCGTCGAGATCGGCGATGCGGTCATCGTACTCGGTGATGCGTGAGCGGATGTCCTCTTCCTGCTTCTGGCTCAACGCCTTGGTCTCGGCGGTCGCAAAATGCGCGAGCGGAACCGTTGCGAGGTCCAGGTGCGGCTTCACATAGGCCGCCGCGCGCGGAATCGCGACATGCGAATGGATATCGATGGTGGTGCTCTTCGGCCTGATCTCGCGTCCAGGCTTGCCATGCTTGCGCGCCGCGGTCGCTGCGTACTTATTCCATTGCGTCGCCATTTCCGCTTCGTTCCTTCCGTCGGTGATGGG
>JBKPUA010000072.1:0-18961 GCA_046735815.1 Pseudomonadota bacterium
TTTCCGCTGTTCGAGGGCGTGTGGATCGGCGTCCTGCCGCTGCTGCAATTCGTTGTCGCCGTCGCCGTCATCGCCGGCCTGCAGGTGTTGTTCTATCGCACCGCGCTCGGCCGCGCCTTTCGTGCGACCTCGGACGACCAGTCGGTGGCGCAACTGATGGGCCTCGACAACCGCCACGTCTTCGCGCTCGCCATGGCGCTGTCGCTGGCGGTGATCGCGGTCGCCGGCGTCTTTCTCGCCGTGCGCACCAATTTCGATCCGGCGATCGGACCCGCTCGGCTGATCTTCGGCTTCGAAGCCGTCATCATCGGCGGCCTCGGTAGCATGTGGGGCACGCTCGCCGGCGGCATCGTGCTCGGCGTGTCGCAGGCGATCGGCGCGCAGATCAATCCCGGCTGGCAGCTTCTCGCCGGCCATCTCGCCTTCCTCCTCATTCTGGCGGTGCGGCCCGAGGGCCTGTTTCCGAAAGTGCAGGGATGAGCAAACCCTTCCGCGTCGAGCACGCGACCCGCTCGAGCCACGTCGGCATGGCGATGTTCGCCATCGGCTTCGTCGCGCTCGCGGCGGCGCCGTTCTGGGGCGGTCGCGACGATCTGCGGCTCCTCTCCGAGGTCTATGCCTATGTTGCGCTCGCGAGCCTGTGGAATCTGCTCGCCGGCTATGCCGGACTCGTTTCCGTCGGCCAGCAGGCCTATGTCGGCCTCGGCGGCTACGTGCTATTCGCCGCGACCATCCTGGCCGGGATTCATCCGCTTGTCGCCGTGCCGCTCGCGGGTGTGATCGGCGCCGTGGTGGCGCTGCCGGTCGCCGGGCTGATGTTCCGGCTGCGCGGCCATTACTTCGCCATCGGCACCTGGGTGGTGGCCGAGGTTTTTCGGCTGATCTCGTCGCAGATTTCCGCGCTCGGCGGCGGCTCCGGCATCAGCCTGCCGGCCGGCATCGTGACCGCCATGGCGTCGAGCCGGCAAATGCGGGAATTCCTGCTCTACTGGGTGGCGCTGGCGCTCGTCGTCGTCGTGCTGACCGCGATCGTGCTGTTGCTGCGCTCGCGCTACGGGCTGGCGCTCACCGCCATCCGCGACAACGAGCTCGCAGCACGCTCGAACGGCGTCGACGTCACCCGCACCAAGCTCGTGGTCTATGTCCTGACCGCCTTCGGCACCGCCATGGTCGGCGCGCTGATCTTCCTGCAGAAGCTGCGCATCTCGCCCGACACCGCGTTCAGCGTCAACGACTGGACCGCCTTCGTCATCTTCATCACCGTGATCGGCGGCATCGGGCGCGTGGAGGGGCCGATCATCGGCACCATCGTGTTCTTCGTGCTGCGGCAGACGCTCGCCGACCTCGGCAGCCTCTATCTCCTCATGCTCGGCGCCGTCGCCATCGCCATGATGCTATTGGCGCCGAAGGGTATCTGGGGCTTCCTCGCCGAGCGCTTCGGCTGGCAACTTTTGCCGCTCGAGCGCCGCTTGCGCTTTGCCGCGGATGCCCGCACAACCTGAGCCCTGAACAACCGCGAGGACCCGGGAGAGAGCCATGGCCGCCAGATCCGACAAGGTCATCATCACCTGCGCCGTCACCGGCGCGATCCACACCCCGACCATGTCGGAGGCGCTGCCGATCACGCCCGACCAGATCGCCACGCAGGCCATCGCCGCGGCGGAGGCGGGCGCCGCCATCCTGCATCTGCATGCGCGCAATCCCCAGGACGGCCGCCCCACCGGCGATCCCGCGGTGTTCATGCAGTTCCTGCCGCGCATCAAGCAGTCGACCGACGCCGTCGTCAACATCACCACCGGCGGCTCGCCCACCATGGCGGTGGAGGAGCGGCTCGCGGGCGTGATGAAGTTCTCGCCGGAGATGTGCTCGCTCAACATGGGCTCGATGAACTTCGGGCTCTATCCCATGGTCGCGCGCTACAAGACTTGGAAGCACGATTGGGAGGAGCCGTATCTCCTCGGCACCACCGAGACCATCTTTCGCAACACCTTTGCCGACATCGAGAAGATCTCCAAGCTGATGGGGGAGGGGCACGGCACCAAGTTCGAGCACGAATGCTACGACGTCGGGCATCTCTACAATCTCGCCCACGGCGTCGACAAAGGCTGGTTCAAGCCGCCGATCTTCCTGCAGCTCATCTTCGGCATTCTCGGCGGCATCGGCGCCGACATGGACAACCTGATGTTCATGAAGCGCACGGCCGACAAGCTGTTCGGCGACGACTATCAATGGTCGGTGCTGGGCGCCGGACGCTCGCAGATGACCTTCGGCACCCAGGCGGTGATGATGGGCGGCAACGTGCGCGTGGGGCTCGAGGACAGCCTTTATATCGGCCGCGGGCAACTGGCCAAGAGCAACGCCGAGCAGGTCGCCAAGATAAGACGCATGATCGAGGAGCTCGGCTACCAGGTCGCCAGCCCGAAGGAGGCGCGCGCCATCCTCGGCCTCAAGGGCGCGGATCGCACGAAGTTCTAGCGAGCGGAACGACGGTGCCGCAGGCGGGATTTTCGATCGGCCTCATGCTGAGGAGCATCGCAGCGCGACGCAAGCAGCGACAGTTTCCTCGATCACAGTCGCGCTGCGATGCGTCTCGAAGCATGGGCCGCCCCCTTGGCCGCCCTCACCCTTCGAGACGCGCGCACGCGAGTTCCGAGTTTGCCGAACGCTTTCGACCTTCGCGCCCTCAGGGTGAGGGCGGAGAGAGAGTGACCCGCAATGCCCAGAGAAACCATCGTCGACATCTATTGCCACATCGCTCCGGAGAAATTCTTCCAGGAGATGAACCGCATCGCGCCCCGGCTCGGCAACATCGCGGCGCGCCTGCGCGGCGTCAAAAAGCTGTTCGATCTCGACGAGCGCTTCCGCGAGATGGATGCGTTCGGCGACTATCGCCAGATCATCTCGCTGCCCAATCCGCCGATCGAGGACCTCGCCACCGGCGAGGTCGGCCTCAATCTCGCGCGCATCGGCAACGATGCCATGGCGGAACTTTGCGCGCGCCATCCGCGGCGCTTTCCCACTTTCGTGGCCGCGCTGTCGCTCACCGACGTCGCGGGCTCGGTGGCGGAGGCGCGCCGCGCGGTCAAAGAGCTTGGCGCCGGCGGCGTGCAGATCTTCACCAGCGTGGCGGGTCAACCGCTCGACAGCGGCGCCTTCGAGCCGATCTTCGCCACCATGGCGGAGCTCGATCTACCGATCTGGCTCCACCCCGCGCGCACCGCGAGCATGACGGACTATCCGGGGGAGGCGAAGTCGCGCTTCGAGATGTGGTGGTGCTTCGGCTGGCCCTACGACACCTCGGTGGCGATGGTGCGCATGGTATTCAACGGCCTCTTCGACCGCTACCCCAAGCTCAAGATCATCACCCACCACCTCGGCGGGATGATCCCGTTCTATGACGGCCGCATCGGCCCCGGCCTGCAGGTGCTGGGAAGCCGCACCAGCGACGAGGACTATTCCAAGGTGCTCTCCTCGCTCAAGCGCCCGCACCTAGATTATCTGCACGACTTCTACGGCGATACCGCGCTGTTCGGCGGCGGCATCCACGCCGTGCGCTGCGGGCTCGAGTTCTTCGGCAGCGACCACGTCGTGTTCGCCACCGATACGCCGCTCGGCCCGATCGCGCCGACCATCGACACCATCAAGCGGCTCGAGATCGCGGCCGAGGACCGCCGCAAGATCTTCGTTGGCAACGCCGAGCGCCTTGTGAAGATGAAACTGTCCTGAGTCGGGAGACACGCCATGTCGCTCAACGCGCCGTTGCGCATTGCAGTCCGCGCCGCGCTGATGCTGTTGCTCGCCGCGTCGTCTACCGGCGCCGCCGAAAAACTCCGCGTCGGCAAGGCGGTGCCCGAGGCGTTCTCGTTCGTGCCGCTCGACGTCGGCATGCGCAAGGGCTTCTTCGCCAAGCACGGGCTCGAGATCGAGGCCATCGCCTTTGCCGGTGATGCGCGAATGCAGCAGGCGATGGCGTCGGACAGCCTCGACATCGCGCTCGGCTCCGGTCCGGCGATGGCCTTCATCGTGAAGGGCTCGCCCATCAAGGGGGTTGCCGCCATGGCTGGGCCGCCGCTCCTGCTGGCGATCGTCGTGCGCCCGGACGGCCCCAAGACGGCAGCCGAGCTGAAGGGCAAGAAGATCAGCGTCTCGACCGCGGGCTCGCTCACCTATTGGCTGGTCAGCGAGACCTCGCGCCGGCAGGGCTGGGGGCCCAAGGGCATCGAGATCGCGCCCATGGGCGCCATGCCGGGCCAGATCGCCGCCATGAAGCGCGGCGATATCGACGGCGTCATCACGGATATCGGCAATGCCTTCGAGCTCGAGAAGCGCGGCGAGGGCCGCATCCTGGTTCGCTTCACCGACATCAAGGACTTCCACATCCACGTGATCTTCGCCGCCGACAAGCTCATCGCCAGCCGACCCGAGGCCGTCCGCGCGTTCCTGCAGGGGTGGTTCGAGACCATCGCCTTCATGCGCGCCAACAAGGCCGAGACGGTCGCGATCGCCAAGGATGTCACCAACAAGGACGAGGACATCACGGGCCGCGTCTACGACGAGCTGATGCCGATGTTCTCCGACGACGGCAAGTTCAGCGCGAGCGCGCTCGCCACGCTCGCCAAGTCATACGTCGAGCTGCAGCTTCTGCCGGAGGAGCCCGATCCAGCCAAGCTCTACACCGAGGCGTTTCTGCCGAAGAGGTGAGCCCTACGGCTTGATCAATTCCTTCGCCCGCTCCACCGTCGCCTTCGGCGTGGCGTAGAGCTGCTCGACGAGCTGCTGCACCTTCTCGCCGGTTGTCGGCACCACGTCGATGCGCGTGCGCTCGGCGTCGGCGAGAAATTCCTTGTCCTGCATGGTGGCGGCAAAGGCCGCGCGCAGGATCTTGAGCGGCTCCGCCGCCACGCCCGGCGGCGCGAGATAGGGCCGGCCGAACACCTGCTGGCCGATGATCAGCGCGGCCGCCTTCCTGTCGTCCTCGCTGGCGATGAATTTCCAGATCTGCGGCACGCCGAGCTTGCTCAGCTCCGCCTCCGGCTCGAGATTGATCTGCGCCAGGATATTGACGGTGCCGTTGCGCACCCAGTCCGGGCGCTGCGATTTCAGGCTCGCCCAATCGAGTCCGCACATGCCGTCGACTTCACCGCGCTCCATCGCCAGGAAGATGTCGGCGGTCCCTTTGTAGCCGGCGACCAGCTCGAACATCGCCCCCGTCGTCTTCTTGTGCATGTTGACGTAATCGCGCGTGGAGCCTCCGGCCGCGCTCGCGCCCATGATCGCCTTGTGCTTGAGCGCGTCCTCGAAGCGCTTGATGCTGGAGCGCTCGTGGCTGATGCACACGCGCGTGGCGTTGTCGGCGCTGCCGAGATACTGGAATTTGGTGGGGTCATAAAGCGGCTGGGCGCGGTCATCGAGCAGCGGGCCCATGATTGCGCCCGGAAACACCGCTCCGATCACCGAGCCGTCTTTGGGCGCGACGCTGTAGAGCGACGACGCGGCGCGTCCGCTGCCGGCACCCGGCTGGTTCTTGGGCACGATGGTCGGCGCACCGGGGATGAAACGATGGAGATGGCGCGCGACCACGCGGGCATAGATGTCGTAGCCGCCGCCGACGTCGCCGCCGATGACGAAATCGATGGTCTTGCCGGCGTAGAACTCCGCGGCGTTGACCGGACCAGCCGCGAGCCACGCGATCACCGTTGTCGCCGCAGCCAGCGCACTGCTCGACCTCGATCCCGGCGAAGGCATTCTCCGGCTCCCTAGCGCATGTTCCGGCGAGGCCTGCCTCGGACTTTGAAGCGTTCAGCCTAGCTTACAGGAGCGCGCCGGTCATTGCGGCAGATTGCGCCGGCCCGACATCCCCAAGACGACCGTGAAGACGGCAACGAGCGCGCAGGCGGCGATGAAGAGGAACACCGCGCGCGGATGGCCGTGGTCGAGGAACTGACCGAAGATGAGCGGCGATACCATGCCGCCGATATGCAAGCCGGTGGTCACGAATCCGAACACCTTGCCGTAGGAGCCGGGCGGGGTGGCGGAGCGTACGATCATGTCGCGCGACGGCACGGCCATGCCGTTCGCTAGCCCGCCGAGCGATACGATCAGCACCAGCAGCACCGCGCCCGGATCGAGCAGGCCAATGAAAACGGTCGTCGCGCCCGACACCAATAATCCGGCGGCGGTCACGAGATTGTGGCGCTGGGCTCGCCCTGCGATCGCGCCGCCGATCAGCACACCGACCGCGCTCAGGGTCAGAAGGCCGGTGAGTGCGGCATTGGCAACCACCGATGGCGTGCCGTGCAGCGCCTCGAGGCTCACCACGAGATACTGGCTGAGCCCGCCGCCGACCATCGACAGCATGAAAAACAGCACGAGGTTGAGCAGGATCGGCGGCGACAGCAGGAGTCGCATGCCGTCCTTGGGCGACTTTGCCGCCTCGTCGAGGCGCGGCTTCGGCGCGTGCGGGCGGACCACCGGCGGCTCCGTCTGCACCGCGAGAATGAGGGCCGCGACGACGCCGAGCATGGCGGCGCCGAGGAAGGCGCCGCGCCATCCCACCACGCTCTGCATGAACAAGAGCGTGGCCGGCGCAATCGCCGAACCGATCATGCCCGAGCAGTTGTGATAGGAGAATACTTGCGTCAGGCGTTGCGCCGGGACGTGCTCGGACAGCAGGGTATAGTCGGCCGGATGGTAAACGGTGTTGCCGAGGCCCATGACCGCGAACATCGCAATGAACACCCAGAACGAGTCGACGAGGCCCGCGACCGCGATGGCGCCCGATCCCAGCAGCAGTCCCGCGATCAGGTTCATCCGCGCATCGGTGCGGTCGATGAAGAAGCCGACCGGCGTCTGCATCACGGTCGAAACCGCACCGAAGGCGGTGAGCGCAAGACCGAGCTCGGTATAGCTCACGCCGTAATCCGCACGGATGAAGACGAACAGCGGCGCGAGCAGCACGATGTAGTAGTGGCTGGTCATGTGCGCGAAGCACACGCTCGCCACGAGTTTCGCCTCGCTCGCGCGCGAGGGAATGAGGACGTCGGTTGCTTGGGTCATTTCCTGCGGCTGTTTCTTGTCGTTGTCGGGAAGCGCACCGCGCCGATCAAACCTGGCGTGCCGCCCGGGCGTCTTGAATCGCGTGCCAGACCCGATAAGGCGTCGCCGGCATGTCGAGATGGCGGATGCCGAACTCGGAGAGCGCGTCGGCGACCGCGTTCATCACCGAGGTGAGTGAGCCGGCGCAGCCGGCCTCGCCGCAGCCTTTCACGCCCAGCACGTTGGTGGTTGCCGGCACCGGATGCTGTAGCACCATGACTTCCGGCGAGTCGCTCGCGCGCGGCAGCGCGTAGTCCATGAACGAGCCGGTGAGGAACTGGCCGTCGGCATCGTAGACCGTCATCTCCATCAGCGCCTGGCCGATGCCCTGCACGACGCCGCCGTGCAGCTGGCCTTCGACGATCAGCGGATTGATGACAGTGCCGAAATCGTTCACCGAGCAATATTTCACCACCTCGATCACGCCGGTGTCGGGATCGAGCTCGACCTCGCAGACGTGGCAGCCGTTGGGATAAGTGGAGGCGCCCGGCCCGTCGCTGACATGGCGCACGTCGAGCGTCGTCGGCACACCCTCCGGCAGATTGAGCCCGGAGCGCAGCTTCTCGGCGAGCTCCATGATGCCGATCGCGCGGTCGGTGCCGGCGATGACGAAGCGCCCCTGCGCGAATTCGATGTCGCTCGCCGCGGCTTCGAGCACGTGCGAGGCGATCTGCTTGCCCTGCTCGATCACCTTGGCCGAGGCTTCGACGATCGCGGTGCCGCCGTGCATGATCGATTTCGAGCCGCCGGTGCCGCCGCCCGCGAGCAATTCGTCGCTGTCGCCTTGCAGGAGGCGGATGCGCTCGAACGGCACGCCGAGCTTCTCGCTCAGCACCTGCCCGAACGGCGCGGCGTGGCCTTGCCCGTAGTCGAGCGAGCCGGTGATGATGGTGACGGTGCCGTCGGCCTCGAAGCGGATGCCGCCCATTTCTTTGCTCGGCGGCGCAGTGACCTCGAGGAAGCTGCCGATGCCGAGCCCGCGCACCTTGCCGCGCTTGCGGCTCTCGCGCTTCCTGCGCGCGAAGCCCTTGACGTCGGCGGCCTCCAGCGCGTGCTTGAGCACGCCCGGGAAGTCACCGCTGTCGTAGTTGCTGCCCGAGGCGGTCTTGATCGGGATCTCGCGCGGCCGGATCTGGTTGCGCCGGCGCAGCTCCAGGCGATCGATGCCCATCTCGGCGGCGGCGGCGTCGACCAGCCGCTCCATGTAGTAGTTGCCCTCCGGCCGACCGGCGCCGCGATAGGCCGAGACGTGCGAGGTGTTGGTGAACACGCACTTGGTCGAGACCTCGAGCAGCGGGGTGCGGTAGACGTTCTGCACGTTCTTGACGATGTTCAGCGTCGAGGGCATCGGCGCCACTTGGGAGAGGAAACCGCCCATATTGCCGAGATTGGCGATGCGGACCGCCAGAAAGTTGCCGTCGGCATCGAGCGCGAGCTCGGCGGTGAGCTCGTGGTCGCGGCCGTGGCTGTCGGAGACGAAGCTGCCGGAGCGCTCGTCGGTCCATTTCACCGGACGGCCGAGCGCGCGCGCGGCGTGCAGAACGCAGACATATTCGGGAAACGGCGCCGATTTCATCCCAAACGAGCCGCCCACGTGGCCGGTCAGGATCCGAACCTGCTTGGGCTCGACCTTGAGGATGTCAGCCATGTTGGCGCGCAGGCCGAACACGCCCTGCGAGGGGGCGTGGAGCGTGAAGCGTCCGCTCGCGGGATCGTAGACGCCCATGGCCGCGCGCGGCTCCATCGCGTTCACCACCACGCGGCTGTTGACGAGCTTGAGCCGCGTGACATGCGCGGCTTTGGCGAAGGCGGCGGCGACCTGCTCGCTGTCGCCGAAGTGATAATCGAGCGCGACGTTGCCGGGCGCTTCCTCGTGTAGGAGCGGCGCCCCCGGTTGCGCGGCATCCTCTGGCCGCACCACCGCCGGCAGCGCGTCGATATCGACCTCGACGGCCTCGGCGGCATCCTTCGCCGCGAGTAGCGTCTCGGCCACAACGAAGGCGACGGGGTCGCCGACGAAGCGCACCTTGTCGGTCGCGAGCGCCGGCCGCGGCGGCTGCCTCATCGGCGAGCCGTCTCGGTTCTTGAACGGCACGATACATTTGAGCGTGCCGTATTGCGTGAGATCGGCGCCGGTATAGACCCCGAGCACACCGGGCATTTGGCGGGCGGCGGCGGTGTCGATTGCCTTGATCACGCCATGGGCGACGCGGCTCCTCACCATCACCGCATAGGCCTCGCCCGCGAGCTTGATATCGTCGGTGTATTGGCCTTCGCCGCGCACCAGCGTGGGATCTTCGGTGCGCGGCACCGGCTGGCCGACGCCGAATTTCATCAGGGCGAAACTCTGCGGGTCTTTTTGGAGATTCATAAGTAAAAGCCTGGATCAACAGATCGCCTGCAAGCCGGTCCGGCCGCAGGCGAGGGGTTCCACGAACTGTGATATCGGCCTGAGATAAAGGAGCCGGGCGCCGCCGACAAGCCGGGCACGCCATGCGTGCGACGCATCTGTTGCGCGAGCGGTGGGCGTGTTACACTTGCGCCGAATGCGGGCTTGGAGATGGCCGCTGCCGTCGAGCCTGGTGGCTTCGGCGCGGCAGGAAGGGATTCGATGACGGACGAGGGCCGGGCAACCGGCGGCCTCGACCCTGTGCCTAATCGGGCGCCGCAGCGCCGCGCCCGCTGGGGTCGCCGGTCACCGTACGGATATCCCTACAACGGCGGCTCGCAGCACGCGAGCCATCACGCCGGCCCGACCTATGCCGCGCTCGATCTCGGCACCAACAATTGTCGCCTCCTGATCGCACGCCCGAGCGGCGACAGCTTTCGCGTGATCGATGCGTTCTCGCGCATCATCCGGCTCGGCGAGGGCGTCTCGACCTCCGGCCGTATCAGCGACGCGGCGATCGGCCGGGCGATCGAAGCGCTCGCCATCTGTCGCGACAAGATGCGCAATCGCGGCGTCACGCGCGCGCGCCTGATCGCGACCGAGGCCTGCCGGGCCGCCGCCAATGGCGCCGAATTCCGCGCGCGCATCGTCGCCGAGGTGGGGCTCGAGCTCGAAATCATCGATCGCGAAACCGAGGCGACCTTGGCGGCCACCGGCTGCACCCCGCTGATCGATCCGCAGGCCGATGCGGTGCTGCTGTTCGACATCGGTGGCGGCTCCTCGGAGCTGGTCCGCCTCGAGCGCTCGCCGCCCACCCCGCGCGGTCCGCCGCTGCCGAAGATCAGGGCCTGGGTTTCGCTGCCGGTGGGCGTGGTCACGCTCGCGGAGCGCCACGGCGGCCACCAGGTCACTCCCGAAATCTATGCCGCCATGATCGCGGAGGTCGCGGGTCTGGTCGAACGTTTCGTGGCCGAGCATGGCGACCTCGGCGCGGGTGAGGTGCATCTCCTCGGCACCTCGGGGACGGTGACGACGATCGCGGGCGTTCACCTCGAGCTTCGACGCTATGAGCGTCGGCGCGTCGACGGTTGCTGGATGGTCGACCACGAGGTGACGCGCACCATCGAGCGGCTGCTGACTTGGAGCTACCAGGATCGGGTGGCCAATGCCTGCATCGGCGCCGAGCGCGCCGACCTCGTGCTCGCTGGCTGCGCCATCCTCGATGCCATCCGCCGCGCCTTTCCGTGCCAGCGCCTGCGCGTCGCCGACCGTGGCCTGCGCGAAGGTATGCTGGTGCAGATGATGCGCGAGGACGGTGTGTGGGATGGCAACGCGCGCGTGCCGTAACGTCGATGACTTCCAAACCCAGCAAGCGCCCGCTCAAGGTGCGCGTCAAATCCGGCAAGCGCCGCTCGCTCTCCTCGCGCCAGTGGTTGGAACGCCAGCTCAATGATCCCTACGTGGCGCGCGCCCAGCGCGAGGGCTTGCGTGCACGCGCCGCCTACAAGCTGATCGAGATCGACGACAAGCATCGCCTGCTTAAGCCCGGCGCGCGTGTGGTCGACCTCGGTGCCGCACCCGGCGGTTGGAGCCAGGTTGCCGCGCAACGCGTCGGCGTAGCACAGGGCAGGGGGCATGTGGTCGCGCTCGACCTGCTCGACATGGCGCCGATCGCGGGCGTTGATGTTATCCGGCTCGATTTTCTCGATCCGCGCGCTCCCGCCGAAATCGAGGCACGGCTGGGCGGTCCAGCCGACGTGGTGATGTCCGACATGGCGGCGAATGCCACCGGCCACCGCCCGACCGATCATCTCAAGATCATGGCGCTCGCCGAAGCCGCCGCCGACTTCGCGCGACAGGTGCTCGCGCCCGGCGGGGCGTTTCTCTGCAAGGTGCTACAGGGTGGCACCGAGGCGACGCTGCTCGCCGCGCTCAAGCGCGATTTCGCCACCGTCAAGCACGTCAAGCCGGCGGCCAGCCGCACCGACTCCGCCGAGCTTTATCTGCTGGCGACGGGGTTTCGCGGGCATCACCCCATGCGCTGATCGGTGGCTTCGGTGGCGCCGGTGGCGGGCGCTGTCGTGCGTCGCGCCAATTCGGCGCCGGCATCGGCCGGCATCGCGAGGAACACGAAGAAGGCGCAGCCCGCGATCGCCGCGACGGTGAGGAAGGCCGGCTGGAAATCGGCGGCGGTGATGATCGAGTGGCCCCGCGCCCACAGGGTGAGATCGACCGCGAGCGCGCCGATCGCCACGCCGACCGAGATCGACACCTGCTGCGAGACCGAGACCAGCGAGGTGGCGCGGCTCATGCGGCGGTTGTCGATATCGGCGTAGGCGATGGTGTTGAGGCTGGTGAATTCGAGCGAGCGGAAGAAGCCGCCGACGATCAGCAACCCGACGATCCAGGCGAACGATACGCCCGGCTGGAACGTCGCGCACAAGGCGAGCAGCGCCGCGCTGATCAGCGCGTTCACCGTCAGCACGTTGCGAAAGCCGAACTGGCGCAGGATCAGGGGAACGACCGTCTTCATCCCCATGGCGCCTACCACGTTCGAGAGCGTGATCAGGCCCGACTGGAACGGGGTGAGATCGAAGCCGAGCTGGAGCAGGAGCGGTAGCAGAAACGGCATCGCCCCGATGCCGGAGCGATAGATGAAGCCGCCGAGGATGGCGGCGCGCATGGTCGGGATCTTGAGCAGCGCGAGGTCGAGCACCGGTGCGGGCGTGCGGCGCGCATGCCGGACATAGGCATAGGCCGCGCTCGCCCCGGTGAGGACCAAGGCGAGCACCGCGCCGGTTGGCAGGATATTGAGTCCCAGCAGCGAGCCGCCGAAGGCGAGCCCGCCGATACCGAGGCCGGCGAGCACCGCTCCCTTCCCATCGAACGGATCGGGGGTCTCGGCGCGCACGTCCTCGATGAAGATCGTTGCCAGTGCGATGCCGACAAGCCCCATCGGGATGTTGATGAGGAAGATCCAGTGCCACGAGATGTAAGTCGTGATGAAGCCGCCGAGCGCGGGGCCGATCAGCGGGCCGATCAATGCCGGCAGCGTGACCCAGACCATGGCGTTGATCAGCTCGCGTCGGTCGACGCTTCGTACGAGGATCAGGCGCGCGACCGGTGTCATCATGGCGCCGCCCATGCCTTCGACGATGCGCGCGGCCACGAACTGCCACAGCGAGCCTGAGACGGCGCAGCCGATCGAGCCGAGCATGAACACGCCGATGGCGGTGCGAAATACGGTGCGCGCGCCGAAGCGGTCGGCAGTCCAGCCGCTCACCGGGATGAACACCGCGAGCGAGAGCAGATAGGAGGTGACCGCGAGCTTGAGGGTGAGGGGGCTCGTGCCGATATCGGCGGCGATCGCCGGCAACGAGGTGGCGATCACCGTCTGGTCCATGTTCTCCATGAACAGGGCGACCGCCACGATCAGCGGCACGATTCGATTTGGCAACATCGCGGATGGACCGTAAGGCGAAATTTCGCCGGGGCAAGCTAGCAGACGAGGCGCAGCCCCGAACCAGCCGGCATTGTCCGGCGGTAGGCGCAACCCCACATAGAGCGCATCTTTCGGTGGGATTGCCGCCGAGGCGCTAGGATTCGATGCCAAGCCGTGCTATCGACCGGCGCCAACCCAAAACGGGCCGTCGAGTCGCGCGCGAGACTGCCGTTTCGCCGCAGAGCGGGTGCTTTCCCGTCCCGACGGTGCCGCTGATCGAGCCCGCGTGCGGGCCACTGGAGTGGCAATGGAGCAGAAAGCCAACGGAACCCTGCGCGAAGCGCTCACCTTCGACGACGTCCTGCTCAAGCCCGGCCTGTCCGAGGTGTTGCCCTCCGATGCGGACATCCGCACCCGCATCACGCGTGAAATCCCGCTCAATATCCCGATCGTGGCCTCGGCCATGGACACCGTGACCGAGGCCAAGATGGCGATCGCCATGGCGCAGGCGGGCGGGCTCGGCGTCATCCACCGCAATCTCGAGCCCGAGGAGCAGGCGGCGCAGGTGCGCCAAGTGAAGAAGTTCGAGTCCGGCATGGTGGTGAACCCGGTCACCATCGAGCCCGAGGCCACCCTCGCCGACGCGCTCGCCTTGATGCGCGAGCACGGCATTTCCGGCATTCCGGTGGTGGAGGGTGCCGCCGCCGGCCGCGCCGGCAAGCTGGTCGGCGTTCTCACCAACCGCGACGTGCGCTTCGCCACCGATCCGCGCCAGAAGGTGGCGGAGCTGATGACCAAGGAGCGGCTCGTCACCGTGCGCGAGGGCGTCGAGCAGGACGAGGCCAAACGTCTGCTCCATCAGCACCGCATCGAGAAGCTGCTCGTGGTCGACGAGCAGTATCGCTGCGTCGGCCTGATCACCGTGAAGGACATCGAGAAGGCGGTCGCCAACCCGCACGCCTGCAAGGACGAGCAAGGCCGCCTGCGCGTCGCGGCTGCGACCACCGTCGGCGACAAGGGCTTCGATCGCACCGGGCGGCTGATCGAAGCGGGCGTCGACCTCGTGGTGGTCGACACCGCGCATGGTCATTCACGTTCGGTGCTCGAGGCCGTCACCCGCATCAAGCGCTTGTCGAACGCGGTGCAGGTGGTCGCCGGCAATGTCGCCACCGCCGAGGGCGCGAAGGCGCTGATCGACGCCGGCGCCGATGCGATCAAAGTCGGCATCGGCCCGGGCTCGATCTGCACCACCCGTGTCGTCGCCGGCGTGGGCGTGCCGCAGCTCACCGCCATCATGGACGCGGTCGAGGTCGCGCACAAAAGCTCGACCCCGGTGATCGCCGACGGCGGTATCAAATATTCCGGCGATCTCGCCAAGGCGCTGGCGGCAGGCGCCGATTGCGCCATGGTCGGCTCGCTGCTCGCCGGCACCGACGAGACGCCGGGCGAGGTGTTTCTCTATCAGGGCCGCTCGTACAAGACCTATCGCGGCATGGGCTCGGTCGGCGCCATGGCGCGCGGTTCGGCCGACCGCTATTTCCAACAGGACATCAAGGACACGCTCAAGCTCGTGCCCGAAGGCGTCGAAGGGCAGGTGCCTTACAAGGGCGCGGTGGCCACGGTGCTGCACCAGCTCGCCGGCGGGCTGCGCGCCGCCATGGGCTATGTGGGCGCGAAGAACCTGCGCGAGCTCCACGAGAAGGCCCAGTTCGTGCGCATCTCCGGCGCCGGCATGCGCGAGAGCCATGTGCACGACGTCACCATCACGCGCGAGAGCCCCAACTATCCAAGCCGGGGTTGATCCCTCCCCGAAAGGGAGGGTGTTTCCATGCCCACGAAAAGGCCGCGTGATCCATTCGCCGAGGTGCGCACGCAAACGTTGCGCCACCGGGCGCAGCACGGCTGCGGCACCTATCCGTTCGAGGACGGCGCCATTCTCGGCGTGATCGCCGCCGCGGTTGCGCCCAAGCGCGTGCTCGAGCTCGGTTGTGCGCTCGGCTACACCGCGCTCTGGTTCGCGCATGGTGCGAAGGAGGCAAAGGTCGACACCATCGAGCTCGATGCCGAGCACGTCCGGCTCGCGCGGGAGAATTTTTCCGCCCTCGGCGTCGCCGGTCGCATCACCGTGCACCAGGGCGATTTCACCAGCGTGCTGCCCAAGCTCGCGGGCGGATACGATCTCGCCTTCTTCGACGGCTTCAGCCCGACCCCCGACTACCTGCGCGCGTTCCAAAAACTCATTCGCCCGCACGGGGTGCTGATCAGCTCCAACCTGCACTTCCGCGACGCCGAGACCCGCGCCTATCGTGACCTGCTGTTCGACGGGGGTGCTTGGCTCACCGCCGCCATTGCCGACGGCGATACCGCGATGAGCGTGCGGCTGCGATAATCCGCGATCCGGTTGCATTCCCAACCGCGGGTCACCAACATACGCTGCGTCCTCAGGGGGAGTTCACCATGTCGATCCAGGCCGTCCTGCTTCCGCTGTTCGTCGAGGTCATTCTGACCTTCGTGCTGCTCTATTGGATGGCGCATCTGCGCACCAGTGCGTTCAGGAAGGGCGAGATCAAGGCGGAAGATGTCGCCTTGCGCGAGCCGAACTGGCCGCCGCACATCACCCAGGTCAGCAACGCCTATCACAACCAGCTCGAGCTGCCGGTTCTCTTCTACGTCCTGACGATCCTCGCCTGGGTCACGCGCCACGCCGACCTCATCTTCGTGGTGCTGGCGTGGATCTTCGTCGCGTCCCGGCTCGTTCACGCCTACATCCATGTGACCGGCAACGACGTCAACCGGCGCGGGCCGTCGTTCGGCCTGGGCGCGTTGGTGCTGACGATCATGTGGCTGATTTTCATGATCCGCATCCTGCTCGGCATCTGATGACGCCCGCCGCCCGCCTTTCCGCCGCCATCGAGGTCATTGCCGAGATCGAGGCGCGGCGGCGGCCGGCGTCCGATGCGCTCAAGGACTGGGGTCTTGCGCACCGCTTCGCCGGGTCGGGCGATCGCGCCGCGATCGCCGGCCTCGTCTACGACGCGTCGCGCCGGCGTGCGTCGAGCGCCTATGTCATGGGTGAAGCCGCACCGCGCGCGATCCTGCTCGGCATGCTGCGGCTCGAGCGCAAGCTCGACATCGACGCCATCGCCGCGCTCGCCGACGGCGCGCGCTTTGCACCGGCGCCGCTGAGCGACGAGGAGCGCGCGCGTCTCGAAGCCGCTGACCTCGACGGCGCGCCGCCTTGGGTCGCCGGCGACTATCCGGAATGGCTCGATCCCCACCTCGCCCGCGTCTGCGGCGAGGAGCGCGCCGCCGAAGGCGCCGCGCTGGCGAGCCGTGCGCCGCTCGATTTGCGCGTCAACACCCTCAAGGGCACGCGCGAGGCGGCCGCCGCGGCCCTCGCCGAGCTTGCGCCCGCGCCGACGCGCTGGTCGCCGGTCGGCCTGCGCATCGCGCTTGAAGCCGACGCCAAGGCGCCGCCGATTCACGCCGAGCCGGCCTTCATCAAAGGCATGGTGGAGGTGCAGGACGAGGGCTCGCAGATCGCGGCACTGCTCGCCGGCGCCAAGCCGGGCGCGCAGGTGATCGACCTCTGCGCCGGCGCCGGCGGCAAGACGCTGGCGCTCGCCGCCGCGATGGACAATCGCGGCCAGCTCTACGCCACTGACCTCGACAAGCGCCGGCTCGCGCCCATCCACGACCGGCTGGCGCGCTCGGGCGCGCGTAACGTGCAGGTGCGCACGCCGAAATCCGTCGGCAGCGAGCTCGCCGATCTCAACGGACGCGCCGATCTCGTGCTCATCGATGCGCCCTGCACCGGCATCGGCACCTGGCGCCGCAATCCCGATGCGAAGTGGCGGGTGCGGCCCGGCGCCCTGGAGCTGCGATTGAACGAGCAGGCGTCGGTGCTCGACCGCGCAGCCGCCCTGGTGAAGGCCGGCGGCCGCGTCACCTATGTCACCTGCTCGCTGCTCGAAGAGGAGAACGGCGGTCAGGTGCGCGCATTCCTCGGGCGGCGGCCGGATTTTGCCATTGTCCCGCCCGCCGAGGTGATAGGCGCGCTCGGCGAGCGCGCCTATCTTTTCCGCCGTGCTGCGCTCATCGCAGAGGAGGGGCTGCTGATGACGCCGCGCCGCACCGACACCGACGGCTTCTACGTGTCGATACTGGTGCGGCGCGAGTGAATGCGCGACCCGCTCGTTCCGGGTGGCTTATGCTTCCCGCTGGCACTTCTGCATGAAGCTCCTCTTGGCGGCGCCGGCGAGCGGCCGGCCATCGCTGCCGACTGCTTTGATCTGACAGGCGTCGCGCTTGCACTTCTTGAGGAAGCTCGCTTTGGCGGCGCCCGCCAGAGGCTTGCCATCCTTGCTTACGGCCTTGCTCTCGCAGGTCTCCTGGGCGAGCGCCGGGGCAAGGCTCAACGACAGCAGCAAAGTCGCCAGGAAGATTCGCTTCATTCGTCTCTCCTTCCGTTGGAACAGCACCATCATGATTCGTGAGAAGCAGCGGGATGCTTTCAGTTCGAGGTGGCGGGGCGTGTCGAGCCACTGGCTGGGCTTGGCGACCGCTGCAGGAGCGTGCCCAATGTGGTTGCCGCTTCATCGATCAGGGACTGCTGATAGCGATAGAACATTTCGTCGCCCATGGGTGTGACGAGGGAGCTGGTCTGGCGCTGGCAACGGGCGCGCAGCTCGACCAATCGGTCCAGAATGGTCTCCGCCGCAGCGCGCCTCTCCGGCGCGGCCATGACCTTCTCAGCCGGAACGGCACGCAGTTGTGCGTGAGTAAGCTCGGGATCGACCAGCTCCTTGAGGGCGGTCTCGAGTTTCTCGCGTGTCGAGTCGATCCGCCACAGCCGAAATCGGCTGAATCCTTTCAGCACATTGAAAAGGATGGTCGCCGCCATGACCAAGTAGACCCAGTATGCCGGCGACATGAGGTTCACCAGCCACGGGAAGTATCGATCGGCGACCTCGGGTTCCCCCTTGAGAAAGAATTGCTGTGCCTCAGGCGCCAGCGGCAATATGGTGCTTGAACCCGTTGCGCTCGGAGGATTGCCACGGACGAACCCCGGAAGCTCCGCTGCGAGCAACATGAGTAGCGCGATCCGGTCGGCCCGTTGCGCGCACGAGCTGGCGATGACCAGGGTGCCGAGACGGGCGATTTGTTTGTCCGCTGCCGGGATCGGGCGCACCAGGTCGTAGCGACCCGCCGGGATACGGCCGAGGCTGAGCCACGGATAGCGTGCAACCAAGCCCTGGAGGTCTTGAGGTGACACGATATCCAGGCCGTGCTGGCGAATGATGGTTCGCAGAAATTCGGCGTCCTCCTGAATCACGAAGGCGGCAAGGTCGAGTTTGCCCTGGGCCACCAGCTCGGCCTGTTCCGATAGTCCGTAGGGCGAAAGATGAACGCCGAGCGCCTGCAGGTCCGGGTCTTCGAACAGCTGACGCATCAGATACGCGGTGCCGGAGCCTTCCGGGCCGATGCCGATCGACGCGCCACGCAAATCGGCAAAGGTGTGGAAGGCGTGGTCTCCTCTCCCGAGGAGCAACAGGGACTCCGGCTCAGGCAGCCTTCCAAGCAGCTCGAGCCGCGCATCAGCCGGCACCGGCGTGCCGTCCTGGATAAGGGCGAACATCTCGGTGCAGCCTCCTCGACCGTTGGCCAGGCGGCTGACGTTCTCGATCGAGCCGGCAGTGGGTACGACCGTGAGGGTCCCGTGCTCGCGCTTGGCCCGTTCGGCGAGCCGCGCCGCCAGCGCGTGATATTGGCCTCCGGGAGAGCCGGCCAGAATTGACGCGTGGAGGTAGCCGTAGTCGCGAGCGATACCGAAAGCTGAAGCGACCGCTGCGACGAGCGCGGCCGCGAGCAGGAGCAGCGAGGCGCGGACAAGTCCCTTGCCGCGCCAGGGGACACCCGGACCTGCGATCGGGTTTCGCAGATGCGTAGGTGAGACGCTTTTCTGCTCTCGCACGGCGAGCTCCGCCGATCATGCCTCGGTCGATGGTGCTTGCAGCGTCCTTATCTTGGCTTTG
>JBKPUA010000073.1:0-7346 GCA_046735815.1 Pseudomonadota bacterium
ATTCGCCATCTGCTCGCGCACCTCCACCACTGCGCTGCCGAGGTGCGGCGTCGCAACCACGTTGGGCATCGCCAGCAGCTCGGGCGTGACCTTCGGCTCGTGCTCGAACACGTCGAGACCGGCGCCGGCGATCTGCCGTCGTTTGAGCGCGCGCGTCAGCGCCGCCTCGTCCACGATCGCCCCGCGGGCGGTGTTGATCAGGAAGGCGGTGGGCTTCATCAAGGCGAGTTCGCGCGCGCCGATCTGATGGCGAGTTTCTGGCCTCAAGGGCGAATGCAGCGAAACAAAATCGGACTGCGTGAGCAGCTCATCGAGCGGCACGTAGGTCATCTCGACCTCGCGCTCGAGGCTCTCGGGCTTGCGCCGAGGCGCCCAGTACAGCACGCGCATGCCGAAGCCGCGGGCGCGGCGCGCCACCGCCGTGCCGATGCGGCCGCCGCCGCCGAAGAGCCCGATGGTCTTGCCGAACACGGCGCGGCCGATGAGATGGCCCGACTGCGAGCCGGGAAACCGGCCCTTGTGCACGAGGCGGTCGCCCTCGACCATGCGCCGGGCAACCATCAGCATCAGCCCGAAATTGATGTCGGCCGTCGCCTCGGCGACGATCGGCGGCACGACCGTCACCGGGATGTGTCGCCGGGTCGCTTCCGCGACGTCGATGTTGTCGGGCGTGATCGACTGCGAAGCGATGGCCCGCAGCTTCGGATTGGCCGCGATCACGTCGCGATCGATGCGATCGTGCAGGAGCGAGAACAGAATATCGCTCTTGCGCACGGCGGCGAGCAGAAGCTTCTTCGGGATGATGCGGCTCGAATCCGGGTTGACCTTGACGCTCGCGACCTGACGCAGGCGGTCGATCGCGCTCTTGGCCACCGGCTGGGTGACGAAGATGCGCGGGCGCATCAGGCCATCCACCGCACGACGCCGGCGACGCCATCGACCGCGACCTGCGAGCCGTCCGGGATCCGGCTGGTGGCGTCGAGCACGCCGAGCACCATGGGAATGCCGCGCTCGCGCGCGAGCGAGGCGAGATGCGAGGTCGAGCCGCCGAGCTCGGCCACCACGCCCGCCACCCGCGGCAGCACCTGGCTCAGCGCCGGGCCGGCGACGCGCGTCACCAGCACGTCTCCCGGCGCAACACGAGCAAGCTCGCACTCGCAGTTGATCACCACCGCCCGGCCAGCGCCCCAGCCGATGCCCGCGGGATGCCCGCTGAGCCCGGGATGCTGGCGCCAGATTTCGTCCGGCATGGTGATCGGCTCGACCGTGAGCGGCCGCGCCTGCAGGAGCTTGAACCCCGCACTGTCGAGAGCCCATTCGATCTCGACGGGGCCGCCGATCACCGATTCGGCCTTGCGCATCAGGCGGCCGAGCGTGACCGCCTGCGCGGCATTGAGGCAGGGCGCGCGCACGAGTTCGCTCGGCACCGCCTGCGGCGCGGCGCCAACGCCATGACCGCAGGTCTCGCGGTGATCCTTGCGGCCGGGCTCGATCTTGCGCAGGAAACCCTGGCGCGAGAGCACGATGCGGTCCGGCACCACCTCGCCCTGGGCGATGGCGGAGCCGAGCCCCCAGGTGGCGCTGATAAGCATCCGCCCGTCTGCCGTCTCGCTCAAACCACCGCCGGAGGCACGCGCGTCGACGAGCGGCTGGATCAGCACGGCCATGGCGGTGTGCGCCGGCGAGAGCCCGTGGTTGTCCATGTATCGGCGCGCCTGGGTGGTCCACAGCGCGGCCCAGCAGGCGCGCACGGCGGTCAGGAACGCGGCATCGTCATCGATGCCGAGGAAGCTCTCGAACTGGCCGGCGAAGCTCGTGCCCTTGCGATCCTCGATCAGGGCGGAGGAGCGCACCGCGCCCGCGGCGGCGCTCTCCTCGCGCTGGCGGCGCCACGCTGCCATGAGCGGCGCGAGGACTTCCGGCCCGATCGGCTGCTCGTAGAGGCCGAGCCTGATCTCGACCGACAGGCGCCGCTGCGCAATGGGATCGGCGTCCGCGAAGCGACGCACCAGGTCTTCAAGCCCGAGCGCCGCGATCTGCGCCCAATAGGCCTCGGCGCCGAGGCAGAAGCCGCCCGGCGTCGGCAGGCCGGCGCCGGCGAGCGCCGCGAGGTTAGCGGCCTTCGGCCCCACCTTGTCGGCGTCGCGGGCGGCCGCGTCGGTCAGCGGGATGATGAACTCGCTCATGCGCTTCGTCCGCGATCGGGATGTAGCGCGCTGCGCCAGCGCCAGGACGCACCGAGACTCACTTCACGTGATCGGCGTAACCCGGGATCGGATCGACCACGGTGATCTGCTTGACCGGGAAGTTGGAGATGATCTCGATCTCCTTCGGGTGGACGATCAGCATTTCCTCGATGCGCACGCCGTAGCGGAAACGCTTGCCGTGCTGAGTCTCGAGCGCGAATGTCATCCCGGCCTTGATCTCGATCGGATGGTCGAGCGACCAGATGCGCGAGATCACCGGCGGATCGTATTGCGCCAGCCCGAGCCCATGGCCCCAGAGGTTCGCCGCCGCCTGGTCCTCTTCCTTGTAGCCCCACGCATTCTTGGCCGACGGCCACTTCTTGGCGATCTCGCGCGTGGTGGTGCCGGCCTTCACCGCGTGGATCGAATCGTAGAGCCATTCGAGCGCGGTCGCGTAGGTGTCCTTCTGCTCGCGAGTCGGCTCCTTGCCGACGCAATAGGTGCGGTAATAGCAGGACTTGTAGCCGTTCCAGGTGAGCGCGGCCAAATCCATGAACACGATGTCGCCGGGTTGGATGATGCGGTCGGAGAAATTGCGCCAGTTCGGCCACGTATTGGGGCCGGACGAGACGATCACGTCCTCCACGTCCTCCATGCCGGGAATGCTGTAGAGATACTTCATCAGGTGCGCCGTCACTTGGTTCTCGGTGATGCCCGGCCGCAGGAACTTCATGCATTCCCAATGCGTGGCGTCGCCGATGGCGCCAACGATGCGCATGCACTCCTGCTCGTCGACGTTCTTGACCGCGCGCGCCTCCATCATCGGCGTCATGCCGTCGGCCCAGTTGATCTTCTTGTCCTTGAAGATGTTGATCATGTTGATGTCGATGAAGTCGACCCCGAGCTTCTCGCCGGCGACGCCGTGCCGCTTCATCTCGTAGATAATCGCATCGGTGAATTTCTTGACCTGCTGCTGCGAGGCCGGGCCGGCCGCGCCCTTGATCCAGGCATAGGAGTAGCGGACGTTCTCCTTGGGCAGCCACGGCGAGTGGCGCTCGATCTGAAAGCCGAGGTCGCCCTGCTCGAACAGCACGGGCGCGCCATCGCCGCAGAGGAGCGCGTAGCGGAGGCCGGGCTTGAGCCGGTTCCAGCCGGGCGTGAGCGTGCCGGTGAGATAGCGCACGTTCTCGTCGTACATGCACAGCATGGCGCCGAGCTTGTATTTCTTCATATGCTCGCGCGCGCGGTCGGTGCGGTAATTGCGCATCCGCTCCCAATTGACGCGCTGCTGCCAATCCAATCCGGCGATGCCGAAATTTGCCGTTCCCATGAGCCCTCCCGAGGTGTTGCAGTCCGCTTCGCGGTTGCTGTTGGTGTGGAGCCTAGCCCGATGGTCCCCGCGGCCGAAATAATATATTCTGCGCTTGGGCATCAGGTTTCTTGATAGCAGCACCGCATGGGCAACATCGCGCTGCGACAGATCCGCGCCGTGATCGCGGTCTGCGAGGAGGGCTCGTTCACGGGCGCGGCTGAGCGCGAGAACGCCACGCAATCCGGCATTTCGCAGCATGTCGCCACCGTCGAGCGCGCGCTCGGAGTGAAACTGTTCGAGCGCTCGGCGCGCGGCGTCGTGCCGACGCCGGCGGGGCTGCGCTACTACAGGAGCTGCGTCGAGGCGGTCGGCCGGCTCGAGAACGCCAACGAGGAAGCGCGCGGGCGCGCTGGCCTCGTCACCGGCGACCTGCGCATCGGGTTGATGCCGACCTTCACCCGCGCGGTGCTGGCACCCGCGCTCGAGGACTTCGTGCCGCGCCATCCCGATGTGCGGCTGCACGTGTTCGAAGGCTATAGCGGCGTGCTGACCGACATGGTGCTCGCCGACGAGCTCGATTTCGCCCTGGTGCCGGCTTTCGAGGGACGGCTCGGACTGAAATCGCGGCTGCTGGTGCGCGACCGCGAGATGCTGCTCTCAGGACCCGGACGCGGGCTTGCGCCGCTCGCGCCGGTGCGGCTCGCCGACTGCGCTCCGCTGAAGATCGTCGTGCCGGGGCCGGACAACATCCGCCGGCGCAATCTCGAGACCTACTTCCAGACCCACGGCGTCGAGGTTGCGGCGCTGCTGGAGATGGACGCCATGATCGGCACGCTGGAATTCGTCGCCCGCTCCGATTGGGTGACGGTGCTGCCGAGCCTCATCTCGGTGAACGACATCGGCAAGGGCGAGCTCGTGGTCAATCCGATCGTCGACCCGCCGCTCCATGCCGAGTTCGTGGTGATCCAGCCGGCACGCCGCCCCTTAAGTGTGCCGGCGCGGTTGTTCCTCGAGCGCCTCGAAGCCGAGGTCGCGCACATCCAGGCGATCTGGGATCGAGCGATGGCCGCGCCTGCAAATGGCCGCGCGAGCCACAGCAGCCGGCATGAAGCGAAACGGAATGCCGGGCAGTCACCCCGCTCCAGCCGCGCAATCCCGCTCAAGCGTCCTGCCCCGGGTCGGCCTTAAGGCTCGCCGCCTCGATGCCGGCGATGGCGCAGGCCTCGTCCTTGTCCGACGTATCGCCGGAAATGCCGACCGCGCCGATGACATCGCCCGCTGCATTTCTGATCAGCACGCCGCCGGGATTGGTCACCATGCGTCCTTCGCTCGCCGCCGCCAGCATGGTGAAGAACTGCGGCGTCTTGGCCGCGCGCGCGGCGAGCGTGCGCGAGCCGAAGCCCATGCCGAGCGCGCCCCAGGCCTTGCCGAAGGCAATGTCGAAACGCAGCAGGCCCGACTTGTCCTCGCGCTTGAACGCAACCAGGTGACCGCCGGCATCGAGCACGGCGACGGTGAGCGGCGCGCAATTGGTGTCGCGGCCTTTCTTGAGCGCGGCATCGACGATGGTGGTGGCCTGGGCAAGCGTGACGACGGACATGATGGCTCCAAGGTTCATGGCTGCGAGGACTTCATTGTGGATCACCGCTTCCCGCGGTCCGCCCAATAGACCGAAACCGCGGACACCTCTGCCGCGCCCGAGACCTTGCGCTTGGTCTCCTCGTAGCAGGCGAGCGTCCGCTCCACGAGCGGCAGCTCGAGGCCGCGCGCCTTGCCCTCGCCGAGCATGGTGCGCAGATCCTTGATGGCGCTGTCGACGTCGAAGGTCACCGGTCCGCCGTCACCCCCTTTGAGCATGGCCGCAACCCCCGCCCCGCGCACCTTGAGCACGTTCGGACCGCCCGATGTATCGGAGAGCAAGTCCATGATCCGCGCCGGATCGAGCCCGAGCGGGCGACAGAGTGCGAGCGCCTCGCCCAGCGCCTGCCAATAGATCATCAGCGGCATGTTGATGGTGAGCTTCATGACCGCGCCGGTGCCGACCGGTCCGCAATGCTCGAGCCGGCGGCAGAGCTGCTCGAGGATCGGCTTGGCGCGCGCGGCGTCAGCGGGCTCGGCGCCCATCAATCCGATCAGCTTGCCTTGCCGTGCGGGGCCGGTCGAGCCGCCGACCGGGCACTCGACCAAGGTGGCACCCTTGGCCCGCACCTTCTCCGCAAGCGCCACCTCCGCCTGCGGCGGCACCGTGCTCATCTCGATGAACAGCTTGCCGCGCACGTCGCCCGCGAGCAGCCCGGACGCTCCGTTGTAGACGGCGTCGATGGCAGCGGCGTCCGTCAGGATGCTGATGATGGCGTCGTTGGCCTGCGCCAACTCCGCCGGGCTACTGGCGACTGCCGCGCCGGCCGCCACGACCGGCTTCAACTTGTCGGCTGAGCGGTTCCAGGCCGTGACCTTGTGCCCGACCTCGATCAGCCGCTGCGCGATGGCGGCGCCCATCTTGCCGATGCCGGCGATCCCGATCTGCATGCAGCTCTCTCCGCGGTTGCTTCAATATTCGGATCTGGCGATCACTTCATGCGATCCTTGATTTTGTCGAGCGCGACACGGGCACATTCGTCGTCGAAATTGCCGCCGGGCGCCCCGCCGACGCCGATGCCGCCGATCGGCTTGCCCGCAGCCATGATGGTGACGCCGCCGGGCGTGAAGGTGACGTTGGGCAGGTTTCCAAGCGAGGCAGTCGTGCTGGGATTCTTGGAAATGCGCTCGAAGATCGCCTTGGTCGAATCCTCCTTGCGTACCGGCGCGAGCGAGGCTGCGGTGTAAGCCTTGGCATAGGCGCTGTCGAGCGTGTGCACCGGCGCGCCGTCGCCGCGCAGGACAGCCTGCCGCACTCCGTCGATGTCGACCACGATGGCGGTGACCGCATAGCCGTTCTTGGCGCAGGCGGCGACCGCCTCGCCTACCGCTTCGTTCGCCAGCCCGGCGGCGAGGCGGTGCTCCGCAAGCAAGCCCTGCGCCGAAGCGGACGCAGTGAGCAGACACAACGCTGCGCAGAAACAAAACATGGTTCGAGACGTGGTCATGGGCCTTCCCCTGCTCTGCCGTGTCGTGCCGGCAATGGCGAACGACGATAAGGGATCAGCCGCACGCGAGAAAGGCGGCTATGCGCACGCGACCGGCACATCGCGCTTGAATGCCGCGCCGGTGGGCGGGTAGCGTCCGCCGCACGCAACGAGCGGCGAGGGAGGTTGGGATGGCGAAAGGCAAGGTCGGCGTAGTGGGGCTGGGCATCATGGGCGGCGCGTTCGCGCACAACCTCGTCGCCGCCGGCTGGCGCGTCCACGGCTACGACATCGATCCCGCGCGGCGCCGCGCGCTGGCACGCGCGGGCGTCGAGATCGCGCAGGATGTCGAGGCGCTCGCCGCCGAGGTGCCGACCATCATTACCAGCCTGCCCAAGCCCGCCGCGCTCGACAAGACCGTCGCGGCGATCGTCGCCGCCGGCGTGCGGCCGCGCGTTATCATCGAAGCCAGCACGTTCACCATCGACGACAAGCTCAAGGCCGAGCGCGCGCTGCGCAAGGCGGGCCACGTCATGCTGGACTGTCCGGTGAGCGGCACCGGCGCGCAGGCCAAGGTGAAGGACCTCGTGATCTATGCCAGCGGCGACAGCCGCGCGATCCGCAAGCTGCGCCCGCTGTTTCAGGGCTTCGCCCGCGCGGCGCACGACCTCGGCGCGTTCGGCAACGGCAGCCGCATGAAATTCGTCGCCAACCTTCTGGTCGCCATCAACAACGTTGCCAGCGCCGAGGCGATGGTGCTCGGGCTCAAGGCCGGCCTCGATG
>JBKPUA010000074.1:0-13516 GCA_046735815.1 Pseudomonadota bacterium
TGCGAAGGAACGAAAAGATCGGCCTGCAGCCGTTCGATCGAGGACGGAGTTCGCTCCAGCGAGGCGACGACATAGGCAAAGACGTTCAGCGAAAGGCTCCAGATCACCCCGTGGGCGAGCGGCGGCAGATCGAGCCCGAACAGCGCCTGCGGGCGCAGCAGGGCGATGCCCCAGGGACCCTGCGCGAGCCAGCTCTGTCCCGCTATCCCGGCGTCTGCCAAGCTGGGCAGCAACAGCGTATAGGCCCAGGCCAGGATCCCGAGCGTCATTCCAGCCAATGCGCCACGGGCGGTGCCTCCCCGCCACACGAGTCCGCCAAAAAAGGCAGGGGCGAGCTGTGCGACGGCCGCAAAGGACAGTAGCCCGATGGAGGCGAGCTGAGCGTCGCCGGCCAGGCGATAGTACACATAAGCAAGCAAGAGAATGGCGAAGATCGCGATGCGCCGCACCGCGAGCAGCAAACCACCGACATCGTCCCGACCGCTGATCAGGGCTTCGCGCCGCTGCAACACGAGTGGCATGAGAATGTCGTTGGAAACCATGATGGCGAGCGCAACCGACTCCACGATCACCATCGCGGTCGCCGCCGAGAGGCCGCCTACGAAAGCGGCAAGCGTGAACAGGTCGGAGTGCGCCGCAAGCGGCAATGCCAAGACGAACATGTCGCTGTCGACCTGCCCAGGTGCGAAGGTCAGCAGGCCCGCCAATGCGATCGGCACCACGAAGAGGTTGATCAGCACGAGGTAGAGCGGGAACAGCCAGGAGGCGCGCCTGATCTCGTCCTCACTGTTGTTCTCGACCACGGTTACGTGGAACTGGCGCGGCAGCAGGACGATGGCGAATACCGACAGCAGTGTCATGGCGAGGAACGTGCCGAACACGGGCTCGCGCGTCAGCGCGGCAGCCGCGTCGGGCCGTTGCAGAGCCTGGGTGAAGAGCGCGCGCGGCCCGTCGAACATCCAAAAGGTGACGAATATGCCGACCCCGACGAAGGCGACCAGCTTGACGATCGACTCGGTGGCGATCGCGAGCATCAAGCCGTCCTGGTGCTCGGTGGCATCGATGTGGCGGGTGCCGAACAATACCGCGAAGATCGCCATTGCCACGGCCACATAGAGCGCAATATCGCCCAGCACGGGCTGCATTGCGCCACTGGCAGGCCCGATATGCGCGAGGATCGTGGTCAGGGAGGACGAGACTGCCTTCAGTTGAAGCGCGATGTAGGGGATGGTGCCGATGATCGCGATCAAAGCCACCGCAGCGGCGACGGTCTGGGCTTTGCCGTAGCGGGCGGCAATGAAATCGGCGATCGATGTAATGTTCTGGGTTTTGGCAAGGCGCACGATGCGGATGATCAACGGCGAGCAGAACCCGATCACCAGGATCGGGCCGAGATAGATCGTCAAGAAGTCGAAGCCGGTCCGGGACGCGAGTCCCACCGACCCGAAGAACGTCCATGAGGTGCAGTAGATCGCGAGCGAAAGCGGATAGATGAAGCGCCGCGAACGACCTTCGCGGCCGAATCGCGGCGTCCGATCGCCATAGCTCGCGATCACGAACAAAAGGCCGATATAGCCGAGCGCAAAGGCGATAACGATCCAGCCTTGCAGCATAGCTCCGTGTCCTTGCGGCGTGAGGCGATCACATTCTACCGTACGAAAGAGGCCCCGAGAATATCGCTGGCCTGTCCTCGCGCGCGGTCCGAGAAACAGGCGAGCGAAGCCCTTGCTGAATTGGGCGAGCGGCCGGCTTGCAAGCGCTGAAGCGCCTCGCATCGTCGTGAGGAAACGACATGGCGATCCCGCGCCGATAGCCGGTCTGCAGCCCTGTTATTTGACGCAGAGCAGGCTAGGCGGCATGGATCAGTCGTAACGGCGGACGGCGGAACACGCATTGTGCGCCTTGATCGTCCCGGACCTGCCGATGATCCCTTTCGCTTCCCCACAACGCGAGTTTGCACATGTCGCAGAGACGCTGCTTATCGCGACGGTCGGAGGGGTTGGCTTTTATCTTGTCGGGTTTCCGGGCGGCCTGGTGTCGGGCTCGATGCTGACGGTGGCGGTCGCTGCGCTCGCGGGGCGTCCCGTGCGGATACCACTTATGCTGGCGCGCCTGTGCTTCGTCTTGGTCGGTATTTTGCTCGGGGCGGTGGTCACGCCAGCGACCCTGAAGGGCGTTGCGACCTGGCCGCTGAGCGTGGCGCTTCTGGTCGTGGCGGCGATCTGCATGATGACCGCTACGACCTGTTACTTGCGCGTGGTGCATGATTGGGATCCGCTCTCCGCGCTGCTCGGCGCTAGTCCGGGTTCGATGGCGCAAGTAATGGCGCTGTCGGCCGAGTTCGATGCCGATGTGCGCGGCATCGCGATCGTGCACGTGATGCGGGTGCTACTGATCGTGCTCGGCTTGCCGGCGGGGCTTGCGCTGTTTGGCCTGACCGTCGAGCCGGTGCTTTCGACCCGCGGCGTGGTGGAATCTTCGCTGGCGGAGCTTGCGATCCTCATCGCGGTGTCCAGCCTTGCGGCCCTGATGATGTTGCGCATCAGATTTCCTGGCGGTCTGATGTTTGGCGCCATGGCCGGCTCCGGATTTCTTCATGGGGCGGACTTGATCCACGTTTCGCTGCCATGGTGGGCCGGGAGCGCCGCCGTGCTTACGCTTGGTGCGGTCGCTGGTGCAAGATTTGCGAATACCAGTCCCAGGATGTTGCTGGGCTATCTCGGGGCGGCGTTCGGCTCATTTGCCGTCGCTGCCGCAGTTGCCGCCTCTTTCGCGTTGCTGGTCGTAGCCCTGCTTCCGTTTCGGGTTGCGGACGTGATCGTCGCTTTCGCGCCGGGGGCGCAGGACACCATGATGGTGCTCGCGCTCGCCATGCATCTCGACCCCGTCTATGTCGGGGCACACCATCTTGCGCGATTTCTGGCCGTCAGCTTTTCCGTGGCTGTGGCAGCGCGGCGGCTCGTGGACCGCGTGCAGAAGCGGCCGCGCGAGCGCTGGAAGCGGCCGGGGCAGGGGGCTTTCGACGACTGATGGCGCGGCGCTTCAACTATCCAAGGCCCGTCGGCGGGGTGAGTCGGGGAAGACGCGCCCTATTCCGCCGCCAGGGCCCGGTCTCTGAGCCGCAGATCGAGGCGTTCCCAGACCTCAACCAACGCCTCCGCCAGGGCATCGATCAACGCATCGTCATGGTAGGGGGTGGGCGTGATGCGCAGCCGCTCGCTGCCCTTAGGTACAGTCGGATAGTTGATCGGCTGAATGTAGATGCCGTACTCGGCGAGCAGGAGATCGGTCGCCTGCTTGCACTTCTCGGGATCGCCCACCAACACCGGCACGATGTGGGTATCGCTCGGCATGACCGGCAACCCGGCGGCATTGAGCACCGCTTTGACCCGTGCGGCGCGTTCCTGGTGGCGCTCGCGCTCGAAGCTCGAGGTCTTCAGGTGCCGGATCGCGGCCGTCGCCGCGGCGCAGATCGCCGGCGGCAGCGCAGTGGTGAAGATGAAGCCTGGCGCGTAGCTGCGCACCGCGTCGCAGAGCGCCGCGCTCGCCGTGATATAGCCGCCGAGACAGCCGAATGCCTTTGCAAGCGTCCCCTCGATCACGTCGACGCGCGCCATTACTCCCTGGTGTTCGGCTTGACCGCCACCGCGCGGGCCGTACATGCCCACCGCGTGGACTTCGTCGGCATAGGTCATGGCGTGGTAACGCTCCGCGAGATCGCAGATGCGGCTAATCGGCGCCACATCGCCATCCATGGAATAGAGCGTTTCGAACACAATGAGCTTCGGCCGGTTCGGGCCGGCCGCCCGCAGCAGCTCTTCGAGATGCGCCATGTCGTTGTGGCGGAAGATCTGCTTCTCGCATTTCGACTGACGCACGCCCTCGATCATGGAATTGTGGTTCAACTGGTCGGACAGGATCAGGCAATTCGGCAGCAGTTTGGCGATCGTCGCGATGCCGGTCTCGTTGGAGACGTAGCCTGAGGTGAAGACGAGCGCGGCCTCTTTGCAGTGGAGGTCGGCGAGTTCGCGTTCGAGGTCGACCAGCGGGTGATTGGTGCCGGCAATGTTACGCGTTCCGCCTGCGCCCGTGCCCATGCGCGCCGCAGTCTCGACCATGGCCCCGATCACCTTGGGGTGCTGACCCATTCCCAGATAGTCGTTGGAGCACCACACGATGACGTCGCGCGCTCCCTCCGGAGAATGCCAGATCGCGTGCGGAAAGCGGCCGGCGAGCCGTTCGAGATCAGCGAAGACACGATAGCGCCGCTCGTCCCTGAGCCGAGCAAGGGCATCAGCAAAATAGCCATCGTAATCCATGAATCACTTTTCTCCCGGCAAGGACGCCCTGTTTGGAACGCTCCCAATGCCCTTTTTAGAGGCGTTCCAGGGCTGTTGTCGAGGCGATAATGGGCGCGATGCAACGCCTCGGTCTTTGAGCTCAATCAAAACCGCAAGAACCCGCCGTTCCAAGCAATTTTCCAGGCGGCCATCAGCCGACGCAAAGCCGTTGGGCAAGCAAGCTGACCGGCGGGACCCGCGGGACGCAGGTCGCAATCGGGAAAGCCTATTGGCCGATCGGGGTGGCGCTGGTGACTTCGAACGCGAAGCGGAAACGGGGCAAGTCTTCGCCCGGATGATCGTCCGCGTAGGTGAGCTGCGGAATGCGGAAGTTCAGCGGCCGCGCTTCCTTGCCCTTGTAGATCGCGGGGTACAGATCGACGAAGTGCCACCCGGGCTCGCCGGTCGCCTTGAGGAAGATTTCCACGTCCCCCTGGCTGTTAAACGCGCAGGCGTAGCCGATATAGTTGTTGTCGTAGACGACCGTGTAGATGTTGGCGGTCTCGGTCCAGCCGACGCCTTTGAGATGGATCTTGAACGTCGTGCCGGCCGGCCCGCGCGCCACGTCGAGCGGAAGCGCGCTCGGCGCGATCCAATGAGCGGCCGTCTTTTTGCCCGCGCCAACATCGACCCACAGCCCGTGCCAGCCGCCGAGGTCGTCCGGCGTGTTGAAACGGAATTCCAGTCGGCCCGAGCTATCCGCCTTGCCCTCGGCGACGACCTTCGACGATTCCTCCCAGCCGCCGCCGGTGGCTGCAACGCGGTTGCCGGTCACCGTGGTCCAGTTGAGCTGGTAGCTCTTCCCCGGCTCGAAGCCGCTACCACTGACCAGCACCGGCTGATCGACGATCGAGAAGCGAGGCGTAACAATGAGCTCTGCTGCCTCCTCCAGACCGCGCACGCGCGTCTGCGTTTGCCTTTCGGGCGCTGGCGGCAGCACCGGCGGACTATCCGTAATGGTGAACGGCAGCGCAAAGCGCGGACGATCGGGCTCGGGCGATTGCTGCATGTTGCGATAAGCGAACGTGAAATCAGCGTGCAGCAGCTCGATCACGTGCAGGCCGGGCTTGCCGGTCGCAGGGATCGTATAGGTCGCCGATCCCCCGGTCGTGACCGCCGACATCCAGCCGGTGAAGTTGTTGTCGTAGAGGAGGACGTAGCTGTTCTGCAGGTTGCGCCAACCGATGCCCTTTACCTCGATCGTGATCGGTGTGCCCCGAGGGCCGCTCTCCGGCGACAACTTCACCGTCATGTCCAGATTGAATGCGGTCTGGGTGAGAAGCCTGCCCTCTCGCTGGAGCACGATGTCGTGAAGGAAGCCGAAATCCTCGGGCGCCGCAAAGGTGGCGTTCGCACGACCCGCGGCATCGGTCTTCACGGTGGCAATGCGATACGCGACCGTCTTGTACTCGCGGCCGTGATACTCCGCGTTGGCAACCTTCCAGCTTCCCTTCACCGTGGTCCAGACCAGCTCGAATTCCTGCTCAGCCGGCAGCCCTCCTGCTGTCACCGTCACCGGGGTGCCGATAGGCCCGTGGTCGGGCGCAACGGTCATTCGCCCCACATAGCCACCCGACGGTTGGGCGAGGGACACTTCAGGGCCGAGCTCGGCCGCCAGCGAAGCGGCTGCCGCGGGTCCATGTACGGCCATCGAGAGCGCGAGCAGCGCGAACGCGGCCAAACGTCGGCCGCAGGCGTGGATCGTCATGCTACCCACCGTCAGTTCTTGATTTCGATTTCGCCTGGAACGACTGCCAATTGGGTCGGTTCTCGCTTGAACGGTTCCCATGACTGCGCTTGACCTGCGAGGTCGGTGGCAACGACCTTGTAAGCCAAGGAGCCGGTCGGATAGTTGTCGGGGATCTTCCACGATACCGACCAGAAGTGATCGGTCGCCTGCCCACGCGGTGGGTGGGGACCAAACTTGGCCGTCAGCTTCTGGCCATCCGACAGTTCGACCACCACGCTCTTTAGGCTCTTGTCGTCGAGCGAATTGCCAGCCTGATCGAGAATACGGATGCGCCAAGCGACCGCTTCTTTGCGCTTGAATTGATTGGCCAAAACGCAGAACGGTCCCGGCGCGCCTTGCTGAGCAGCACGCACCATGTCGCCTTCGAAGAAAAGCCGCGCGCTCTGGGCGCTGGCGATATCGATCGCGGTGAGGCTGGCAAGCGCTATGCCGAGAGCGATTGGCTTAAATGGGCTTGGCATGACACCCCTCTTCTCAATGGCCGCGCTGCCAAAGGTAAATTTAGTGTAGCATCATCGAAGCATGGCGGTCCACGAGGCTTGGGCGATGACCGAACGCACGCGCGGATTGGAGCACGGGCTCACCGACTACGGCGACCGTGACTTCTCGCTCTATCTGCGCCGCTCCTTCGCGCAGTCAATGGGCTATTCGCAGGCCATGCTGACGAAGCCCGTCGTCGGCATTGCCTACACCGCATCGGGTTTCAACAACTGCCATCGCCATTTCCCCGAACTGCTGGACTCCGTTAAACGCGGAGTGCTCGCCGCGGGCGGGCTGCCACTCGAATTTCCCACGATCTCGCTCGGGGAGGTCTTTCTCAGCCCGACCAGTCTCAAGTACCGCAACCTGATGTCGATCGACACCGAAGAAATGATTCGCGCGCAGCCGATGGATGCGGTGGTGCTCATGGGAGGCTGCGACAAGACCGTGCCGGCGCAGCTCATGGGCGCGGTCTCCGCGGCCCGACCGGCGATCATGCTAGTGGCAGGGCCGATGATGACCGGCCGCCATCGCGGCGAGCGGCTCGGCGCCTGCACTGATTGTCGTCGATTTTGGGCACGCTATCGCGCTGGCGAGGTCGGAGATCGGGAGATCTCGGAAGTCGAGGGCCAGCTCGCGGTGACCGCCGGCACCTGTGCGGTGATGGGCACCGCCTCCACCATGGCCTGCATCGCCGAGGCGCTGGGCCTCATCCTACCCGGCACCGCAGCGATCCCGGCGGTGCATGCCGATCGCCTGCGTGCCGCGGAGGCCACCGGCACGGCCGCGGTGAAGCTCATCGGCTCGCAGCGCACTCCCGACCGCATTGTCAACGCCAGGTCGGTCGAGAATGCCGTTCGTGTGCTGCTCGCGCTCGGCGGCTCGACCAACGGTGTGATCCACCTCGTCGCCATTGCAGGCCGGGCGGGCGTAAAGCTCTCGCTCGAATGGATCAACGAGCTCTCCGATTCCACGCCGGTGTTGGTCAATCTCAAGCCGGTCGGCAACGGCTACATGGAAGATTTCTTCTCTTCCGGCGGGATGGGTGCGCTCTTGCGCGAGCTCAAGCCGCTGCTCCACCTCGATTGCCTGACGGTCACCGGAGAAACGCTCGGCGAGCGGCTCGCCGCCGATGCGGCTCACTATGTCGACCACTCGATCGTCGCCGCTCGTGACGAGCCTTTCGAGCCTCATGGCGGACTGGTTGCGCTGTTCGGCAATCTGGCGCCCAAGGGGGCGATTCTCAAGCGCTCGGCCGCCGACGCGAGATTGTTCGAGCATGAGGGCAGGGCAGTGGTCTTCTCCTCGCTTGCCGATCTCGCCGCGCGCATCGACGACCCGGCGCTCGAGGTCGCACCGCACGACGTCCTCGTGCTGCAGAATGCAGGCCCGCACGCGCCGGAATGCATGCCGGAGGCCGGTTATCTGCCGATACCGAAGAAGCTTGCGCAGGCCGGGATCAAGGACATGATCCGCGTCTCCGACGCGCGTATGAGCGGCACGGCCTTCGGCACCATCGTGCTGCATGTTACGCCCGACTCGGCTTCCGGCGGCCCGCTCGGCCTCGTGCGTTCCGGCGACCGCATACGCCTCTCGGTCAAGGAACGGCGTATCGATCTCCTGGTCGAGGAGACCGAGCTTAAGAAGCGTGCCGCCGCGCTGAAACCTGCGTGCATCCCGCCTGAGCGCGGCTACGCCAAGCTCTTCAGCCAGGAGATACTCGGGGCGGACGAAGGTTGCGACTTTGCCTTCTTGCGGCCGGTCGCAGGTGCGGCGTGACGGCAATGACGACGTGGTTGCAGGCCAGACGCATGCGGGCGGCTGGGCGATAAATGGCGGCGCCTCTATTCCGACCTCATAACATCGCGTAAATAACTGTCGACGTGGGCTAATTTCACCGGCTCGCTCGATCTTGTGTGCCACTCGGGGAGGAAATCGATGGCGGTCGAAAGCATCTTCTATTCGGCGTCGGGCTTGAGTTGCCGCGGCGCCCTGATCTGGGATGAAGGGGTAAAGGCGCCGCGGCCACTGCTGTTGATGGCTCCCAACTGGCGAGGCGTCGTCAAGCCGGCCATCGAGACCGGCCAGATGCTCGCCGGCGAAGGTTACGTGGTCTTCGTCGCCGACATGTTCGGCGAGGGGAACGGCCCGGTGGGCACCGAGGATCCGATGCAGTTCCTGCGGCCGTTCATGGCGGACGTGGCGGGGATGCGGCGACGCATTTCGGCAGCGCTCGACACGTTGACGCGGGAGGCCGACCGGCGTGCGATCGGGGACGTGAACCGGCGCGCGGCCATGGGCTTCTGCTTCGGTGGCCTCAATGTCCTCGACCTTGCGCGCATCGGCGCGGACGTGCAGGCGGTGGTGTCCATGCACGGGACGCTCACGACCCCGCAGCCCGCCAAGCGTGGTGACATCAAAGCCGCGGTTCTGGCCGTGCACGGCGCCGCCGATCCGATCGCACCCAAGGCCGAGCGCGATGCGTTCGAGGGCGAGATGACGAATGCGGGCGCCCGCTGGGCGCTGCTCACCTTCGGCGACGTGCTCCACGCGTTCACAGATCCAGCTGCCGATGTTCCGGGGGTGGCCAAATGGAACGAGCCAGCCACCCGCCACGGCTACGCGCTCGCTCATGCCTTCATCGCGGATGCCTTTGCCGGAAAGGTATAGGTTGCTCCCGGTGCCACCCCGCAATCAGCTCTTGCCCTCCGAGGATCCTGCCATGCACCCGTTCTCCGTTCCGCAATCGGTGATCGATCGCGTCGTTGCCCGCCGCGGGCGCGAGCACGTCAATGAGAATCTCGATCCCGCCAAGACCGCGCTGGTCGTAGTCGACATGCAGAACGCCTTCATGCTGCCCGGGGTGGCGCATGCGCTCTGCCCGATGGCGGAGAAGATCGTGCCCAACATCAACCGCCTTGCCCGGGCGGTGCGCGATAGCGGCGGCACCGTTATCTGGATCAAGACCACGTTCAAGGATGACGCGTTGAAGAACTGGTCGACCTACTTCGAAATGGTGACGCCGCAACAGGGCGCCAAGCGCATCGCCGCGCTTACCACCGGCAGCAAAGGACACGAGCTTTGGGCTGCGCTCGATGTGCGGCCGGCCGACCTCATCGTCGAGAAGACTCGCTTCAGCGCATTCATTCAGGGCTCATCCGATCTTGCCGATGCCTTGCGCAACCGCGGCATCGATACCGTGCTCATCACCGGCACGGTGACAAATGTATGCTGCGAGTCGACGGCGCGCGACGCCATGATGCTCAACTTCAAGACCATCATGGTGACCGACGGCAATGCTGCCGTGACGAACGAAGATCACAGTGCCTCGCTGTGCGCCTTCTATCTAACGTTCGGCGATATCATGTCGACCGACATGTTGATCGCCTGCCTCGCACGCAATGCGCGGCAGTCCGTGGCGGCGGAGTAGAGCGGCTCTTGGAGCGATCGACGGCGGACAGGCCGATGGAGCCGGCAGGGCATGTCGTATCCGAGAGCCCGGAGCCGGCGGACATCATCGCGCGCGCCCGCGCCATGATCCCGGTGCTGGCCGCCCGCTCGCTTGCTGGCAGGAGGGAAAGACGAATCCCGGACGAGACCATCGCCGACATGCGACGCGCTGGGCTCTTCCGCGTGCTGCAGCCGAAGCGCTGGGGCGGTTACGAGATGGAGCTGGGCACCTTCTACGACGTTCAGCTCGCGCTCGCTGAAGGTGACATGTCGACCGCGTGGGTCTACGGCGTCTCTGGCGTACATCCCTGGTTCATGGCGCTGCTGGACGATCGTGCGGCACGGGAAGTCTGGGGCCGCGATGACTCGACGCTGATCTGCTCGTCGCTCATGCCCGCGGGCCGGGCGACCGCGACCGAAGGAGGCTTTCTCCTCGGCGGGCATTGGAAGTACGCAAGTTGCTGCGAGCATTGCGACTGGGCGCTGCTCGGCGCCATGGTCGCGACGGACGGCGGACCGCCCGAGGGGCGCATCTTCCTGGTGCCGCGGACGGCCTACAGGCGCGTCGATACCTGGCGGGTGTCCGGCTTGCAGGCAACCGGCAGCTGGGACGTGATCGTCGACGAAATCTTTGTCCCCGCCTATCGCTCCCAGAGCATGCTCGACAATTTCCGGCTCAGGGGTCCCGGACAAGCGCTGAACACATCGAGTCTTTACCGCTTGCCTTTCGGTCAGATCTTCGTTCGCGGCATTTCGACCGCCGCGCTCGGCGCGTTGCAGGGACTGCTCAATGCCCTGCTGGACTACGGCAAGGCTCGCGTGACGCGGGCAGGCGGACGCTCGGCGGAAAACCCCTTCGTTCAGCTGCTATGTGCCGAAACGGCGGCGGCGGTCGACGAAATGAAGACCGTATTGCATCGTAACTTTCGCAACCTGCACGCCTATGCCGCCCGCGGCGAGACCCCTCCGCTCGAGGAGCGCTTGCGCTACAAGTTCCAATCGACTGCGGTCACCGAGCGTTGCACGCTGCTTGCCGCCCGGATCTTCAAGGCGACCGGGGCAGCCGGCCTGCTGGAGGACTTGCCCTTTGGCGGCGTCCTCGCCGATCTCATGGCGGCACGCCAACACATATCCAATCAATATGAATATGTCGGCAGCAGCTGGGGCGGCGTGATGTTCGGTCTCGAGAGCAGGGATTTGATGGTTTAGCAGTCATCCCCGTCGGGGAGATGCGGCGAACTGTTGGGTTGTTGACGACGAGCCCGCAGCGGCGATGTCCCGATCATTGGCGTTGATCGCCGCCTCGACGGCCGCGATGGCTTTGTACAAGTCGTCCGCGTCGCGCTTGAGTTGCGCGAATGTTTGCGCGGTCTCTTCGGGGTCGGTACGCAAGCGCCCATGGTAGAGGAGGTGGGCTTGCCCGATGATCGCCGGGCAGCGCTGATCGGCGGTGACCAAGAGTGAGAGGATCGCGCTGCCGAGCGATTTGGTGGCATTGCCGTCACGCATGCTCGCCTCGGATGCGGTGCTTGTCGAGCGCGCTGCGACGTGCCGCGAGCCCCGTGATGGTGAGGAGGAAGTCGGCGGCCTGCGGCGGATCATCGGCAACCCTCACCGGCACGCATTCGCCCTCGGTTGCGAGGAAGCGGGCGTAGCGGCGTTCCCATCCGTCGAGCTGCCGATCGAGAAAGTCGCGCCGAGCGGTGTCATCCTTCAGCGTCGGGAGATGGGCGTCGATACGGGCGATGAAACGTGTCGCGCGGCCAATTGTAGGGCAGGGAATCTCGCCCGAAACGCTTTGTCCCCGTCGATCCAACGCCATTGCATGACTCCCAGCCGACTGCTCGACTGGGTATTAGCTACATGGCGCAGTCAGGAATGTCAACTACATTTTGTAGTAAGTGTAGTTGGAGGCGAATCAGCCTCAGATGCGGCGCGACATATGAATGACCTTCGCCGCCCATTCAACGGCAACGTCGGTAATGGGCTTTTCGTTCACGGACATCAGGTTGAATAGTCCCTCGGCGCGGCCGCGCTGGATCTGCTTGACCAGCACCCGGCCATCGGCGAGGCCCACCACGCAAAGCTCGCCGATGAGATCCGACGTCACCGGCCGGCGCACGTCGTCGTAGTAGACGAGCCAGCGGTTGAAGAACGAGCCAAGGCTCTCGCCGCGAATCTCGACCGCCACGGTGGTGTCCGCGGGTAGCTGCGGCCAGATGACCTCGTCGAGATCACCTTGATTTACCTCGTAAAAATGCGCTGCCGCGCCGGCGCCGACATAACCCACGACGCGAACCCTGGGAGCTTCCGGCCCCTCCGGCTCGTACGGCCCTTCGCCCGGCCCGGGTCCTCGCCCTGTCAACAGCCATTCGGGCGTGACCCGAAAGCGCCGAGCATAGCGCTTGGCCTCGTCCGGTCCGTAGTCGCGGCCACCGGCCGCTTCCGCGCGCTCGTGCGCGCCATAGGTGGAAACGGCAATGCCCATGGCCTTGCCCGCGGCGCGAGCGGACTTGAAGTGCCGCTCGCGCGCGATGCGTAGCCGTTCTCCGCGAGTAGTCGCCATGGTCGTGACAATACCACCAATATATCTACGATTGGTGGTTGACAACTGAGCTCAAATAGTGCTTAACTTCTACATGCGTTTGGAAGACATCGGCTGTTGCAGGAAATGCGGGTGGGATCGAGCGGACGAGCTTGCCGACGAGTCGCGGCCATCCACCACGGCGCGGCGGCTCGAAGGGCGGGTTGAGTTTTGGGCGGTGAGCCGGCCGACGCGCGCCTCCGTAGGTGGTCGGGGTTCTGTTCTCCCCCCGGAGCCGCGTTCCGTCCGGTGGCACGGCCACGGTCCAGAGTCAGGGAAAACACACATGAGAGAGCGACACCGGCAGTTCAAGGTAGAAGTGCGAAGATTGACAGAGCGCCGCAGCGGGCGATCCATCGGCGGGCGACGCGCGGAGCCCACGGCGGAGCGGGTTCGCCGGGCCGGCACGGATTTCGAGCGGGGCGACACCGGCCAAATCACGATGCGGGACAGCCCGCTCGAACGCGCGCTTGCGCGCGACGTGATCACCAAAGAGCAGTACTCGGCCGGGCAGAAATATCGCCACCATTGGTATCACGCCGGCCTCGCCGACCCGCTGCGCTCCTTCGACCTCGACCGAATTTTCGCGCCCGACCTCGGCGCGTACTCCGGCATGGCCAGGACGGAAGGCCAGCACTTCCACCGGCAACGCTACCGAGAGGCGGTGCAGGCGGTCGGCAAGATCGGAGCGCATGTTCTCGAATGGGCGGTATGCCGCGAGGTCCCGCTCGAGCAGGTGGGTTACACATTGGGCTGGAGCAGCCGCGCGCAGGCTTATGCGGCCGCCGCCGAACGCGCCAAGACCGCGCTCGACGAGCTGTGCAAGCTGTGGGCCATCGGCAGCGGAGAGGCGTAGCAATAGACGTCACCCTGGCGCCCGCAACCGAGGGCCCGATCCATCGACGCGGCCCT